>CAYNPQ010000110.1:0-6151 GCA_964399065.1 uncultured Treponemataceae bacterium | reverse complement strand
GCGGGCGAGAACCCGCGCAAGGAGTGAACATGGCGGTCCTGCATCTGGAGAACGTGAGCCGCGTCTATCGCAAGGGGGAGGACGAGGTGCGCGCCTTGGACGGCATCGACCTCGACGTCGAGGCCGGCGAGTTCCTCGCGGTGGTCGGCCCCTCGGGCTCGGGCAAGACGACCCTCCTCAACATCCTCGGCTGCCTCGACTCGCCGACGGGGGGACGCATGGTCTACGGCGGCGAGGAGCTCCGCGCCTCGGGCGAGAAGGCCCTCTCGGCCTACCGCCGCGAGCGCATCAGCTTCGTCTTCCAGTCCTACAACCTCATCCCGGTGCTGACGGTGAGGGAGAACGTCGAGCTGCCCCTCGTGATCGAGCGGCGCCTCGCGCCCGCCGAGATCCGGAAGCGCGCCGACGCGATGATCGCGGCGGTGGGCCTCTCCGGCCGCGAGGGCCGCTACCCCCGCGAGCTCTCCGGCGGCCAGGAGCAGCGCGTCGCCATCGCGCGGGCCCTCGTGAAGGAGCCCCTCGTGGTCCTCGCGGACGAGCCGACCGCCAACCTCGACTCCCATACGGCGGAGGAGATCGTCGAGCTCATGCGCTCCATGAACGCGGGGCGCGGCACGACCTTCGTATTCTCCACCCACGACCGCCTCGTCATGCAGCACGCCCGCAGGATCGTCACGATCCGCGACGGCAAGGTGACGGGCGACGAGAGGAAGTGACCATGGGCGCACTGTGGAGGATCGCGCTGCGGAACACGCTGCGCCACCGGAGGCGGACGGTCATCACCGCGGTCGTCATGACCTTCGGCATCGCCTGCTTCATACTCTTCGACTCCATGCTCTCGGGCATGGACCGGATCACCATCGACAACATGGAGTCCTACTCGGCCGCGGCGGCCAAGCTCCGGACGCCGGCCTACGTCGAGGACCTCGAGATGACGCCCCTCGACAAGGGGATCCCGGCGCCCGAGCGCGCGTTGGGCGATCTCGCCGCGGCGGGCTACGCGGCGGCCCCGCGGCTCCGCTTCGTCGCGCGGCTCTCGAACTACCGCGACGAGATCCCGGTGATCGCCGACGGGGTGGATCCCGCCGCCGACGGGAAGGTCTTCGCGATCTCGTCCTCGGTCGTCGAGGGGAGATGGCTCGAGGACGGGGCGGCGAAGTCGGTCGTCCTCGGCGCGGGGCTCGCTGCCGAGCTCGGCCTCGGCGTCGGGGACGCGCTCCTCGTCTCGGCGAGCACCCTCGGCGAGGCGACCAACGCCGACGAGTACGAGATCGTGGGCCTCGCGAGGACGCCCTCGCCCGACATCAACCGCTCGGGGCTGTACATGGGCCTCGGCGCGGCCCGCGAGCTCCTCGACGCGCCGGGCCTCGTCACGGAGCTCGACGTCGCCCTCCCCCGCGCCGGGAGCCTCGACGAGGAGCTCGCGGCGGCCGACGCGGCCGCGGCCCGGATCCGGACCATCCTGCCCGGACTCCGGGCGGACCCCCTGGGCGAGCAGGCGAGGGACTACCTCGCGATGCGGAACATGAAGGCCAAGTTCTCCTTCGTCATGATCGTCGTGGTCCTCCTCATCGCGGCCGTCGGCATCGCCAACACGATCCTCATGAGCGTGTACGCGAGGATCAGGGAGATCGGGGTGCTCCGGGCCTACGGCATGACGCCGCGGGACATCAAGCGGCTCTTCACGCTCGAGGGGCTCGCGGTCGGGCTCATCGGCTCGACGGCCGGCGTCCTCATCGGGGCGGCCGCGGACTTCTTCCTGATCCGCAACGGCATCGATCTCGACCGGATGATGGGCGACATAGCGACCGCCTCGGTGCCCATCGCCGGCGTGCTCCGCGGGACCTGGAACCCGGGCACCATGGCGATGGGCTTCGCCTTCGGCGTGCTGGTCGCCCTCGCCTCGGCGAGGATCCCCGCGCGGATGGCCGCGCGGCTCGAGCCGACCGACGCGCTCAGGTTCGCGTGAGGAGGGAGCCGTGAACGTACTGACCATGGCGACGAGGAACCTCGGGCGCAACCGGCGGAGGAGCGTCCTCGCCGCGGTCTCGGTATTCCTCTCGATGACGCTCATCGTGTCCCTCGACGGCCTCATGAACGGCTTCCTCGAGTCGATGGTGCGCAACTACACGAAGAACGACACGGGACACGTCAACGTGGAGACGGAGGCCTTCAGGGCGAGGCAGCGTTTCATGCCCGCGAGCGCCTCCATCAAGGACTCGCGCCGCGTCGTCGAGGCCATCCGCGCGATGCCCGGCATTCCCGGCGGGCTCGCCCTCGCGACGGAGAGGATCCGCTTCGGCGTCGTCCTCTCCTCGGAGACGGGCTCGAAGGGGGCCGTCTGCGTGGGCGGCGACCCGGCCGCGGAGCGCGGACTCCTCATGCTGGACCGGAGCCTCCTGCCCGGCTCCTCCTACTGCGACGCCCCCGGCACGGCCATCGTGGGCGCCGACCTCGCCGCGGGCCTCGGCCTGGGCGTCGGCGACCACATCAAGGTCGTCGCGCAACGCGCGGACTACGGCCTCGGCTTCCGGAAGCTCCTGATCTCCGGCCTCTTCCGCTCGGGCGTCGCCGCGATGGACAAGAGCTTCTTCCAGGTCGGCCTCGAGGACGCGCGGGCGATCCTCGGCCTCCCCTCGGGCGCGAGCCAGGTCCTCGTCATGCTCGGCGACTACCGCGAGGCCGACCGCGCCGCGGCGGCCATCGCGTCGGCCCTGGGATCCGCGGGACTCCCGGGATTGACGGCCGAGAGCTGGACCGCGATGGGGGACGCGGCCAGGCTCGTGGAGATGGCGGGGGGCGTCTACTTCGCGCTCTACGGGGTCGTGGCCTTCCTCGGCGCCTTCATCATCGCCAACATCATGCTCATGGTGACCCTCGAGCGGCGCCGCGAGATCGGCGTCCTCAAGTCGATGGGCATGGAGCGCCCCCGCATCCTCGCGCTCTTCCTCTCCGAGGGGACCATGCTCGGCGCCGCGGGCTCGGCCGCGGGGGTCCTCGCCGGGCTCGGCGTCACCGCCTGGCTCCACGCGAAGGGCTTCGACATGACCGCCGCGATGGCCGGCCTCGAATTCCCCATGGACAACGTCATCTACCCCCGCATCGAGCCCGCGAGGACCGCCGCGGTCTTCCTCCTCGGCGTGGCCGTCTCGGCGGCGCTGTCGTACCTGCCCGCCAGGGGGGCCGCGCGGATCGAGGCGGTGGACGCAATACGGAGCGCGTGACACGCGCCAGGAGCCATGAAATGAAGCGTTATGCGATTTGGATTGCCCTCGCCCTGGCGGCGGCCTCCGCGCCCGGCGTCGCCGCCCAGGCCCCCGGCGCCGACGAGATCCTGTCCCGGCTCGACGCGAACGCCAGCTTCAGGACCATCCGCTACACGGCCAGGATGGAGATCACGATAGGCGGCGAGACGAGGGTCAAGACCATGACGGCGGCGGCCGAGGGCTCGGCCAAGGCCTTCATCGAGTTCACCAACCCCGAGGACAGGGGCACGCGCTACCTCAAGCTCGACAAGAGCCTGTGGATGTGGTTCCCCCGCGAGCGCGACACGGTGAAGATCTCGGGGCACCTCCTCAAGGAGGGCATGATGGGCTCCGACCTCTCCTACGAGGACGCCCTCGAGTCCTCTGACTACAAGGCGCGTTATGCGGCTTCGCTCAAGGGCGAGGAGCCCGTCGGCGACAGGCCCTGCCGCGTCGTCGAGCTCGTCGCCAAGGCCCCCGCCCCCGGAGCGGCGGCGGCCCCCTACGACCGCCGCGTCATGTGGATCGACGCCGAGCGCTACGTGTCCTTGCGCGAGGAGATGTACGCGAAGTCCGGCCGCCTCCTCAAGACCTCGCGCTGCCTCGACCTCCGGAAGATCGGGAGCCGCTGGTACCCGACGCGGGTGGAGCTGGAATCCAAGCTCCGCGCGGACACGAGGACGGTCTTCACCCTCGACAAGGTCGAGCTCGACGTCGCGCTCGACCCGAGGCAGTTCACGATGGCGTCGCTGACCAAATGAGCCGTCGCAGGGGACGCGCCGCGACACTCGCCGCCTGCATCGCCGCGATCCTCGCGGCGGCGCCCCCCGGCGCGGCGCCGCTCGCGGCCGATGAGGGGCGGGGCTTCGCGCTGGGCGGCTCGGTCGGCGAGCGGGCCTACGCGTCCTGGGCGGGAACCGGGGGCCTCGACCCGGCCGATATCGCCTACGGCTCGGCGACGGGCCTCGAGCTCGGCATCGAGGCCGAAGGCGGAGGCTCGGGCGCCGCGACCGCGCGGGCCCGCGCCGTCGGGGACCTGCTGCTGCGTTCCGGGGCGGCCGCCGCCGGGGGCGAAACTCTCGCCGCCCGCGTCCGGGAGCTCGGCGTCGCGCTCGACCTCGGCTTCGCATCCCTGGAAGGCGGGCGGGTCATCGTCAACTGGTCGAGGGGCTCGCCCTGGAGCCCCGTGGACCTCTTCGCCGACTACGACCGCTCGGGGCCGACCGCCCTCCGGCTCGGCGCGGACGCCCTCGTCCTCCGGGCGCCGGTCGGCGCGACCGGCGCCGTCGAGGCGGTCGCCGCGCCATCACTCCCGTCGGCCTCGCTTGCGGAGGGCCGCTACGCGCTCAGGGCCTCGGGCTACGCCCTCGGCGTCGACGCGGGCGCGCTCTGCGCGAGGGACGGGGCGACGGGCGACTGGCTCCTCGGAGCGGATTTCAAGGCCGACCTCGAGGCCGGGATCTACGGCGAGGCCCTCTGCGCCCTCTCCGAGGGGAACGATGCGCGATACAGGGCGGCCCTGGGCGCCGACTGGTCGGCGGCCCTCGGCGAGGGCGGAGGCAAGCTCCTCCTGCAGGCCGAGTACTTCTACGACGGGATGCCCTTCCCCGCGGCGCGGGGAGCTCCGGATTCGCACAACGCGTACGCCTCCCTGGCCTGGGCGGGGGACCGGTCCACGGCCTCGCTGGGCGCCTCGTACTCCTGGCCCTCCGGCGCGGCGGGGGCGACCCTCGTCGCCGCCCTCGACGCGGCGCCCGGCGCCTCACTCGTCGCCTACGCGCGCGCCTCCCGCAGGTCGGCCGCGGACTACGCGGAGGCCGGGCTCTCCCTCGAGTTGCGGTTCTAGCGCGCCCTCGATACAATGCGCCCCGGAGACGAGGCATGCACATCGAAAGAAAGCAGAGAGTCATCGACATCGCGCTCGCGGGTTTCGGGGGAGTGGCGCGCGCCCTCGTCCGCATCCTCGCCGAGCTTCCGCCGGGCGAGAGCCCCGCCTTCCGGGTCGTGGCCCTGTCCGACTCGAGCGGCTGCGTCCTGGACCGCGCGGGCTTGGATCAAGGCCGCCTGGTCGATCTCGCGCAGGCCAAGGAGGGCGGAGTCTGCCTGGGCGCGGCCCCGGCCGCCCGGCGCGGCCCCGAGGCCCTGGTCGAGGCGCTCGGTCGCGACTGGCCGTCGATCCTCGTCGAGGTCGGCCCCACCGAACTCGCGGACGGAGGAGGCTCCAAGCGGCGCGCGCTCGCCGCCCTCCGCGCCGGGTCCTCGCTGGTCCTCGCGAGCAAGGGCCCCGTGGCATCGGCCTGGGACGAGCTGGTCGAGGCGGCCGGCGGGAGCGCCGACGTCGCGAGGCGGATCCGCTGCAGCGCCACCGTCGGCGCGGGCATGCCCGTCATCGACGCCGGGCGCTCCCTCGCCCTCGGCTCCCCGATCCGCGGGATCGCGGCCTGCCTCAACGGCACCTCGAGCCTCGTGCTCGGCCTCATGGAGGAGGGCCTTGGCCTCGACGAGGCCATCGCCCGGGCCCAGGAGCTCGGCATGGCCGAGGCCGACCCCTCGGCCGACCTCGACGGCCACGACGCGGCGGCCAAGCTCTGCATATTGTCGCGGACCGTCCTCGGCGCGCCCCTCCTCCCCGCCGAGGTCCTGCGCGAGAGCGTGCGATGCGCGACGGCGTCGCGCATCGCGAACGCCCGGCGGGCGGGCGCCAGGCTCCGGGCCGTCGGCAGGCTGCGCCTCGAGGGCGGCCGGACATCCGCCTCGATCCGGCTCGAGGAAGTGCCCGAGACCTCGCCCCTCGCCGTCTCGGGCGGCTCCTGCGCCGTGGTCTTCGACAGCGAGCGGGCGGGCGAGCTCTCCCTGGTCGGCAAGGGCGCGGGGCCCGTGGAGACGGCGAGCGCCCTGCTCCGGGA
>CAYNPQ010000109.1:8354-11950 GCA_964399065.1 uncultured Treponemataceae bacterium | reverse complement strand
TCGACAGGCGCGGCTCCGGCGGGCGCCGGGGGTTCCTCCGGAGAGGCCGCCTCCGCCGGCGAAGCGTCGGGCGACTCCGGCGGAGGCGCGTCATGCGACGGCGCGGCGTCGGTTTCGGCTAACGCGTTAGGCGCAACCGCCTCGCCCGGCGCCGGCGCCTCGGCCTCCGCCTCAGCCGCGGGGACGGCGGACCGCGCCGGCTCGGGGGGCTTCACGCCCTCCGGGAAATAGGCGAAGAAGGTCTCGTTGGAGTGCGTCGCCCTGATCCGGTACAGGGGCGAGGGCAGCTCCTTGGGGTCGAAGGCCCCGCGCTGGCGCGGCCGCTCGGCCTCGCGGGCGTGCTCGTGCTCGTCCTCGAGGTGGCGGAGCTCCTCCTCGGAGTGGCTCCCGTGGGTATCGCGAAAATCGGACATCGATGTTCTCTCCTCAGCGCAGCAGGTCGACGATCATGCCGTTGATCTCGTCCACGCGTCTCAGTATCTCGAGCTTGTCGCGCTGGTTGCGCAGGATCTCGGCGGCGAGCCGCTCGAGCCGGTCGTCGATGACGGCCACGCTGTAATATATGTTCCTCTTGAGGACGTTCCTGCCCGAGCTCTTCTTCTCGACGGAGTAGGAGCGCTCCACGACGTAGTGGACGAAGTCGCGCACGGCCTTCTTGTAGGCCTGGACGAGGTCGACCGTGGGATTCTCCTTGAGGCGGTCGCCGCTCTCGTGCACCTCGTCGAGGAGCTTCTCGAGGTCCTCCTGCGAGTAGGGCGCGTCGAGGGCGGAGCCGGCGCCCTCCTTGGCGTCGGCCTCCTCGACGGCCTTGCCGAAGGCGGCGCCGAAGAGGCCCCTGCCCTTGCCGACCTTCTTCTCCTCCTCCTCCTTGCGGCGGGGCAGGAGCCGCGAGAGGAGGGGGTTCGAACCGTCGGGGAATTCGACGCGAGGCATCGGGGCTCAGCGCTCCCCGGCCTCGGCCGGGGAGGCCGCGGGGCCGCGGGCGGGCTGCTCGCCCCCGCGGCGGGGAGGCCGCGGCGAGGCGAAGGAGCCCGCGCGGAAGGGGCCGAGGAAGCGGGCCCCGGCGCCGTGCCGCTCGACGAAGGCCTTGAGGTCGTCCTCCGCGGTCTCGGGGCGGCCGGTGACCGCGACGTCGCCGTGGACCACGGTGCCGTCCTCCGCCTCGAGCCGCACCGCGAAGACGTTGCCGATGACGATGCCGCCCGCGAGGATGCGGAGCCGGTCCGAGACGTAGACGTCGCCCTTCACGACCCCGCCCACGATGGCCGAGCGGGCCCGCACCGAGGCGTCGACGCGGCCGGCCGAGCCGATCACGACCTTGCCCGTGGCCCGCACGGAGCCGCGGACGTCGCCGTCGACGCGGAGGAGTCCGTCCACGTCGATGTCGCCGTCGACCGCCGAGCCGGCGCCGATGATGGAGTTGACGAGGGAGTCCTTGATGTCGGGCATGGGAGGCTCCGGCGGGCTTGGGCTACTCCGTCGCCATCGCGGCGGCGCTCGCCCTTATGTTGAGGCATTTGATCGGGTCTATGACGCCGGTGCCGAGGTGGACCTCGTAGTGGCAGTGGGGGCCGGTGGAGAGCCCCGTGTTGCCGACGTAGCCGATGACCTGGCCCTGCTGCACCTTCTGCCCCTTGTAGACGCGGAAGGACTGCATGTGGGCGTAGCGGGTGTAGAACCCGTGGCTGTGCTGGATGATGACGTAGTTTCCGAAGCCCGGGTCGAAGCTGACGGTGACGACCTTGCCGTCGGCCGTGGCCACGATGGGGTCACCCGACTTGAAGGTCGAGATGTCGATGCCCTTGTGGATGTACCACTGCCCCGTGAAGGGGTTCTCGTTCTGGCCGTAGTGCATCGAGATGTGGCCTATGCCGCCCTTGAGGGGCCAGATGTTCGGGATCTCGGTCAGGACGGCGCTCTGGTTCTTGAGGATGGCCCCGACTTCCTTGACGGGGTCGATGGACTTCTCGAGGAAATCGGTGACCTTGCCGAGCTCGCCGAGCTCGCGGACCTCGCCCGGGCCGGCCTCGTCCGCCTCGAAGAAGGAGGCGAGGTCGCCGCGCTGGGCCGCGGAATCCTGGCCGGAGGGCCGTACGCCGATGCGCGAGAGGGTGCCCGAGAGGGCGGCCTCGAAGCGCTTCGCGGTGGTGACGAGGTGGCCCGTCGAGTCGCGGAAGGCGTCGAGGTCGGCCTGGGTGGCCGCGAGGTCGTCGGAGCGGTTCTTGAGCTGCCGCGCCGTGTCGGAGAAGCGGGCGGCGGAGAAGACGAAGGCGAAGAAGACGATGCCGACCGCGCAGGAGAGGCCCACCAGCGCGAAGACGCTGAGCTGCAGGTTGAGGATCTTCTTCTCGGTGTGGGGGATGAACATGATGGTGAGCTTCTGCCGCCCCGCGACGCCGAGGCGCTTGAAGAAGCCGCGGACCGAGGAGGCGTTGGCGGAGAGGCGGGCCGAGAAGCGTGCGTAGGCCGCGTTTTCGGTCTTTTTTAGCTTCTTCAAGGTGGACACCATCGTCTCCTTGCCCATTAAATACGAAGAAACACCGCCTTCGATCGTACTCTAGCACTATAAGTATCGGCCTGTCAAAGGGAAAAAATCTCCAGTGCCCGGCCGCGGACGGTCCTCGAGACACCGTATATTTCTTTGAATAGCCGCTCATTCTACGCTATACTGGCTTCGATGAGCATCTCGCAGGCTGGGCAACAGGCCGCAAGGCCGCCCCTATCGCTGACGAGCGGAGGGGCCCTCGAGCTCACCTTCGTCGGATCGGGCAGCGCGTTCTCGAAGAAGTTCTTCCAGAACAACCTCCTCATCGTCAAGGGCGAGTCGCATATCCTCGTCGACTGCGGGACCAGGGCCCCGGAGGCCCTGTCCCAGCTCGGGCTCTCCGTGGGCGCGGTGCGGAACTACCTCATCACCCACACCCACGCCGACCACATCGGCGGCCTCGAGGAGGTCATGCTGGTCAACCGCTACTTCCACAAGCGGAAGACCACGCTGATCGCGCCCGAGAAGCTCCGGAAGATCCTGTGGAGCATGTCCCTCCGCGGCGGCGCCGCCTACAACGAGACGCACGACGGCGTCCCGCTCGGACTCGAGGACTTCTGGGACCTCGTGACGCCCCTCCCCGTGGAAGGCGGCAAGCGGGAGCTCTGCGAGGCCCGGGTCGGCGACATCGAGGTCCGCTTCTTCCGCACGAAGCACATCCCGGACAACGCCGCGGATTGGCGCCGCTCCTTCCCGAGCTACGGCATCGTCATCGACGGGCGGATACTCTTCACGAGCGACACCCGCCACGACCCGGCCCTGGTCGAGGGCCTCGACCGCGAGTACGGCTTCGAGGCCGTCTTCCACGACTGCCAGCTCTTCACGGGAGGGGTCCATGCCTCCCTCGAGGAGCTCGCGGGCCTGTCTGATGCGCTGCGGGCCAAGACCTACCTCATGCACTACGGGGACAAGATCGAAGACTTCCGCGGCCGCGCCGCCGAGCTCGGCTTCGCGGGCATCGTCGAGCAGTGGCGCACCTACTCCTTCCCCGCGAAGGCCGCCGCGCCGAGCGCGGCCAAAAAGGCCCCCGCCAAGCCCGCCCGCAAGGCCA
>CAYNPQ010000109.1:0-8254 GCA_964399065.1 uncultured Treponemataceae bacterium | reverse complement strand
CGCGCATCCGCGCCGTTCCCGGGAGATACCGCATGTCGCAGCACCACTTCAAGACCGAGGTCTCGCGCCTCCTCGACCTGATCATCCATTCCCTGTACTCGCACAAGGAGATTTTCCTCCGCGAGCTCGTGTCCAACGCCTCGGACGCGATCGACAAGCTCCGCTACCTCACCGTGTCGGACGAGGCCTACAAGGCGATCGCCTTCGAGCCAGCCATCCGCGTGGTCCTGGACCGGAAGGACAACAGCCTGGTCGTCGAGGACGACGGCATCGGCATGGACGAGA
This sequence comes from uncultured Treponemataceae bacterium, assembly GCA_964399065.1. Classification (GTDB taxonomy): domain Bacteria; phylum Spirochaetota; class Spirochaetia; order Treponematales; family Rectinemataceae; genus JAKLFE01. Next base: position 7,969 of record CAYNPQ010000109.1, on the reverse strand, counting down.
AGGAGCTCGACGAGAACCTCGGCACCATCGCCCGCTCCGGCACCCGCCGCTTCCTCGACAAGATGCCCGAGGACGCGCGCAAGGGCTCGAACCTGATCGGCCAGTTCGGCGTGGGCTTCTACTCGGCCTTTATGGTGGCGGACTCGGTCGAGGTGACGAGCCGGAAGGCCGGCGCCGCGTCGGCCTTCCGCTGGTCGAGCGACGGCAAGGGCGAGTATTCCGTGGAGCCGGCGGAGCGCGTCGGCCAGGGCACGGAGGTCCGCCTCCACCTGAACGCGGAGGGGCAGGAGTACCTCTCGCGCTGGAAGGTCGAGTCCCTCCTCAAGAAGTATTCGAACCACATCGCCTATCCCATCAGCCTCGTTTCCGAGGAGCCGAAATACGGCGAGAAAGGCAAGGAGGAGGGCTCCGAGCGCAAGGAGGAGGTCGTCAACGCGGCGACCGCCCTGTGGCGCCGGCCCAAGTCCGAGCTCAAGGACGAGGATTACCTCGAGTTCTACAAGGGCTTCTCCGCCGGGCTCGGCGGCTGGGGCGGCATGGAGGGCGGGGACGAGGAGCCCCTCCTCTGGATGCACACCAAGGCCGAGGGCACGATCGAGTACACGACCCTCTTCTACGTCCCCTCGAAGGCGCCCTTCGACCTCTACCGCGCCGACTACAAGCCCGGCGTCAAGCTCTACGTGAAGCGCGTCTTCATCACCGACGACGAGAAGGAGCTCCTCCCCGTCTATCTCCGCTTCGTCCGGGGAGTCATCGACTCCGAGGACCTGCCGCTCAACGTGAGCCGCGAGATCCTCCAGCAGAACAAGGTCATGACGAACATCCGGAACGCGAGCGTGAAGAAGATCCTCGGCGAGCTCGCCGAGGTGGCCAAGACCAACCCCGACAAGTACGCGAAGCTCGTCGACCAGTTCAACCGCCCCCTCAAGGAGGGCCTCTACTCCGACTTCGCGAACCGCGAGGCCCTCCTCGGCCTCGTCCGCTGGAAGAGCACCGCCGACCTGTCGGTCGCCGAGGGCTGGACCTCCTTCGCCGACTACAAGTCGCGGATGAAGGAGGGGCAGAGGGCGATCTACTACATCGCCGGCGGCGACGAGGAGCGGCTCCGCAAGTCCCCCCTCCTCGAGATGTACCGCAAGGAGGGCATCGAGGTCCTGGTCTGCGCCGAGGAGATCGACGAGCTCGTGATCTCCTCCATCGGGAAGTACGAGGACCTCGAGCTCAAGAGCGTGAACCGCGCGGGCAGCGAGACGGATTTCGGCGAGGCGAAGAAGGACGAGTCCGCGCCCGAGGCGGGCGGGGACGCGGTGGCGGCCGTCGAGAAGGCGAAGAAGGCGCTAGGCGACGCCGTCAAGGATGTCCGCGTCTCGAAGCGCCTGGCCGAGAGCCCCGCCTGCGTGGTCGTCGACTCGGACGACCCCAGCCTCCAGTTCCGCGAGCTCATGAAGCAGCTCGGCGGCAGCGAGCTCCCCGACGTGAAGCCCATCCTCGAGCTCAACCCCGGCCACGCCCTCGTCAAGCGCCTCGCGGCCGCCGGCGAGGCCGAGGCCGAGGACCTCGCGAAGGTCCTCCTCGGGCAGTCCCTCCTGGTCGAGGGCGCGCCCCTCGAGGATCCCGCCGACTTCGCCGCCAGGCTGAACCGGCTCATCTCGTAGCCCCCGCGCTGGAAGCCCGAGGCCCCCGCGGACTAGAATGGTCACGGGGGCCTTCGCGTCCCCGGAAGCGAGGACTACCATCGCCGCCTCGGAAGATACGGGCAACGCCCTGCTTGCCGACATCGCCCTGGCTTTCGCGGCCAAGGGCGACTTCGACGCGCGGATGGACGGGGCCCTCGCCGCGATAGGCAGGCAGCTCGGCGTCTCGCGGGCCTACGTCTTCCTCGACGACGAGGACGGCTCGACGACGAGCAACAGCCACGAGTGGTGCGCCGAAGGCGTCGCGCCGCAGCGGGAGGAGCTCCAAGGCATCCCCTACTCGTCGATCCCCTCCTGGAGGAGGCTGCTCGACGGCGAGGGCCGGATCTTCTCCACCGACGTGTCGACCCTGCCGGCCGACCTCCGCGCGGCCCTCGAGCCCCAGGGCATCCGCTCCATCCTCGTCTATCCCCTCCTCATCGACGGGGAGAGGCGGGGCTTCATCGGCTTCGACGAGTGCTCCCGCGAGCGCGACTGGTCGCCCGCCGAGTTCGAGCTCCTGCGTGCGGCCTCGGGCATCGTCTCGACGGCGCTCGAGCGGAGGATCAGCCTCGCTCGCCTCCAGGCCTCCGAGCGCGACTTCCGGCGCTTCTTCGACACCGTGGACGACCTCATCCTCGTCGGCGACCTCGAGGGGCGCATCCTGTACGCCAACGAGGCCGTGACGCGCAAGCTCGGCTTCCCCGCCGAAGAGCTCGGGGGCATGGCCATCCTCGACCTCCACCCCGAGGACAGGCGCGAGGAGGCGGCGCGGATCCTGGGGGCCATGTTCCGGAAGGAGCGCGATACCTGCCCGCTCGAGCTGCGGCGCAGGGAAGGCGGCAGGCTGCCCGTCGAGACCCGGGTCTGGTTCGGCAGCTGGGGCGGCCGCGACTGCATCTACGGGATCTGCAAGGACCTGAGCGTCGAGCAGGAGGCCCTTCAGAGGTTCCAGAAGCTCTTCGAGGCCAACCCCGCCCTCATGGCGATCACCGGCATGGAGGACGGGAAGTTCCGCGACGTCAACGCCGCCTTCCTCCGGAAGCTCGGCTACCGCCGCGAGGAGGTGATCGGCCGCACGAGCGGCGAGCTCAGCGTCTTCGTCGACCCGGCCCAGCGCCGGCACGTCGCGGAGGAGCTTGAGCGGACGGGCTCGATCAGGGAGGTCGAGATCATGATCCGCCGCAAGGACGGGGGCGTCCTGGACGGGCTCTTCTCGGGCGAGGTGATCGAGACCCAGGGCGCCGACTACTTCCTCACCGTGATGGTGGACATCTCGGACCAGGCGGAGCTCCGGCGGCGGCTCGAGGACCAGCGGCGGCGGCTCCGCAACATCATCGACGGGACGCGGCTCGGAACCTGGGAGTGGAATGTGCGGACCGGCGAGACCGCGTTCAACGAGCGATGGGCCGGGATCGTCGGCTACACGCTCGCCGAGCTCGAGCCCGTGAGCATCAAGACCTGGGAGCGCCTCGCCCACCCGGCGGACCTCGAGGAATCGGGGCGGCTCCTCGAACGGCACTTCGCGGGCGAGACCGAGTTCTACGAGTTCGAGTCGAGGATGCGGCACAAGGACGGCCGATGGGTCTGGGTCCTCGACCGGGGCAAGGTCGTCGAGCGGGACGCCGACGGCAGGCCGCTCCGGATGTTCGGCACGCACGCCGACATCACCGAGAAGCGGGAGATGCAGGCGAAGATCGAGGAGCTCGCGATCCGCGACCCCCTGACCGAAGTCTACAACCGCCGCCACGTCTTCGCGCGGCTCGAGGAGATCGCCTCGGAGTACGCCCGTCGGGGCAGGGATTTCTGCGTCTCCATCCTCGACATCGACCACTTCAAGTCGATCAACGACCGCTTCGGGCACCAGGCCGGGGATCACGCCCTCAAGGAGTTCTCGGCCCTCGTCGCCTCCTCGGTCCGGCCCTACGACCTGGTGGGCCGCTACGGCGGCGAGGAGTTCATCATCGTGTCGCCGGGCGCGGACGCGGTCGACACCGCGGCGATGATCGGGCGCATCATGGAACGAGTGCGGGGCCGCGACTTCGCCCACGAGGGCGTCGAGATACGCTTCACCTTCAGCTGCGGCATCGCCGGCGGCGCGGAGTGGGACCGGGACGCGATCTCGGTCTCCCGCATGGTGGAGGCGGCCGATCGGCGCCTCTACCGGGCCAAGGAGGCCGGCCGCGACCGCCTCGTCGGCCCCGGCGGCGAGATCGCCTGACGCGTTCTCGCTAGCCCTTCCTCCGCAGCAGCACCGCGGTGAGATCGTCGGCGGGCTCCGTCGAGCCGACGTGGTAGCGCCAGTCGTCGAGGATGTAGTCGAGCATGCCCTGGGCGCCGCCCTCGGGGGCGCGGCCGTAGGCCGTCAGGACGCCCTCGGCGCCGAAGCGCGCGCCGCGTTCGTCGAGGGACTCGGTGAGCCCGTCGGTGAACACGAGGAGGCTGTCGCCCGGCGCCAGGGCGAACTTGACCGCGTGGTAGGGCGCCTCGATGCCCTCGCGGCCGAGGGGCGGCCCCTTGTAGTCGTCGGCGCTCCCGGGCACGAGGAAGCCGGCCTTGGCCTTGCCCGCCCGGCGGTACGCCAGCTCCGCGTGCGCGGCGTTCGCGTATTCGACCTGTCCCTCGCGGAGGCGGAGCAGCGAGCAGGTGAGGTAGTTCTCGACCGAGGAGAGGTCGCGGATGAGCTCGCCGTTGATCTCCTCGAGGACCCGGCCGAGGGAGTGGGCGCCCATGGCGCGGAAGCAGCGCCAGAAGACCGAGCGCGCGAGGATGGTCACGAGGCCCGAGGCGATGCCGTGGCCCGAGACGTCGCCGACCACGAGCCCCATGAGGTTCTCGTCCTCGACGTAGAAGTCGTAGAAGTCCCCCGAGACCCCGGAGCAGGGCAGCGAGTAGAGCGCGAGCTCCCAGCCTTGCACCTCCGGAGCCTTGCCGCGGAAGATTCCCTGCTGGACCTGGGCGGCCATCATCACGTCCTTGGCCTGGACGTCCAAGGCGTTCTGGAGACGGTTCCTCGCCTCGTGGAGCGAGAGGTCGAGGACCGAGCGCTCGCCCGCCGCGGCCTCGAGCTCGGCGGTCCGTTCGCGGACCCTCGCCTCCACCGAGTCCGCGGCCCGCCCCGCCTCGTCGGCGGCGCGGTAGTCTCGGGCCGCGAGGACCCAGGCGCCGCAGGAGACGAGCGCGAGGAAGCCGAAGGGCGCGAGGAAGGCGGGCCGGCCCGTGAGGGCGAGCCCGAGGTCGGCCGCGAGGGCGAGGAAGGCGAGGCCGGCGCCGGCGGCGAGCCGCTCGAGGTCCCGCGCGGCGGGATTCCGGTCGTCGCCGGAGGCGCGCCCTGCGCCGCCTGCCCGCAGGGCCGCGGCGAGGGGCAGGGCCAGGTCGGCGACCAGGATCCAGGCCGCCGGGAGGAGAAGGCTCGCGAACCAGGGGCCGCTCAGGCGGTCGGGATCCAGGGCGAGGGCGACGGCGCCCGCGGCGAGGCTGGCTCCGCCGTAGGCGATCGACGCCTTCGACAGGGCGCGCCTCGCCTCGAGATCGAAGAAGGCGAGGAGGGCGGGCATGAGGAGGTAGAGGGAGGCCGCCTCGCCGAGGCGGAGCCACGGCCCTCCCGCCGCGGGATCGGCACCCCGCGCGGCCGCGCAGAGCGCGCGGAGCGCCATGAGGAGGGAGGCGAGCCCCAGCGCCAAGCCGGACTTCCGCCGGGGCCTCATGGCGAAGAGGAATGCCTGGTACAGGCCCATGAAAGCGAGGGCGCCGACCAGGAGGAAGGCGAGGCGCGACGGCAAGACCATGACCGCGAGTTTTTGATCCATTCTTTTTTCCTTGCTCCAGATTCCCCGAGCCGGGAAGACCGCAAGGCAAGTGTAATGCGGGATCCCCGTTTTGTAAAACGGCGCGCGACGCTAAATGCCGTCCTCGAGCTCCTTGAGCTTGTCCCGCACGATCGCGGCCCGCTCGTAGTCCTCGTCGGCGATGGCGGCCTCGAGCTCGTCGCGGAGCTTGGCGCGCCGCCCCTCGACCGAGGCCAGGGCGGGCAGGGAGGGAGCCTCCTCGCCGGGGGCGCCGGCCTGCCCGCTCACGAGGTTCACCGAGATGCCGGCCTCGTCCACCACCGTCTCGGCGATGAAGACGGGACAGCCGGCCCTCACCGCGATGCCGATCGCGTCGGAGGGCCGGGAGTCGACGACGACCTCGCGGTCGCCGGCGAGGAGCACGAGGCGGGCGTAGAAGGTCCCCTCGCGGAGGTCGTTGATCTCGATGCGCTCGATCTCGGCGCCGAGGGAGCGGATGAGGGAGAGGGCGAGGTCGTGGGTCAGGGGGCGGGGCACCTCGACCTTGCCCATGCCGATGAGGATGGCCTGGGTCTCGAGCTGCCCGATGAAGATCGGCACCGCGAGGTCGGAGTCCTTGGGCCGGACGAGGACCACGTTGCCCTGGTCGGTCTGGGCGACCGTCCAGATCTCGGCCTCGACGAAGGTCTGCTCCGCCATGCCCTCCCCCTGGGATCAAGTATACGCGCCGGCCCCCCCGGGGGCAAACGCGCTGGCTACTTGCCCTCGAGCTCCGGCACGAGGCCGGCGAGGAGCCGGCGCGCCTCCGCGGCCCCGGGGCCGGGCGCCGCGGAAGGCGGGCAGACGCGGGCGACCTCGGACTCGGCTTTATCGAGGAGGGCGCGGGCCTCGGCCTCCGCGGCCTCGAGAGCGCCGGTCGACTCGATGAGCTGTATCGCCTCCTCGACGGCCTCGGCCCCCGGCCCGCCGGCCCTGGCCTCGGCGAAGAGGACGCGGAGCCGCCCCGCCAGGGCCGGCCGCGCCTCGCAGGCGAGGATGACCGGCAGGCTCTTCTTGCCCTCGACGACGTCGTCGCCGCGCTTCTTGCCCGGGTTGCCCGTGCGGAGGTTGCGCACGTCGTCCATGACCTGGAAGGCGACGCCCGCGCCCTCGAAGGCGAGCCCGAGCGCGTCGACGCCCTCCGCCGGCGCGCCCGCCGCGATCGCCCCGAGCTCGGCGGCCGCGCGGGCGAGCACCCCCGTCTTGAGGGCGCACATCGCGAGGTAGCTCGCGCGGTCCGGTATGCGCGAGTGGTCGCGGTGCCAGAGGATGTCCATCGCCTGCCCGAGATGGAGGCGGCGCATATGAAGCGCATAACGCGCATGGAGCCCGAGCCGCATCCGGTCCGCCGCCACCGGCTCGCCCGGCGGCGCCGCCACCGGCTCGCCCGGTGGCGCAAGTTCGTCGATCAGCGCGAGGGGGAGGAAGTACAGGAGGTTCCCCGCGTTGACCGCGGCGTCGACGCCGTGGACGAGGTGGATCGCGGGGCCGCCCCGCCGCGTGTCGGAGGAGTCCTCGATGTCGTCGACGATGAGGGTGCCGTTGTGGGCGATCTCGACGAGGGGGGCGAGGGAGAGGGCGCCGTCCTCCCGGCCGAAGGAGCGGGCGGCGAGGACGAGGAGGAGGGGCCGCCAGCGCTTGCCCCCCCGCCGAACCAGGTCGAGGGCCGGGGCGTTGAGGGCGCGGCGCAGGTCCTCCCCGGGCGGCGCGGGGAGGCGCCCGAAGAAGCGCTCCAGCCAGGCCTCGTCGGCGCGCTCGGGCAGGACCCCGAGGATCTCCCCTTCAATCGCGGCCAGCAGATCCGTATACTCGCTTCGCATGGCCCGACGATACCGCGGGCCGCGGGGGGTTGTCCATGTCGAGCTACGAGAAACCCGATTTCTGGGCGCAGAAGGCCAAGAGGGAAGGCTACCCGGCGCGGTCGGTGTACAAGCTCGAGGAGATCGACCGCAAGTTCGCCCTCGTGAGGAAGGGCATGCGGATCCTCGACATCGGCGCGGCCCCGGGCTCCTGGAGCCTCTGGACCCTGAAGCGCCTCGCGGGCTCCGGCTTCCTCGCCGCCGTCGACCTCCAGGCCCTCGGCATGTGCCCGCCCTACCCCAACTTCCGCTTCATCCAGGGCGACCTCTACGACCCCGCGGTCCGCGCCGAGCTCGCCTCCCTCGGGCCCTACGGCCTCGTGCTCTCGGACGCGGCTCCCGCGACCACGGGCAACCGCCTCGTCGACCAGGGCCAGTCCGAGGCCATCGTCGAGGCGGTCATCGACTGCGCCCTGGCCTGCCTCGCCCCGGGCGGCGCCCTCGTCGCCAAGATCTTCCAGGGCGGGGCCGAGGCGGGCCTCCTCAAGCGGCTCCGCGGGGACTTCGCGCAGGCCAGGGGTTTCAAGCCCGAGGCCTGCCGCTCCGAGTCCTTCGAGACCTACCTCGTGGCCTCGGGCTACAAGGGAAGTCAGTCCTCGTAGAAGGCGAG
>CAYNPQ010000108.1:0-12069 GCA_964399065.1 uncultured Treponemataceae bacterium | reverse complement strand
GGGAGGCCTTGTAGCCGTAGACCTCGGTGAGCACGTCGCCGAAGATGTAGGAGAGCGGGAACAGGAGGGTCCCGCCGTCGAAGACGAAGGGCCCGAGCTTGACCATCTTCGCGGCGAGGATGTTGGAGAGGACGAGGATTCCGACGAAGAGTCCGGTGAGGACGGGAAGGAGCTCGGCCTTGGGCTGCCGGGCGGTCTCGTTCAAGGGGGTCTCCTTTGGATGGCGTCGGGCCGAGTATAGCCGGGCGGGGAGGCGGGGGACAATACGGCCTCCGCGCCCCCCGCCTCAGTCCTCGCCCCGCTTGATCCTCTCGATCTCGTCGCGCAGGACGGCCGCCTGCTCGAACTCGAGGTTCTTCGCGTGCTCGAGCATCTGGGCCTCGAGGGCCCTGACGAGGGATTTCTTCTGCTCCGGCACGAGGAGGTTGTGCGTCTTCTTGAGCACCTCGATCTCCGACTCGGCGCCGGCGGCCTTCTCCTCGCGGTGGCGCTCGAGGATGTCCTCGACGGCCTTGCGGATCGTGGCCGGGGTGATGCCGTGCTCCACGTTGTACGCCATCTGGATGGCCCGCCGGCGCGCGGTCTCCTCGATGGCGACCCGCATGGCCTCCGAGGTCCGGTCGGCGTACATGACGACGGTGCCGGCCGCGTTGCGCGCGGCGCGGCCGACGATCTGGATGAGGCTCGTCGCCGAGCGGAGGAAGCCGATCTTGTCCGCGTCGAGGATCGCGATGAAGGACACCTCGGGCAGGTCGATGCCCTCGCGGAGGAGGTTGATGCCGACGAGGACGTCGTAGTCGCCCAGCCTGAGTTGCTTCAGGATCTCGACGCGCTCGATGGTCTCGACCTCGGAGTGGATGTACCTCACCTTGAGCCCGAGGCCGGTCAGGTACTCCGAGAGCTCCTCGGCCATGCGCTTCGTGAGGGTCAGGACGAGGGAGCGCTCGCCCTTGGCGTTGCGCCTCCTGATCTCGGCGTAGATGTCCTCCATCTGGCCCTCGCTCGGCCTGACCTCGATCTCGGGGTCGACGAGGCCGGTGGGCCTGATGACCTGCTCGGCGACGCGGGCGGACTTGGCGAGCTCCTCCTCGCCCGGCGTGGCCGAGACGCAGATCACCTTGTCGATGACGCCGAGGAATTCCTCGTACTTGAGGGGGCGGTTGTCCATCGCGCTCGGCAGGCGGAAGCCGTAGTCGACCAGGGTGGTCTTGCGGCTCCGGTCGCCTGAGTACATCGCGCCCACCTGGGGAAGGGTGACGTGGGACTCGTCGACGAAGGTGAGGAACTCCTTCGGGAAGTAGTCGATGAGGACGCCGGGCCGCTCGCCGCGGCCGCGGCCGGCGAGGGGCGCCGAGTAGTTCTCGATGCCGGGGCAGTAGCCGATCTCCTCGAGCATCTCGAGATCGTACTCGGTCCGGGTCTTGAGGCGCTGGGCCTCGACGAGCTTGTTCGCGGCCATGAGGCCCTCGTAGCGCTCGTCGAGCTCGGCCCGGATCTTCTCGACCGCTCCCCTGACGCGGTCCTCGGGCATCACGAAGTGCTTGGCCGGATAGACGACCGCCTCGTCGAGCTCGGGGCCCGCGTCGCCTGAAATCGGATCGAACTTGCGGATGCGCGTCACCGCGTCGTAGTCGAGCTCGATGCGGTAGGCCTCCTGGAGGTAGGCGGGGTAGATCTCGAGGACGTCGCCGCGGACGCGGAAGCGGCCCCGCTCGAGGACGGCGTCGTTGCGCTCGTACTGGAGCGAGACCAGGCGGCGCTTGACCTCGTCGAGGTCGATCTCGGAGCCGCGGTCGATGTAGAGCCGCATCTCCTTGTACTGGTCGGGGGAGCCGAGGCCGTAGATGCAGGAGACGGTCGCGACGATGACCACGTCGCGCCGCTCCACGAGTGCCGCGGTGGCCGCGAGCCGCATGCGGTCGATCTCCTGGTTGATGTCCGAGTCCTTCTCGATGTAGAGGTCCTTGGAGGGGACGTAGGCCTCGGGCTGGTAGTAGTCGTAGTAGGATACGAAGTACTCGACCGCGTTGTCGGGGAAGAAGGACTTGAACTCGCGATAGAGCTGGGCGGAGAGGGTCTTGTTGTGCGAGATCACGAGGGCGGGCATCTGCGCGGCCTCGATGACCTTCGCCATGGCGAAGGTCTTGCCCGAGCCCGTGACGCCCTTGAGGGTCTGCCAGCGCAGGCCCTCGCGGATGCCGGAGGCCAGGTCCTCGATGGCCTTGGCCTGGTCTCCGGCCGGGCCGTAGGGGGCGACTACCTTGAAGGGGCGCATGGGGGAATAATGCACTCCCCCGACACGCGCATCAAGCGCCCCGCGGATCCCCTCCCCCGGCCCTCCCCTAGTCCCCGGCGCCCGCCTTGGCGCGGTCCGAAAGCTGTATCTGCGCGGAGATCTTCTTGCCGTTGCGGTAGTACTCGACATCGGCGCGGTCTCCGGGCTTGGTGTTCTCGAGGGCCGTGTAGAGGTCGGTGATGGTCGCGATCTTGACCCCGTTCACCGCCGTGATGATGTCGCCGCCGACATAGAAGGTCGAGCGCCCGTAGCGAACCGCCGTCTCGCCGCCCTTGAGGCCCGCGCGGTCCGCGTTGCTCCCGCGGCTCGTCTTCGAGATGAGGAGGCCCTGGGAGACGGGCGCCGCGTAGCCGTTGGCCTTCATGTAGTCGACGAGCTCGGGGAAGAGCTGGACGGTGGTGACATCGATCCAGCCGCGGCGCACGCGGCCGTCCTTGATGAGCTCCGGCACGACACGCTTCGCCGTGTTTACGGGGACGGCGAAGCCGATGCCGACCGAGCCTTGGGAGGGGGTGTAGATCATCGTGTTGACGCCGATCATCTCCCCCCGCGCGTTGAGGAGGGGGCCGCCGGAGTTGCCGGGGTTGATGGAGGCGTCGGTCTGGATCATGCCCTGGATGACGATCTGCCGCCTCGTGTCCTCGTCGGTCTGGGTGATGGGCCGGCCGAGGGCCGAGACGATGCCGCGGGTCAAGGTGCGGTCGAGGCCGAAGGGGTTGCCGATGGCGAGGACCTTCTGGCCGACCCTGAGCCGGCTCGAGTCGCCGTAGGGCACGACGGTCAGGCGGCTGTCCTTGGGCGGGTCGAACTTGATGACGGCGAGGTCGTTCTCGGTGTCGATGCCGACGACCTCGGCCTGGAAGCGGCCGCCGTCGGCGAGGTTGACGTAGATCTTGGCGGCGTCCTTGACCACGTGCCTGTTGGTGAGGACATAGCCGCGGGCGTCGATGATGGAGCCCGAGCCCGAGCCGCCCTCCTGGGGGACGGGTTCGTAGAACCAGTTGATGGCGACGATCTCGGTGGTGATGTTGACGACGCCGGCGTTGAGCCGCTCGTAGACGCCGATGTTCTCGGACTCGTCCGGCGAATACTCGGCCGCGAAGGTGTCGGCAGGCCGGAGCGAATCGGGGGCCAGGGGCGAGGAGGGTCGGATCTCGGACGCCGCGGGCGCCTCGACCGTCAAGGCCTGTCCCGCCCGGGCCGGAAGGCGAAGCGCCCCGAGGCCGAAGGCGAGGACGAGGGCCCCGGCGGCGCCGCCCAGGCCCATGAGGAGGAGTTGACCGCGACTGTATAGTCTCATGGAGCTCTCCTTGTATGGCTAATATAAGGGGAAAGCGGCCGGAAGGTAAATATTGGAGCTTCGGCTCCGGCGGCATATTATTGCTATAAGGTATGGCAGGACAGATCACGCACATCCTCGCGGGCGAAGAGGCCCTGCGGCGCGCGGCGCCCGGCGAGGCGGAAGCCCTCCTCGAGGCTTCGGGAACCTGGTTCCGCCTGGGCTGCCAGGGGCCCGACATCTTCTACCACAACCAGAGGACCAGGCCCTCGGCCCTCCACTTGGGCGGTCTCGCGCACCGGCGGGGCTACGGCGCCCTGGTCGAGGCCGCCCTGGCCTTCGTCACCCGGCCCGGAGCCCCGCGCCGCGATTTCCTCGCGCCTGCCGCATCCTGCCTCCTCGGCATGGCGACCCACGCCGCCGTGGATCGGGCCACGCACCCCTTCATCGTCTGTTTCGCGGGCTGGCGGGAGCCGGGAAGCGCCGGCGCGGTGCCCGTCAACGCACACGCCTTCCTCGAGCGACTGCTCGACGCCGCGTACCTCGAAGCGGTCAAGGGCCTCCGACCCTCGGACCTCGACCTCGAAGCCTTGACGCGGCCCCGCGGGCCGGATACGGCGGAGGGGATGGCGGAGCTCCTCGGCCTCTGGGCCGCCGGTCTCCGTGCCGCCTATCCCCGCGCCGCGGGCGAGGACGCCCTTCTCGAGCGCCGCGTCGAGAACGCGATGGCCGACGCCCTTCGCTTCTTCGCCTTGACGAATCCGGCGGCGACCCGGGAAGCCGAGGAGGCCGAGAGGGAGTGGTTCCTCCGCCTCGGCGAGGAGGAAGGCAGGAAGGCGGTGGCCCTCCTCTACCCCGAGCCGCCCGCGGGGGATCTCGATCCCATGAACCTCGCGCGGGCGGCCTGGCCCCACCCTTCCGGCGACGGCCGCGAATCCTCGGCCTCCTACCCCGACCTCGTCGAGGAGGGGATCGAGGGAGGGGCCGCGTCGGTCCGCGCGCTGCTCGGGGCCCTCGCCTCGGGAACGCCCTTCGTCGGCGTCGCGCGGGCGGTGGGCGACGGCTCCCTCTCGGTCGCCGACGAGGGCGGGAAGGCCGCGCCGCCCCGCGTCTCGCGCCCCCTCCGCCTCGGTCCCCTCATGGAAGCCGAGTACCGGCGCCGCGCGGAGATCGCGCGCGGGGCGGCGTCGAATTGACCACGGGCGGACCCTCGGATAGGATGGCCCCATGAGCATGAAGGACAGGGTGGACAAGGCCTACAAGGGCGCGGCCTCCGGCGCGAAGGCCGAGCCGGCCCCCGGCCGCGAGGCAGGCGCCCCTCCCCGCGGCGAGGGCGCCCGCGTTCCCGCCGCGATGCCCGGGCCGTCCGGGCGGCGAGGGCCGGCGAAGGGCGCGGGCAAGGCCCGCGCGACGGCCCCCGCCAAGCCGAGCCTCGCGTTGGGCGACGCCGTCGCCGCGGCCGAGGACGAGGCGACCGCCCTCCTCAAGACCGGCTCCGACCGCGGCGTCGAGCGGGCCGCCAAATTCCTCCTCCTCCTCGGCACCGAGGAGGCCGCGAAGGTCGTCTCCCGCCTCGCGCCCGCCGAAGTCGAGGCGGTCTCGCGCGCCATCCTCGAGGTCAAGAGCATCGACGCCATCGAGGCCAACGAGGTCCTGGCCGAGTTCGGCTGGCTCGTCAAGACCAAGGGCTGGGCCATCGAGGGCGGTCCCGAGACCGCGGAGCGCATGCTCAAGGCGGCCTTCGGCGAGGAGCGCGCGCGCGCCCTCCTGCGCAAGGCGGCGCCCGAGGCGCTCAGGCCCTTCCGCTTCCTGAACGACTTCGAGCCCAAGGACCTCCACCTGATCCTCAAGGAGGAGTCCCCCCAGGTCCTCGCCGTCATCCTGCCCTACCTCGAGCCCAAGCGCGCCTCGGGCCTCATCGAGCGGCTGCCCGAGGAGGCGCGGGTCGAGGTGGTGAAGCGCGTGGCGAGGCTCGAGAAGGTCAACCCCGAGGTCCTGAGGCGCGTGGAGGAGGGCTTGAAGGAGCGGATCCGGCGCATCGGCACCATCGCCACGGAGGAGCTCGACGGCAAGGCGGCCCTCGCCGGGATCCTGCGCCACGTCGACCCCCGCCTCGAGGAACGGGTCCTCTCCGCCCTCGAGGAGGAGAGCCCTGAGCTTTCGCGCAACGTGCGCGAGCGTCTCTTCACGCTCGAGGACGTGCTCCGCGTGCCCGACCGCTACCTGCAGGGCGCGTTGCGCGACTTCGTGGAGCGCGACATCGCCCTCCTCCTCAAGGGCCGCGACGACGACTTCAAGGAGAAGGTGCTGCGCAACGTGTCGCAGAACAGGCGGACCCTCATCGCGGACGAGTACTCGATCCTCGGCGCGGTCAGGCGCGAGGACGCCGACGAGGCCGCCCGCGAATTCCTGTCGTACATGAAGAAGGCCTGGGAGGAGGGGGAGCTCGTCCTCGAGGGCGAGGACGAGCTGGTCACCTGAGGAGGCCCCCCTCGGCGGCTCCCCGCCACGCGCCGCTCAGCAGTCCCCAGGGCGCGCGTAGGCGATCTTGCCCTCGGCCTCCTCCTCGGCGCGCGCGAGCATGAAGAGGAGGTCGGAGAGGCGGTTCAGGTAGCGCAGGAGCTCCGGGCGGACGCCGCCGCCGGCCCGGGAGAGGGCCACCGCCCGCCGCTCGGCCCGCCTGCAGGCCGCGCGCGCCACGTCGAGCCTGGCCGAGGCCTCGGTCCGCCCGGGCAGGACGAAGCCCTTGAGGGGGATGCGCGCCTCGAGCCCGGCGACGAGCGACTCGACCGCCGCCGCCTCCTCGTCCCCCAAGGGCCTGCCGAAGGGCTTTCCGACCGAGGCCAGCTCGCCGGCGGCGCGCACGAGAACGCGTTGCGCGACCTCGATGGCCTCGGCCGTCGCCGGGAGCCGCGCCGCGACCCGCGCGAGGCCGAGGAGGGAGGAGAGCTCGTCGATCTCGCCGTAGGCCTCGACCCTCGCGTCGTCCTTCCACACGCGCTCGCCGGACCAGAGCCCGGTCATTCCCTCGTCCCCGGTCTTCGTGATGATGCTCATGGCCGACAGTATAGCGGCGCGCCCAAGGCAGGAAAAGCGGCGCCCCTCCTAGGCCTCGGCGAAGGGTTTCAGGCGCAGCTCCGCGATGAGCTCCGGCGCCAGGATGGGCGGCGCGTCGAGGGCTTCGGGCCTCTCGACGAAGGACCGCACGAGGTCGAGGGTCCGGCCCATGTAGGTGCCGTCGGCGATCCTGTCGTCGAAGGAGTAGCGGAGGACGAGCCGCTTCCGCTCGGCCACGGAGCCGTCCTCGGCGATCTCCCTCGTCGTCCTCACCTTGCCCACCGAGACGAAGATCGGGCAGTTGCCCCGCTCGAACAGGTGGTGGTAGGGCGCCTCGAGGCCGAAGGATCCGACGTTGGTCAGGAAGACCGAGCTGAAGCAGGGATCGCTCTCGATCATGTCGGCCGGCATCATGTTGTGGTCGTCGAGCCAGAGGAGGGCCCGGGCGACCATCCGCAGGACGAAGTGGGGGAAGCGGGCCAGGGTCCTGACGACCGCCTCGTCGGCCATGCCCTCGTCCGAGACCGCCTTGCGGACGTAGCGCTTGACGCGCTCGGCCACCGTCTCGAGGGTGTCGAAGGGATCGAAGGGGATCTTGACGTTGACCTCGCGGCCCTCGTCGTTGAGCTCGCGCTTGGCGACGAAGTTGAAGACGATCTGGTTGCGCTGGTAGAAGCGGTTGCCCGAGACGAAACGGTTCGCGCGGGGCCGCATGGCGAGGGCCCGCACCGCCGCGCAGATGACCACGTCGAAAAGGGTGAGGACCTGCCGGCGCTTGAGGAGCTCGCGGTTCCGCAGCTTGACGTGGCGGAGGGTGTCGGTCACGTCGAGGTCCTGCTCGTAATAGATCATGGAGCCCGTGCGGTCCGGCATCACGTAGGGCAGGAGGACCGAGAAGGGGGGCAGGTCGCGGATGAGGGTGCCGTCGCATCGGTTCTTCCAGGGCATGTTTCCTCCCGGCGCAACGCGCCTGGAGAAGTATACCCGCCCGGCCGACCGAGACAAGCGGGAAAGCGCGGGCGGCGCCTCGCCCTCCGCTTGACCTTCGCGTCCCGCGCCGCCATCCTCTTGCCATGGCCGCCTACCACCCCGCCTTCGAAACGATCTCCGAGACCGACCTGCCCGAATACCGGGCCCGGGGAGTCCTGCTCCGGCACCGCGGGACCGGATGCGAGGTCTACCGGCTCGTGGCCGACGACCCCGAGAACGTCTTCGCCTTCGCCTTCCGGACCGGGCCGAGGGACGGGACGGGGGCGACCCACGTCATCGAGCATTCGGTGCTCTGCGGCTCCGAGCGCTTCCCCGTCAAGGATCCCTTCCTCGCCATGGTCAGGCGGAGCCTCGCGACCTTCATCAACGCCTTCACCTACCCGGACAAGACGGTCTATCCCGCCGCGAGCGCCGTCGAGGCGGACTACTTCAACCTCATGGACGTCTACGGCGACGCGGTCTTCTTCCCCCTGCTCTCGGAGGACAGCTTCCTCCAGGAGGCCCACCACCTCGAGCTCGACGACGAGGGGCGGCTCTCGATCAAGGGCGTCGTCTACAACGAGATGCGCGGCGACTATTCCTCGGCGGAGTCCATCCTCGGGACCGCCTGCTCCACGAGCCTCTTCTCGCCGGGCCATCCCTACTCCTTCGACTCGGGCGGGGACCCCGAGGCGATCCCCTCCCTCGACTACGCCTCCTTCAAGTCGTACTGGGCCGAGCATTACCATCCTTCGAACTGCCGCGTCTACCTCTACGGGAACATCGACACGGCGAGGCAGCTGGCCTTCCTCGACGAGCGCTTCCTCGGCCGCTTCGCGCGGCGCGAGGTCGGCACCGCCATCCCCCTCCAGCCTCCCCTCCCCGGGCCGAGCCGGATCGAGCTGCCCTACGCGGTGGCCGAGGGCTCGGACTCCGCGGCCTCGATCGTGGTCAACTGGCTCCTCCTCCCCTCGACCGACGGCGTCGACTCGCTCGCGATGGAGGTCCTTTCCGAGATCCTCCTCGGCCATGACGGCTCGCCCCTGGCCAAGGCCCTCCGGGATTCCGGGCTCGGCGAGGACCTCTCTCCCCAGTGCGGGCTCGACACGGGCTTCCGCCAGGCCATCTTCTCCGCGGGCCTGCGCGGGACGAAGCGGGGCGACGAGGCCAAGGTCGAGGAACTCATCGTCGGCACGATAGCCGATCTCGCCAGGAGGGGCTTCCCCCCGGCGGATCTCGAGGCCGCCCTCCACTCGATCGCCTTCGCCAACCGCGAGATCAGGCGGGGCGCCGCGGCCTACGGGCTCCGGCTCTTCAACCGCGCGGTCCGCGGCTGGATGCACGGCGCCGCTCCCGAGTCCACCCTCTCCTTCGAGGCCTCGCTCGCCGGGCTCAAGGCCCGCCTTGCCGCCGACCCGCGCCACCTCGAGGGCCTCGCCCTCCGCCTCCTCGTCGAGAACGGGCACCGGAGCACCGTCGCGGTCTATCCCGACTCGGGCCTCCTCGAGCGGAAGCGGGACGAGGCCGAGGCCGCCCTCGCGGCCCGCGCCGCCGCCCTCTCCGACGCGGAGCGGACCGCGATACGCGCGCGGGCCGCGGCCCTCGCCGAGGCGCAGTCGCGGCCGAGCCCGCCCGAGGCCCTGGCCAGCCTGCCGCGGCTCCGCCTCGCCGACCTGCCGCGCGGAATCGACCGCGTGCCCCGCGAGGCCGCCTCGGCCGCGGGCCGTCCCGCCAGCCTGCATCCCCTGTTCACGAACGGCATCGTCTACCTCGACCTCGCCTTCCCGGTCGACCATCTCTCCCGGGGCTCGCAGCTCCTCCTCCCCCTGCTCTCCCGCTTCGTCACCGGCGCCGGCGCCAAGGGAATGCCCTACGACGAGGTCGCCTCGCGGCTGGCCCGAAGCGCCGGGGGCTTCAGCGCCATGCTCAACTCCGCCCGCGACGCCTCGGAGGGAGGGAGCCGCTCCTTCGCCATCTTCCGCCTCAAGGCCCTCGAGGAGAAGTTCCCCGCCGCCCTCGACCTCGTCCTCGGACTCCTCGGCGACGCGGACTACGGCGACGAGCGGCGCGTCGCCGACCTCCTGGCCGAGCTCCGCAACGACGTGGTCTCGGCCCTCGTGCCGGCCGGCCACGCCTTCGCGCAAGCCCGCTCCGGCGCCCTGCTCTCGCCTTCGCTCGCGACGGAGGAGCTCTGGCGCGGCCTGAGCCAGCTCATGTTCCTCATGGGCCTCGGAGGCTCGGGCCGGGAAGGGGGCGAGTCCACGGCCGCCCTTGCGCCCGCGCTCAAGGGCCTGGCCTCCTCAATCTTCGCGCTCGAGGGCCTGCGGATCGGCCTCACCGCCGAGCCCGGGGCGGCACGGGCCGCCCTCGCCGCCCTCGACGAGAAGCTCGGCCCGGCCCTGCCCTCCCTCCGCGAGCCGGAGGCGGCCCTTCCCTTCCCGACGCCGGCCGGGCCGGCGCGCAGCGAGTCCTTCGCCATCTCCGCCCAGGTCGGTTTCGCCGCGGCCTCCTGCGCCGCGGCCCGCCTCGGCCGCCCGGAGTACGCCCACGAGACCGCGCTGGCCCATCTCCTCACAACGGGCCCGCTCTGGGAGGAGATACGCGTCAGGCGCGGCGCCTACCACGCCTCCTGCTCGACCGACGGGCTCGAGGGCGTGTTCTGCTTCTCGACCTACAGGGATCCCCGACCCGTCGACAGCCTCGAGTTCTTCGGCGAGGCGCTGGGCCGCGCGGCCGCCGGGATCGGCGCGGAGGAGGCCGAGGAGGCCGTCATCGGGACGGTCGGCCACGACCTGAAGCCTCTCCTCCCCGAGGAGCGAGGCCTCGCCGACTTCAGGCGCGAGCTCTACGGCATCTCGGACGGGCTCAGGCAGGCCAAGCGCGACGACCTCCTCTCGATCCGGGAGGGCGAGCTCCGCGCCGCGGCCGCCCGACTGCGCGACTCCCTCGTCTCGGGAACCTCGGTCTTGATTTCCCACGCCGGGGATGTACAATTGCTCCGACGCGCGCGGCCTGGCGCGATCGAGACCGAGCTGCCCCTGTAAGGAGTCTCGCATGGACGAACGAGGACTCGCCCTTCTCCGCCAGCTGACGAGCGACGTCGAGGGCGCCCCGTCCCCCGGCGTCCTCGGGGACGAGCTCTACGCGATCTGGTACGAGCATGCCCAGAGCGTCGCGCAGGAGGCGCTCGAGTACCTCAACCTCGTCGACCCCGACCACGGCCGCATGGAAGGCGTGCCGGAGGATTTCGCCTAGCCTCGCCATGCAGATCGACCTCCGCGAGCGCGATTACGGACCCTGTCCCTATCTCGAGGACAGGCGCTGGAGGGTGCAGGAATTCTCCGCGGCCTTCCTCGAGCCGGGTCTCTACGAAGCCCTCCTGGCGGAGGGCTGGCGCCGCTCCGGCGCGACCTTCTACCGCGACGTCTGCCCCGGCTGCCGCCTCTGCGTGCCCATCCGCCTCGACTCTCTGACCTTCACCCCCTCGCGCTCGCAGCGCCGCGTCGCCAGACTCAACGAGGACATCGGGGTCGAGGTCGTCGAGGCCGACTTCTCCGAGGAGCGCTTCGCGCTCTATCGCTCCTATGTCCGGGCCCGCCATTCCGCGGGACGGGAGGAGGCCGGGGCGGAGGACGTCGAGATCGAGCGCGCCTCCTACGCGGCCTTCCTCCTCGGCGGCCCCTTGCGCGGCGAGGCGGGCGGCGGGTCGCGCATCGTCGAGTACCGCGACGCGGCCGGCTCCCTCGTCGCGACGGGCTACGTCGACTTCCTGCCGGACGGGCTCTCGTCCGTCTACTTCGCCTTCGAGCCCGGCGAGGCCCGCCGCAGCCTCGGCACCTGGTCGGTGCTCCGCGAGCTCGAGCTCGCGCGGGAGGCGGGCAAGCGCTACTACTACCTCGGCTTCTGGGTGCCGGGCTCGCCGAAGATGGACTACAAGGCCTCGTTCAGGCCCTTCGAGCGGGCCGCGGACGGCTCCTGGATCCTCGCGTCGGACCGCCGCGAGGCCCTCGCCGCGATGGGGACGCGATGAGCGAAACCGAAAGCCGCGTCGACGCGCTGAACCGCGAGGCCTGGGACCGGATGCTCGCCGCCCCCGAGGAGGCCCTCGCGACGGCGCATGCCGCCCTCTCGGAGGCGACGGCGGCCGGCTACGCGGCGGGCGTCGCCGAGGCCCGGCTCAACATCGGCTGGTGCGAGAACTTCCTCATGCGCGGCGCCGCCGCCATCGAGTCGCTCCAGGCCGCGCTGGACGGCTTCGTCGCCCTCGGCGACGCGACGGGGGAGATCAAGGCGCTCAACGGCCTCGGCGTCGTCTACCACGAGATGGCGCGCTACGAGCGCGCGATGGACTACTACACGCGCAGCCTCGAGTCGGCGCGGCGCCACGGCAACGCCGAGCGCGAGTCGGCGACGCTGAGCAACATCGGCGAGGTCTGCCTCGAGCTCGGCGAGCTCAAGGAGGCCCTCG
>CAYNPQ010000107.1:9897-12177 GCA_964399065.1 uncultured Treponemataceae bacterium | reverse complement strand
TCGATGGCGCCTGACGCCTCAGCGTCCCGACCAGCCTTGGCGGTGGAAATCCGCCGCGACCTCGACGTAGGAGACGGGCGGCCTCCCGCCGTAGCCGCCGCGCCCGGGGAACAGGGTCCAGGACTCAGCGGCGAGGATCCGCTCGCGGGGGGAGTCGAAGCCGCAGTTGTAAGCCGCCGCGAGAAAGCGGAGGCGCGACTCCTCGTCGAGCCCGGCGAGGTCGTGGAGCCTCCGCGCGACGAGGTCGAAGGCGGCGAGGTAGCGGAGCTGCCAGTCCTCGTCGAGGAGGCGCTCGAGGCGGCGCGCGCGGCGGGCGGCCTCGCCCGAGCCCTCGGGGTATGCGGCGAGGTCGAGGAGGGCCGGAGGAAGGGACAGCGAGGCCGACAGCGCCTTCTCGAGCCTCTCGGCGAAGGAGGGCTTCATCTGGAAGGGTCCGACCGAGTAATCCGCGAGGGCCGTCCCGCCCGGCACGTAGAGCGCGGCGAGGCCCATCTCCTCGATCTCGTCGCGGAGGAGGGAGTGCCGGAGGAGCTCCGGGAAGACCGCCGCGACGAGGAGGCCGGGCTCGGTGGCGCCGTAGCCCGCGAGGAGCCCGCGCCAGGCTTCCCCGCGGTTCGAGGCCATGGAGAGGGCCTCGGCGTAGCGGCGGCCGAAGAGCTCGGCGTAGGGCGATGCTCCATCCTGCGCGGCGAGGGCCCCGCCCGCCGCGATTGCCGCCGTGAGGAGGAGGCCGCGAAGGGGCCCTGCCCCGGAGCCCCTCCCGCGGCGCGGGGCCGGCGCGGCGGCCATGCGGCGCTAGTCCTCGACCTGGTATTTCCGCACCGGGGTACCGTCGGGCCCGAGGTCGAAGGCCCATCCGGCCTTCGCCGCGTCCCGGACGCCGCCGGCGGTGTACGCCGAATCCTTCGAGAACACGAGGCGGAGGACCGAGTCGCCGGAGAAGGTCACGAGCGAGAGCGCTGGAAGCGCATAACGCGCCGAACCGACCGCGAGCTCGGAATCCCTGGCCAAGGTGACGCGCACCGAGGAGAGGCTCTTCGCGCCGTCCCAGTAGTCGCCCGCGAGCACGCCCTGGACGCAGGGGTAGGACGCGCCCCGGGACGAGAAGGTGCCGGGGCCGCCGAGCTCAACGTAGGAGACGCTCGCGTTGGCTGAAACCACCTTCGAGCCCGCGGGGACGGCGAGCACGCCTGGCGCGAAGGCCAGCCTCGCGTCCTGGGCTGTGGTTCCCGCGAGGTACGTTGAGGGGCGCCCCATGTCGTAGCCGAGGAAGCCGACCGCGGAACGCTCCCCGGTCTTCAGCCTGAGCTCGCCCTCGGCGAGCTTCGCGGCATATTCGGCGGGCATGGCGAAACCGAGGGTCTCCACGAGGCCCGTCCAGTTCAGGGCGAACTCCACCGCCGCGTCCTTGGGGATCGCGAGTCCCGGAAGGCCGGGGACCGGGAAATCGGCGGAGAGGCTCGCCGACAGCCGGTCGCCGTACTTGGGGTAGGATCCGAAGGGCTTCCACTCTCCCTTGACCGGCGTCGCCGCGGCGACGGGGAGGACGGGCCAGTCGCCCTTCGCGTCGGGGAGGAAGTAGCGGACCGACCCGGCGGGAAGCTCCGGCGAGAAGGAGGCCTTGGCGAATTCCTGGAAGAGCGAGGTCCCGGGCTCGGCCGCGCTCAGCGTGAGGTCGTAGCTCCCGCCTGCGGGGAAGGCGGCCTTGACCGAGAGGCGGCCGCCCGCCGCTTCGATCTTCACCGGCGCCCTCAGGGCGCGGTCCTTGGAGGAGATCGAGCCCAAGACCTTCATGCCCTCGGGGATCCTGAGGTCGAAGGCAAGCCTCTCGCCGACGGAACGTGTGGGCGCCGCGGAGAGGTCGATCGCATGGAGCCGCGCGAGGAGGCTCGCCTTCCAGTTCTCGGGGCAGGTCGGGACTTTGACCGCGAAGGGTGCGGAGAGGACCTGTTGGTACTGGCCGGCGCCGGCGCCGGCGTAGAGGGAGAACGAGTAGGATCCCGAGAGGGGGAAGACGATCGCGACGCTCGACTCGCCGTTCTTCTTGGAGATGGATACCGCCCCCGGCATTGAGGCCGCGTCGAGTTTACGGTCGAGGTCGCGGAGGCCGTAGGCCAGGGAGAGGCCCTCGGGTAGGGCAACCCGCATTCGAGCGACGCCTCCGACCTCGAGGTAATCGTAGGAGAGGAGCTTCGCTCCGAGGCTCGCGAGACCGGGGCCGGCCTGCCAGCCCGCGGGCAATCCGGTTTCACCCAACGCGCCAGACTGAACGGCGGGCGC
>CAYNPQ010000107.1:3351-9797 GCA_964399065.1 uncultured Treponemataceae bacterium | reverse complement strand
CCCGGAGCCTCCGGCGAGGCGGGAGCCGCCGCGGTCTTGCCCGCCGGGGCGGGGGCGACGCCCGCCGGAGCGGCGGGAGCGGAGGCGCAGCCCGTGAGGAGCGCGATGGCGGCGAGGAGCGAAGGAGCGGCGAGGAGCTTGGCGTTCATGGATTCCTCCGTTGTCGCGGCGGAACGAGGCGGGTTTGGATCGGGAGCCGCGGGTGCCCGGGAACGAGAAGCCCGGGCTTGGTTGGACAGCACGTCATGGTTGCGAAGCAAGTATAACCGGCCCCGGGCCGGGGTCAAGCGCCCGTGCCGCTTGACCGCGGCGGAGAGTGAGGGGAGAATCATGGTCGATATGGCGGACGCGGAAGGGAATCAGGGCATCACTCTCTGGCTCAGGCGGGTCGGGGGCGCGTGGTTCGGCGTGGCCGGCTGCGAGGGCGCCCTCGTCGCCACCTCGGTCGCGGCGACGAGGGACGAAGCCTCCAGGATCCTCGTGCATTGCCTCCCCTCGGGGTCGCCCGCGCGGTTCGAGGATGAGCCCTCCACCTTCGCGGAAGACACGGCGCGCATGCTCGCCGCCATCGAGGCCGGAGACGAATCGGTGAAACGATTCGAGCTCTCGCGCCGCTTCGTGCCCGAACCCGCCGCGACCGTCTACCGCCTCGTCGCCGCGATCCCCTTGGGTTACGCCTGCTCGTACGGACGGATCGCCGAGGCGGCAGGCACGATCGCTCGAGAGGTCGGCAGGCTCATGGCGAGCAATCCCCTGTATCCCCTCGTGCCCTGCCACCGCGTGGTCGGCGCGGACTACTCGCTCGTCGGGTACCGCGGCGCCACCTCCGGGACGGACCTCGACGACAAGCTCGCGCGGCTGCGCGCGGAGGCCCGCGGCTTCAGGACGGAGCTCGTCCTCGAGGGCGCCGGCGGCCTCGCCGTCTTCCCCGTGGAGCGGGTCATCGGGAAGGCCGACGCGCGCTGGGGCGAGGACCGCGCGCAACTGTCGCTGTGGTGAGCCGGGGCGGCCCCGCCCGCGCCTCCGCCGCCTAGAGGGACCGCAGCGCCGTCCAGGCAGCCTCGTCCACGGGGATGCCCCGCGCGAGGTTCTCCGCGCGGGTCCGCAGGCTGCGCTCGCCGGGATAGAAGATGCCCTCCGCCCCGGGGACCGGCCGCGCGGCCCGGAGGGCGTCGATCGCCCTCTCCATCGTCCGGAGGGGCGAGGCCGATCCCACGGGGAAGCGCGAGCAGTCGATCGCGATGAAGACCTGGGAGAGCCCGTACTCGGCCTCGCGCTCGCCTATGTCGCGCGTCGCGTCGCCGCCGGAAAGGAGGCAGGCGGCGAGGTCGAGGATCGTCGCGAGGGCCGAGCCCTTCCAGTAGCCGATGGGCAGGGCCCTCCTCGACTCGAGGATCGCGGCGGGATCGCGCGTTAGGCGACCTTGCCTGTCGTAGCCGCCCTCGACCGGGAGGGCCTCGCCTCGGGCCGCGAGGCGCTCCATCTTGCCGTAGGAGAACTGCGACATGGCCATGTCGACCACGACGTGGCCGCCGGGTCGGGGCAGGGCCATCACGAAGGGGTTGTTGCCGAGGAGGGGCTCGTCGCCGCCCCAGGGCGGGAGGTTCGGCGTGGTGTTCGTGAAGCAGATCGCGGCGCATCCGAGCTCCGCGGCCTGCCATCCGTAGCTGCCGCCCCGCATCCAGTGGTTGGTGTTCCGGAGCGCGACGCAGCCGACGCCGTGCTCCGCCGCGAGGGCGCAGGCGCGCCCGGTCATCGCGTGCGCGTTGAGATTGCCCGGGCCGAGCCTCCCGTCCCAGCGCTCGAGGGCGCCGAGGGCGAGCTCCCTGACCGGCTCCGCGGCCGCGTCGACGTAGCCCTTGCCGAGGTACTCGACGAAGCGCGGGAAGCGGTCGAGCCCGTGCGTGTAGACTCCGTCGAGGCTCGTCTCCGCGAAGAGCCTCGCGCAGAGCACGGCCCGCGCCGCGGTGAAGCCGCGGGAGAGCAGGACGCGCTCGAACTCGGCGCGCATGGTCTCGAAGGGGACGCGCATGGATGCCTCCTTGCCCTGGAATTCGCGTACAGGATAACCCATGCCGCCCCGTCGCGTAAGGCTCGAGCGGCATCTTGACTCCCCGGCGTCGACGGCCGTTAATTGACGCATGAGCGACACCAAGGGACTCGCGACCACCCTCGACTTCCTCCGGAAGCTCCGCGAGCACAACGACCGCGGCTGGTTCTTGGCGAACCGCGCCCGCTACGAGGAGGCAAGGGCCGCCTACGAGACGGTCGTCGCCGAGCTGGTCTCGCGCTTCGATGCGGTCGACGGCATCGGCTGCGCGGCGCCCAAGGACTGCATGTTCAGGATCAACCGGGACGTCCGCTTCTCCGCGGACAAGTCGCCGTACAAGACGGGCATGGGCGCCCTCCTCGGACCCGCGGGGCGCAAGTCCTCGGTCCGGGCCTACTACTTCCACGTCGAGCCCGACGGCGAGTCCATGCTCGCGGGCGGGCTCTACGCGCCCTCGGCCTCCGAGCTGGCGAAGGTCCGGGCCGCCATCGGCGAGGATGCGGGCCCCCTGGAGAAGATCATCGGAGCGGCAGGCTTCAAGCGACTCTTCGGCGGGATCTCGGGCGACTCCCTCAAGACCGCCCCGCAGGGTTACCCCAGGGACCATTCCGCGATCGAGCTCCTGCGGAAGAAGCAGTTCATCGCGATCCACGCGTTGAGCGACGCCGATGTCGTCTCGCCCGGCCTCGTGCCCGAGGCCCTCAAGACATTCAAGGCCATGAGGCCCTTCCTGGAATACCTCGAGGCGATACTCGCCTAGACGCCTTCGAAGAGCATCGCCGCGAGCTCCTCTGAGGGCGGCACGGGTCGGCCGCCGCGGACGAGAGCGGCGGCGACGCGGGCCCGGGCCGAGAGCGCCCCGCCCTCCTTGCGGAGCTCCTGATCGAACACGAGCCGCAGCCGGCCCTCGCGGCGGGCCGACACGAAGACGTCGAAGCTTTCGCCCGAGCGCAGCGAGGCGGCGTACTCGATCTCGACGCGGTGGACGACGGCGTCGAGCCCCTCCTCGTGCATCGCCACGAAATCGATCCCGCGCGAGCGCAGGAAGGCGTGCCGGGCGTGCTCGAAGTAATGGAGGTAGTTCGCGTTGTTGACGATGCCCTGCGCGTCGAGCTCGTAGTCGCGGACCTCGAGCCGGATCGAGAAGGCCGGCCGGCCTCCTCCTCCCGCGACGCCACGGTCCTTGCATGCATCTTTCATGCCGTCCCTCCGTTACCGTCCGCGCACGATGCTATCCGACGTGAACGGGCATGGCAAGACACGGGCGCCCCGGCCCCGGCCGAGACCGTTGAACGCCCATCCATAAGGATTAGAATTGAGGTATACGGCACGCTGAACCATCGCGCTCCCGCGCCGCGAAGGAGGAGCCATGATACGGTCGGCAGTCGTCCTCGCCTTCGCCGCCCTGCTCGCCGCGGCCTCGTGGGCGCAAGCCGGCGGGGACGCGGATCGCTACGAGGAACTCGTCGGGAAGCTCGTCGAGCTCCGCACCGCGGGCGGGGGGCATTTCAGGGGCATCCTCTTCTCCGCGGTCGGCGACCGCGTCGAGATCGCGAGTCCCGAGGGAGTGATCACGGGCATCGCCCGCGATTCGATCGCGAGCCTCGAGCCCATCGACCCCGCGCGCGACCCCGCGGAGTACTTCCAGGATTCGGCCGCGAACCGCCTCATCCTGATGCCGACGGGTTTCGCCATGGACCCGGGCGAGTTCCACGTCGCGGCCCAGGAGATCGTGGCCATCACCGCCAGCTACGGGATCACGGCCCACGTGTCGACCTGGGCCGGCGTGAGCTTCCCGGGCGCCGTCCTCAACCTCCGCTGGTCCGCGTCGCTCGGGTCGAGGAAGGCGCTCTCCCTCGGCGCGCTCGGCGGCTATTCCTGGCTTGCGGACGCCGGCCTGGCCCTGCCCTACGCGATCCTCTCCTTCGGCCACGAGAACCGCAACCTGACCCTCGGGGCCGGGCTGCCCGTCGCATGGTGGATCGACCGGCCCCTCCACCCCGCGGGACTGGTCGGCACCGTCGCGGGGAAGATCATCGTCTCGCCGACGACCTCGATCGTCACCGAGAACTGGATCGTCGCGGTGAGCGACGACTGGAGCTGGTCGCGGCTCGAGGGCTACGCCTTCCCCGCGGCGGTCTTCAGGATCGCGGGCGACCGCTTCTCCTGGGACATCGGGGCGGCCGTGCCGCTCATCGTGGGCCGCGAGGGCGGCGCCTTCGTGGAAGGCCTCGCCGACGGCACGGTGATACCGATCCCGATACTGTCCGTGACATACCGCATCGAGTGACCGCGTCGCGCGGCCCCGGGATCCTCGTGAGGCGACGCTACCTCGGTCGGTCCATGAGCGCGATCGCTGACCAGACCGCCTTGTCCTCCTGGCCGAGCCGCCAGAACGCGACATTGCGCACGGATGCGGCGCGGTAGAGCGCGAGGCGGCTCGACATGGAGAAGGCGTCGTCGAAGTAGAGCCGCACAAGGACGGACTCGCCGTACTCGACATAGGGGATGTCGCCCGCCCTGCCGACCTCCGGGATGCCCTTCTCGGCGAGGAGTCCGGCGACGCCCGAGTAGCGGTACGAGCGGGAGAGGCTCTTGTCGGCCCAGGCCCGGCCGTAGAAGGGGGCGCCCATGACGAGCTTGCCGGGCTCGATCCGCGAGGCCGCGTAAGCCGCGACCTTGGCGCACCACTCGAGGGAGGCGACGGGGCCCGGCTCGCCCGAGCTCCAGTGCTCGTCGTAGGCCATCACGACGACGCGGTCGACGAGGCCGCCGATGCGCTCGTAGCCGAGGCGGTCCTGGGCGGGGGAGAAGCGCGCGGGCAGGGCGACGCCGAGGCGCTTCGCGGGCCCGAGGCACTGCTTGAGCAGGCAGAGGAAGTAGTAGTAATTGTCGATGTCGGCCGTGGCGACGGCCTCGAAGTCGACCTGCACGCCGTCGTAGGGCGCGGCGGCACGGACGATGTCCAGCACGAGCTGGTCGCGGAAGGGGAGCTCGGGATCGAGGACGAAGTGGGTCAGGGCGAAATTGCCGAGCTCGGCCACGACGAGGTGGACGCGGCCCGGGAAGGCGGCGATCTTGCCGCGATCGGGGACCCCGCCGAGCCTGCCGGTCGTGCCGATGCCCGCGCTGAAGTACGCTATGTCGCTCAGGGGAAGGGCGGCGTCGAGGTACTGCTCCTCCCCGACCATGAGGTAGGCCCAGACCTCGGAGAACTCGTGCGGCCCCGCGGGAGGGACGGGCGGCTGGACTGCGACTGCCGGGACCGGGGCGGGACCGGCGCCCGCCGCGGGGAGGGTCGCTGGCTGCGCCGCTCCGGCGGGCGAGGCCGGAGCCGGCACCGCGGCGGCGGGCGCGAGGGCGAGGAAGGCCGCGCAGGCCAGGGCAAGGCGACGATGGATGCGCGCGAAGGCGCTCGTGGCGGGCATGACCCGCATTGTGCCATAGCTGCCGGTCTTCCGTAAGCGGGCGACCGTCCCGCCGCGCGATCGCGCCCGCCCATTGGCGGACCCGCGCGAAGGGTCGTATGATCTCGGAGGCAAGGTACCCCGATGCTCGCGAAGCTATACCTGGAGATCACGAACGAATGCGACCTCGCCTGCCCCTTCTGCCCCGAATCGCGAAGGGAGCCGGCCTCGATGCGCCTCGAGGACTTCGAAATCTACCTCAGGCGGATCGAGGGCCGAGTCGAGGAACTGCACCTCCACGTCAAGGGCGAGCCCCTCCTCCACCCCGCGCTCGGCGACATGCTGGAGGCCGCGGCCCGGAGCCGCCTCCCCGTATCGCTGGTCACGAACGGCACCCGCCTCGCGGAGCGCGCCTCCCTCCTCCTCGGCGCCCGCGGCCTGCGCAAGCTGAGCGTCTCGCTGCACAGCAGGGTCGGCCTGCCTGGCCTCGAGCGGTACTGGCGCGAGGTCGAGGCTTTCCTCGACCTGCATCGCCTGAGGCCCGCCTTCCCGGTGAGCCTCAGGCTCTGGAACCGCGGCGCGGCCGGCCTGCCCCCGGAGACCGCGCGCATATGGGGACTCCTTGAGGCGCGCTACCCCGGGGCCGGCGATTGGAAGGACTCCTCGGATCGCTGGAAGTCCCGCCGCCTCGACGAAAAGGTCTACCTGAACCAAGCCGAAGAATTCCGCTGGCCGGGCCTCGGCCTGCCGGCCCTCGCCTCGAGGGGGACGTGCCATGGCATCCGCGACCAGGTCGCGGTCCTCGTCGACGGCACCGTGGCGCCCTGCTGCCTCGACGGCGAGGGGGCCGTGCCGCTCGGGAACCTCCGCGAGTCGAGCCTCGAGACCATCCTCGAAGCACCGCGCGCCCGCGCGATGCGCGACGGTTTCGCACATCGCGTACTCGTCGAGGAGCTCTGCAGGACCTGCGGCTACCGCGAGCGCTTCGG
>CAYNPQ010000107.1:0-3251 GCA_964399065.1 uncultured Treponemataceae bacterium | reverse complement strand
ATCGCGTACTCGTCGAGGAGCTCTGCAGGACCTGCGGCTACCGCGAGCGCTTCGGATAGCATTGCGTCCCGCAGCTTCGTTGGCAGCCAGGAAAGAGGAACCGCAGAGGCGCAGAGGCACAGAGAATACTAAAACGGGAGGAGACCCACCAAATCAGCAAAGAGACATGAAAACAGGCGCCATGAAATCGCTCTTCCCTCTGGTTTCTTCCTATTCCTCTCATTCTCCCCTCTGCGTCTCTGCGCCTCTGTGGTTCAATTATCATGCATAAAAAGAAAATATTGATGGGACCGCGCACTGGCGCCCGTTTGACAGGCACGATCCGGCATATATACTTTCCCGCATGATACGGAACCTCTGGTACGCGGTACTCGAATCCGACGAGCTCGGGAAGGAGCCGCTGGGCGCGACCCGCCTCGGCGAGCGCCTCGTGTTTTGGCGCGACGGGGCGGGCGAGCCCGTCTGCTTCTACGACCGTTGCGCGCATCGCGGGGCGGCCCTCGCCCGCGGCAAGATACGGGGAGGCCGCATCCAGTGCCCCTTCCACGGCCTCGAGTACGACCCGAGCGGCCGCTGCGTCCTCATACCCGCGAACGGCCGCGACGCGCCCGTGCCGCCTGAATTCCTGATGCGCCGCTACCCGACCCACGAGGAATACGGCATCATCTGGATCTGGTGGGGCGAGGATCCGCCCGTCGACCTCGCGCCGCCGCGCTTCTTCGAGGACCTCAAGGACAAGCGCGCCTGGATGACGGCGCGCGACCCCTGGGACAACCACTACACGAGGGTCCTCGAGAACCAGCTCGACGTCGCCCACCTGCCCTTCGTCCACCACAACACCATCGGCCGCGGGAACCGGACCCTCGTCGAGGGTCCCGGCCTCGAATGGAGGGACGAGACCCTCTTCTTCGTCTACACCTTCAACAAGGTCGACGACGGCTCGAGGCCCCGCGGTCCCAGGGAGGTCCCCGTTCCTCCCCCGGGCCGCGACTTCAAGCTCGAGCTCATCTTCCCCAACCTCTGGGAAAACCACATCTCCGAGAAGGTCCGCATCCTCGGCCTCTTCGTGCCGGTCGACGAGACCCACACCCTCCTCTACCTCCGTTTCTACCAGGATTTCATGCGGCTCCCGGGCCTCAAGCGGCTCGTGCTCTGGCTCGGCTGCCGCTTCGACCTGGTCGTCGCGCACCAGGACCGCCGCGTCGTGAACACGCAGGTCCCGAAGGGCGACGGCACGGGAAGCGGCGAGCGCCTCATCCCGGGGGACTTCCCGATCATGGAGTTCCGCAAGAAGCGGATCGAGCTGAGGAAGGCCGCGGAACGCCGCGGCGGGCCCGGGGAGGAACGTTAGGCGATGGAAGAAAGGCGCGACGTCGTCGTGGTCGGGGCGGGGCTCGGAGGGCTGACCGCCGCGGCCCTCCTCGCGAAGCGCGGCCTCGACGTCCTGGTCCTCGAGCGGAACGACCGGCCGGGCGGCTCCTGCGGGGCCTTCCGCCGCCGGGAATGGACGCTCGACCTCGGCGCGGCCATGCTCTTCGGCTTCGGCGAGCGGGGCTACAACCCGCACCGCTTCGTCATGGACGAACTCGAGGAGGAGCTCGAGGTCTACCGCCACGAGGCCATGTACCGGCTCTGGTACGGGGACGAGCCGGTGGTCTTCTGGCCCGAGCCGGAGCGCTTCCTCGCCGAGCTCGGCCGCCTCTTCCCCTCCTCGATCGGGCAGGTGGAGGCCCTCTACCGAGATCTCGAGAAGTTGTACGAAACCGTCGTCTCCGCGAGCTCGGTCTTCCTCTCCCCCTCCGAGACGCCGAGCCGCGAGCTCGCGCGCGGCCTCGCGGCCCACCCCCTGAGGCAGGCGAGGCTCCTCTCGCTGCTGGGGCGGAGCGCGCGCTCCCTGCTGCGGCGCCGCGTCCGCGACGAGGCGGTAGTCCGCTTCTTCGACAAGCTGACCTCGACCTACGCCTACACCACGATAGACGAAACCCCCGCCCTCCTGGCGGCGACCATGTTCGTCGAGAACCACGTCGGCGGCACCTACTATCCCGCGGGCTCGCCCCTGATGCTCGCGGGCAAGCTCGAGAAGGCCCTCGAGAAGCGCTCCGGCTCGATCCGCTACGGCGCGACCGTCTCCCGCATCCTCGTCGAGGGCGAGGGACGGGGCGCGCGGGCCGCCGGAGTCGAGCTCGAGTCGGGCGAGCGGATCGCCGCGCGCGAGGTGATATTCGGCGGCACCGTGTGGAACCTCTACGAGCGTCTCCTGCCCCGCGAGCTCGTGCCGCCGGCCGCGCTCGAGAAGGTCCACGGCCTCGAGCGCAGCTTCCCGAGCTCGGTGCTCTACGGGGCCGTGGAGGCCAGCGCCCTGCCCCCCGACGCCTTCCCCGTGGAGATGCTCATCGGCAACACCGAGCGCATCGACTCGAGCGACGTGACGCTCTACCTCTCCTCCCTCGAAGACCCGAGCCTCGCGCCGCCCGGCACGCATTCGTTCATGCTGATCGGGCCCTCCGCGGGCGACTGGCCCTCCCCCTTCGGCCCGGGATACCGGAGCGAAGCCTACCTCCGCGCCAAGGATGCGGAGGCCGAGCGCATGATCGGCCTCGTCGAGCGCCGCTTCCCCGCCTTCCGCGACGGTCTCGTCTTCAGCGAGCTCGGCACACCTTCGACGATCGAGCGCTACCTCCTCAAGAATGGAGGAGCCGTGGCCGGGCCCAAACAGAGCATGGGCCAGGAGCTCATGAACCGGCAGCACGCCGCCACCTTCCTCCCGGGCCTGTACATGTGCGGCGAGTCGACGGTGATGGGCACGGGCACGCCCGCCGTCACCATCTCGGGGATCAGCGCGGCCGACCTCGTCCTGCGGGCCCGCGGCCTGCCCGAGTACCGCGCCCGCCCGATGGAGCGGCACTACGTCCGCGTCATCCCGCGCGGCCAGGCCGGCAACCGGCCGGAGCGGCCCGAGACCATCGAGGCCGCCCGCTGCCGCTGGTGCGAGGACGCCCCCTGCCGGGAGGCCTGCCCCTCGCGCATTGACGTCATGGGGATCATGCGGAGGCTCGAGGCGGGCAACCGCCCAGGCGCCGCGCGCCGGCTCCGGGAGAGCTCCGACCGGCCAGGGCGCTGCGCGGCCTGCGAGGGCCGCCCCTGCCTCAAGGCCTGCCGCCGCTCCGAGATGGACGCGCCCCTGGCCATCCCGACCGTCCTCGCCGGCCTCGAGGGCGGGGCGGAACGGTAGCGACTAACGTCTTTCCGGC
>CAYNPQ010000106.1:0-12345 GCA_964399065.1 uncultured Treponemataceae bacterium | reverse complement strand
TTCCCTACGGCTTCGTCGCCCTGACGGTCACGGCCACCGACTCCTTCGGCGCCTCCTCCTCCGGCAAGACCCTGCTCTACCTCGTGAACTACGGCGCCGTCCGCGAGGACACGGGCTTCCGCTTCGTCGATCCCCGCGTGCCCGAGGCCGCGGCCGGCGCGGAGGCGCCGCGCGTCGCCTTCGGCCCCCCCGCGGCCTCGGGCGGGCCCGGCGACATCCTCGGCGCCTTCCACCGCGAGGAGCTCGAGTCGATCCGCCTCGAGCCGCCGACGGCCCTCGTGAAGGCCTCCTTCGAGGGCCCCGTCGTCCGGCTCTCCGCGGCCTCCGAGGGCTCGAGCGCCCCGACCAGGATCGTCGGGAGGACCAGGCGCGGCCACGAGTTCTCCGCCGGCCCCTACGTCTTCGTCACCGACTCCGCCGGCCCCCTCCTCGAGCTCGGCGGCGTCGCGGAGGGGGCCTGGTTCCGCTCCGCGGCCGCGGTCGAGGGCAAGGCCTCGGACTCTGGCGGCCTCGCCTCGATCGCCTATCGCGTCATTCCCGCGGGCGGGCGGCCCGGGGATCCGGTCGAGGTCTCCCCGGCGGCCGACGGCTCCTTCTCGATCAAGCTCGACGCGGCCTCCCTGCAAGCCGGCCCCCTCGTGCTCGAGGTGGAGGCGAAAGACCGCTCCGGCAACGCCAGCAAGGCCCTGCGTTGCCTCGGCGCCGACGCCGAGCCGCCGACCCTCCGCTTCGTCGGGCCCGAGCCCGGCGCCGAGACCTGGGGACCCGAGGACGTCGTCGCCCTCCTGTCGGACGCCTCGGGCATCGCCTCGGTCGAGTACGCCGAGGACGGTTCCTCCTTCGCCCCCGTCACGGCTGCCAAGGGCTTCTTCATCCACCGCGCGGACCTCGCCGCCCACCCGGACGCGAAGTACCGCGTCGTCGACCTCGCGGGCAACGCGATCCTCGCCCGCCCCGAGGTCCGCATCGTGGCGCCGCCCTCGCGCCTTCCCCGCGCCGAGAACCTCTCCGTCGAGCCCGCCCCGGCCGCGGAGGGCAAGCCCGCCGAGGCCCGCGTCGAGCTCGCGGGGACCTCGGGCGCGCGCAAGGTCTCGCTCGTCCTGCCCGCGTTGGGCGACGCCGATTTCGCCGCGCTCGGGCTCGCCGCGGGCGACCAGCCTCCCGCGCGCCTCGCCACGCGCCTCCTCGTCTCCGGACCCCTCGCCCTGAAGGGGCAGGTCATCGCGGCCGCGCCCGCCGACGGAAGCGCGGCCCCGCCCCTCAAGGCCGTCTCCGCGAGCCTCGACGGCGGCGCCACCTACCTGCCGCTCGCCTCGTACAAGGACGAGAAGTCCGCCAAGCCCGCGCTTCCCTTCTCCCTCGCCGTCCCCGCGGCCTCGCTCAAGCCGGGCGAGGCGAGGTGGATCCTCAAGGTCGAGGACTTCTCGGGAGCCGCGCTTTTCTGCCCGATCTACGCGTTGGTCGACACCGCTCCGCCCGCCGCGGCGCTGCTCTATCCCGAAGCCGGCGCCGCGGCCCTGCCCGGCCCCTTCCCCCTCCTCGTGAAGGTCGAGGATGAGGGGCCCCTCGCCTCGGTCGAGTTCGCGATCGGCGCGGCCAAGGAAAGCGTCGACTACGCCGCCGGCGGCGGCCGCTACTTCGCGCGGAGCGTCGACCCGGCCGCGCTCAAGGGGGCGCCCGTCGCGGTCTCGGTCCAGGCCCGCGACGCGGCCGGCAACGCGGCGTCGCTCGCGGCCAAGTATGCCTACGACGCGGCCCGCGACGCCCCGGTCATCGCCCTGGCCGAGCCGCCCGCCATCCTCAGGGCGGGGGACCTCCTCTCCGGCTCGGCGGGCGACGACGACGGCGCGCCCGCGATGGAAGTCTCGATCGACGGGGCCCCGCCCCTCTCCTTCACCGCCGGCTCCTTCGCCCTCGCCCTGCCCGCGCTGACGGGCGGCCTCCACCAGCTCCTCGTCGCGGCGACGGATTCCGGCGGGAAGCGGACCGAGCTCAAGAAGCCCCTCAAGGTCGTCGGCGACCCGCCCCTCCTCGGCCCCGTGGAGCTGGGCGACGCCAAGTCGCGCACGCCCTGGTCGCCCGGCATGACTTTCGCGCAGGGGCCCGGGAGCCTCCTCGCGGGCAGCGCGACCGCGCCGAACGGCCTCGCCTCGGTCGAGCTCTCCGCCAACGGCGGGCCGGCGATCAAGGCCTCCCTCGGCAAGGCAGCGGCGCCCGGCGAGCCGGTGCCCTTCACCGTCGCCCTCCCGGCCCTGCCCTTCGATCGCATAACGCTTACCTTGAAGGCCGTCGACGCGGCCGGTCTCGCGACCGAGGCGCGCTGCGAGCTCCACGGCGTCCTGCCCTCGGCCCTCGAGGCCGACGACGCCGAGGCGCTCCGTTTCTCCGACGAGCGGATCGAGGCCTCGGGCGAGGGCTCCACCTTCCTCCTCGCGCCCGGCGACACGCTGCAGGGCCGCTTCAACGGAAGGCCCGTGGAGGACGTCTCGATCCGGCCCGCGACGGACCGCCTCGAGGCCTCCTTCGAGGGCCCGATCGTCAGGCTCAAGGCCCTCGCCGAGGGCGTCCCGGCCCAGGCGAGCCTGGTCGTCAGGACCGTCGACGGCGACGAGTTCGCCTGGGGCCCCTTCGCGGCCCGCGTCGACGCCGCTCCCCCGGCCATCGAGATCGCCGCCCCCTCCGACCACGAGTGGGCGCGGGCCGAGGCGCGGGTGGCCGGCAAGGCCTCCGACCCCGCGGGCATCCTCCTCCTCGAGGTCTCCGTGAATGGCGGGGAGCCGCGCTCCCTCCTCCCGGCGCCCGCCGCCGCGGGGGCCGCGCCCGCCGCGGAGAGCTCCTTCAACGCCGCGGTCCCGCTGGCGGCGGCGGCCGACGGCTCCGTGCGCCTCGAGTTCCGCGCCCGCGACGCGGCCGGCCGCGAGAGCCGCGTCGCGCGATACATCAACAAGGACACCCTGGCGCCCGCTCCCGTGCAGGTGATCCCCGCCCCCGGCGAGTCGGTGAACGGCACGACGACCCTGGTCGTCGAGGCCTCCGACTCCGGCCGCCTCCTCCACGCCTCCTTCCTCCCCGAGCCGGGGGCCGCTGCCGAGGAGGTCAAGGGCCTCGGCACCGCGTCGCGGACCCTCGACTTCGCGCGCCTCGCCCTGCCCCTGCCCGAGGGCGGGGGCTTCGTCTTCGAAGACGCGGCCGGCAACAAGGCGGTCCTCGCGCCCGCCCTCGTCGTCGACATGGAGAAGGACAAGCCCGTCGCCGAGATCCACGCCCCCCTCGACATGGAGGTCCTGCGCGGCGACTTCGCCATCTCGGGCGTCGCCTACGACGACGACGGACTCGCGGCGGCCCACTACCGCGTGGACGGCGGCGAGTGGACGAGGCTGGCGATGGAGGGCACCAGCTTCAACGTCCCCGTGGCCCTCAAGGACACGACCGACAACGAGCACCTCGTCGAGGTGAGGACCGAGGACATCTACGGCGTGCAGGGCGACGTCGTGTCGAGGAGCTACCGCGTGTCGAAGGCGGAGCCCGTGGCCCGGATGACGGATCCGCCCATCGCGAAGCCCTCGCGGGGCGTCGTCGAGCTCGCCGGCAACTCCTCGGACGCGAACGGCATCGAGGAGATCGCCGTCTCGGTCGACAACCGCGTCAGCTACAACCGGCCCTCGGGCACGGAGGCCTGGCGCTACGTCCTCGACACGAAGGCCCTCGCCGACGGCCTCCACCCCGTGGCCGTGCGGCCGGTCGACCGCTACGGCACCGAGGGCTTCTACGCCTCGCTGGTCTACGTCGACAACACGCCGCCGGTCGCGGCGATCGACCTGCCCGCGGACGGCGCCGCGTGCCGGCGCGAAATCCTCGTCTCGGGTCGCGTCTCGGACAACATCGCCCTGGCCTCCTCGCGGATCGAGATCGCGCCGGTCGGCCGCGCCTCGCCGCCCTCGATGACCATCGAGCTCGGCGTCGGCGGCATCGTGCGCAGGACCGTCGACGCCTCCGGCCTCGCGCCCGGCGCCTACACCGTCCGCATCGTCGCCCGCGACCGCGCGGACAACGAGGCCCTCGCCTCGCGCGACATCGTCGTCGAGGGCGGCGGCCCCGCCAACTTCGTCGAGCTCCTCTATCCCCTCGAGGGCAGCTCCGTCGCCGGCAAGCTCATCGCCTACGGGCGGGCCGTCGTCGCGGGCGGCGCCTCCAAGGTCCTCCTCCGCTCCGGCGAGACCGCGCTCGGCGAGGCCGCGCCGGACGAGAACGGCTACTTCGCCGTGGAGGCCTCGACCAAGACGATCGAGGACGGCGTCCTCTCATTGGTCGCGGTCGCCGTCCCTGCCGACCCGGGCCTGGCCGCGGTCTCCGAAGTGGCGAGCCGGCCGTCCCGCGTCGAGTGGAAGCGGCTCGGACCCTGGATCTCGATCGGCAACTTCCCCCTGGGCCGCTACCTGCCATACAGGCCCTATCTCGAGGGCACGGCGGGCTGGGCCATGGACTTCCCCGACCCGGAGGACAAGGTCGCCGTCGAGGCCTACCGCAAGGCGCAGAAGGAGCGGATCCCCGTCGCCGTCGAGGTCAGCCTGGACAACGGCCGCAGCTTCCTCCCCGCCTCGGGGACCGAGAAGTGGCGCTTCCGCCTCGAGACCCAAGTCTATCCCGAGGGCGGGCAGTATCTCATAACGCGCGCCCGCTTCAAGGACGGCTCCTCGGCCTCCGCGAAGACCCTCCTCTTCCTCGACAAGACGCGGCCCGAGGTGGAGGTCGACCGGCCGGTCGAGGACGGCCGCTACAACGGAGTGCTCGCCGTCTCGGGCACCGCCTTCGACGCGAACGGCCTCGCCGAGGTGACCGTGGCCATCCGCAAGGGCGACAAGAAGAGCTACGCGGTGCCCGCCTTCATCCAGGGCCTCTACCTCGACGGCCACGTGCTCGGCGCCACGACCTGGGAGGCGGGCCTCGGCCTGACCTTCTTCGACGACAACGTCAAGCTCCAGGCATCCTACGGCCAGGCCCCCGGCGCCGACGAGCTCGGCAACCCGCAGCGCTTCTACGGCGACGTCCTCGCCGCGAAGCTCATCGCGAACATCGGCCTCCTGCCCTTCAACGCCCTCTTCGGGCCGGACTGGGACTGGCTCTCCGCCTCGCTCGGCGTCGGGGCCAACTTCTCGTACTTCACGAAGAGCCAGGGCGGCGACGGCCTCATCGTGAGCGCGGTCTTCGGTCAGCTCGAGTTCCCGAAGCTGACGATGAAGGACTTGAAGTTCTTCAAGACCTTCTCGGTCTACACCGAGATGCAGGTCTGGGTCGTCTCCTCGGACGTCGAGGGCGGCTTCATCCCGCGCATGTCCTTCGGGACGAGGGTGGGGCTGTTCTAGGGCGGCCGCCTAGCGGATGCCGCGCATGAGGAGTCCGACGTTGCGGTGCGAGAAGACCTCGTCGAGGACGAGGACCGCGGCGCCGGTCGTCCCGCCCTCCTCGACGAGGGCCGACTTCTTCACCACGAGGTCGGCCGCGGCGAGGGGGGTCGAGCGCCGGTAGATCGACTCGCGCATCGAGGCGATGAACCGCTCCCCGAGCTCGACGAGGCCGCCCGAGACGACGATGAGCGAGGGATTGAAGAAGTTGACGAGCTTCGCGAGGATGTCGCCTATCGCCGAGCCCGAGGAGATGACGAGGCCGATGCACTCCTCGTCCCCCGAGGCGGCTCCCCGCGCGACGAGAGCCGGCCCCAGGGCCGACCCGGCCGCGAGGGCCTGGGCGAGGAAGGGGCTCCGGCCCTCCCTGGCCGCGGCCTCGGCCCTCGCCATGAGGGCGCGGCCGCCGGCGACCGCCTCGAGGCAGCCGCGGTTCCCGCAGGGGCAGAGCGTCCCGTCGCCGTCGATCCCGATGTGGCCGATGTCGCCCGCCGCGCCCTTGGCGCCGCGGTAGAGCTCCCCGTCGATCACGATCCCCGCGCCGATCCCGGTGCCCGCCTTCACGAGGATGAAGCTGCCGCCCCTCCCCACGATGCCCGAGGCCGCGCCCTTGTCGCGCTCGGCCAGGGCCATGACGTTCACGTCGTTGTCGACGAAGACGGGGCAGGTGAATTCCTGCGCGAAGAACGAGGCCACCGGGTAGCGGTCCCAGCCCGGCATGACGGGCGGGTTCACCGGCACGCCGTTGGCGTAGTCCACGGGGCTCGGCAGCCCGATGCCCACGCCGAAGAGGGCCTGCGGGCCGAGGCCCGCCCGCTCCTCGAGCTCGCGCGCGTACTCGACGGCGCGCCCGAGCACCTGCTCGGGGGATTCCCGGAGGAGGTTGACCGGGCCGCCCACCGAGTCGATGGGCTCGGCTTCGAGATCGCACAACGCGACATTCAGGCGGGTCTGGCCGAGCGCGATGCCGACGACGTAGCCCGCCGATTCGGCCACCTTGAGCCGGCGGCGCTTCCCTCCCTCGGGTATCTCCTCGCGGAGGAGCCCCACGGAGAGGAGCCTGTCGAGGTACGCGGAGACCGTCGACTTCGCGAGGCCCGTGCGCCGCACGATGTCGTTGCCGTAGAGGGGGCCGTGGTCCCGGATGATCTTGAAGATGCGACCTGCAGTCGTCGACAGGTTCGCCGTATCCTTGCCTTCCAGCTCAAGCATCGTTGCGCCTTCCGCCGCGGATTATTGCACAGTATCCGGCAGCCTTGTCCAGCCGTCAAGAGATGTAGGCATGAAAGCCTTCCCAAAACGTTCGGGAAACGAACAATTTTAGGTTGACGGCAGGAGCTTTACGCATTAGGCTTGCTCCGGAGATGAGCATGAAGACCGAAGCCCTTTGGTACCTCGGAGAGCGGCGGATCGAGATCGGCGAGGCGGAGATACCCGAGCAAGAGGCCCACGAGGTCCTCGTCGAGATGGAGGTCTGCGGCATCTGCGGCTGGGACCTCCTCGCCTACTCGGGACGCTTCGGCAAATTCCATCCATATCCCTTCCGCGCCGGCCACGAAGGCATCGGCCGCGTGGTCCGCGCGGGTCCCCTGGCGAAGGGGATCGAGGTCGGCCAACGCGTCGCGGTCCACGAGCTGCCCATAGGCGAGCGGGGCGGCGGCCTCATGGCGAGGCACGCGGTCCGGGCCTGGGACAAGGTCTCCGTCATCCCCGAACCCTCTCCCGTCCCCGTCGAGAAGTGGATCGTCGAGCCGGCGGCCTGCGTCGTCAACGGCCTCGTCCACGCGGGCATCCAGCCCGGCGACTCCGTCGCCCTCGTCGGCGCCGGCTACATGGGACTGCTCATGCTGCAGGCCCTCGCCCGCACGATGGCCGCCCGCGTCGCGGTCTTCGAGCCGGCCCCCGAGCGCCTCGAGCTGGCCCGCGGGATCGCGGCGAGGCTGGGGCGCGGCGATTGGGAGCTCGTCGACGCGCGCGGCGGCGCCGCCGGCGGCGGGCGCTCCTTCGACGTCGTCATCGAGGGCGCAGGCTCGCCCGCCGCCCTGGACCTGGCCTTCGCCCTGGTGAAGCCCTACGGGATCGTCGAGAACTTCGCCTGGCACCACCACAAGCACGAATTCGACCTCGACGACTGGCATACGAAGGGCTGGCGGGTGCTCAACATCCAGCCGCAGATGAACCCGGCCTTCGACTCCCTCTT
The DNA here is from genome assembly GCA_964399065.1 of uncultured Treponemataceae bacterium. Taxonomy (GTDB): domain Bacteria; phylum Spirochaetota; class Spirochaetia; order Treponematales; family Rectinemataceae; genus JAKLFE01. The sequence continues at coordinate 4,743 of CAYNPQ010000106.1, read as the reverse complement.
CCCCCGGACCATCGCGCTGATGGCCGCCGGGGCCATATCGAACGAGCGTCTCGTCACCCACGTCGTCCCCTTCGAGCGGGCCGAGGAGGCCTACGCGGCCGGGCTCGACAAGACGGGCGGCTACATCAAGGGAGTGGTGGACTTCAGGAGGGCGTAGCGCGGGCCTCTGCGCCGGCGATCGCAACCCGGGCGGCGGTACGACCTCCGACCGCCGCCCGGGCTTTTCCCGGGGAGGTCGAGCGAAGACGGGAGGATGGGGAGGAAGCATGCCCAGACCAGTGACCCTCGTTTCCGGCCAATGGGCCGACCTTCCCTTCGAGACCTTCTGCGACAAGGTCGCGTCCTTCGGCTTCGACGGGGTCGAGATCGCCTCGTGGGGCGACCACATGGACGTCCGCGCCGCCGCCTCCGACCCCGCCTACGTCGCGGGACGCAAGGAGATCCTCGCGAGGCGCGGGCTCAAGGCCTGGGCCCTCTCGGCCCACCTCGCCGGGCAATGCGTCGCCGACCCCTGGGACCCGCGCCTCGACGGCTTCGCGCCGCCCGCGGCCAAGGGCAAGCCCGAGGCGATCCGCGCCTGGGCGGCCGAGGAGATGAAGGCCTCGGCCCGCGCGGCCCGCGCGATGGGCTGCTCCGTCGTCACCTGCTTCATGGGCTCGCCGATCTGGCGCTACTGGTACTCCTTCCCGCAGACGACGGAGGAGATGGTCGCCGAGGGCTACGCCGAGGTGGTGAGGCTCTGGAGCCCGATCCTCGACGTCTTCGACGAGTGCGGCGTCCGCTTCGCCCTCGAGGTCCATCCCACCGAGATCGCCTTCGACTACTACAGCGCCGCCCGCCTCCTCGAGGCCTTCCGCGGCCGGAAGACGCTGGGCTTCAACTTCGACCCCTCGCACCTCCTCTGGCAGGGCGTCGACCCGGCCCTCTTCGTCCGCGACTTCGCCGACCGGATCTACCACGTGCACATGAAGGACGTGAAGCTCAGGCGCGACGGCCGCGCGGGGATCCTCGGCTCCCACCTGAGCTTCGGCGACCGGCGGCGGGGCTGGGACTTCGTGTCCATCGGCCGCGGCGACGTGGACTTCGACGCGATCGTCCGCGAGCTCAACGCGGCGCGCTACGATGGGCCGCTCTCCGTCGAGTGGGAGGATTCGGGCATGGACCGCGAGTGGGGCGCGCGCGAGTCCCTCGCCGCGGTGAGGCGTTGCGACTTCGCGACCTCGGGCCTCGCCTTCGACGCGGCGATGCGGAAGTAGGACGCGATGGGCGACGTCATCCTGCGGGCCGAGCGGATCAACAAGGACTTCGGGGGCGTTCCCGTGCTCCGGGACGTGGACCTCGAGGTCAGGCGGGGGGAGATCCTCGGCATCATCGGGGAGAACGGGGCGGGGAAGTCGACGCTCATGAAGATAATGAGCGGGATCCACCAGCCCTCGTCGGGCCGGGTCCTCGTCAACGGCGAGCACGCTCGCATAACGTCCCCGATCGAGGCCAGGCGCCTCGGCATAAGCCTCGTGCCCCAGGAATTCAACCTCATCCGCGACCTGCCGGTGTACAGCAACGTCTTCCTCGGCTCCGAGCTGCGCCGGCGCTCCGGCTTCCTCGACATGGAGGCCATGAAGGCCCGCACCCGCGAGCTCCTGGCGCGGCTCGACGTGACCATCGACCCGGAGGCCCGCATCGAGTCGATGAGCGCCGCCGAGAAGCAGATGGTGGAGATCTGCAAGGCCCTCGCCTTCGAGGCCCGCGTCCTCATCATGGACGAGCCGACCACCATGCTCACGAAGCACGAGATCGAGATCCTCTTCCGCCTCGTCCGCTCCCTGCGGGCGGGCGGCATGACCGTGATCTACATCTCGCACAAGCTCAAGGAGGTGAAGGCCCTCTGCGACCGGGTCGTCGTCCTCCGCGACGGCGCCATCGTCCACGACGGCCCGGCCGAGGCCCTCACGGTGGTCGAGATGGCCCAGAAGATGGTCGGCCGCGAGCTCGGCTCGATCTTCCCGCCCAAGGCCGAGCCTGGCGAGGCCGTGGTCTTCGAGGCCCGCGGCGTCACCGTGCCCGGCTGCTTCGAGGACGTATCGTTCTCCCTCCGCGAGGGGGAGATACTCGGGCTCGCCGGCCTCGTGGGGGCGGGGCGCACCGAGGTCGCGGAGACCGTCCTCGGCATCCGCAGGAAGACCGCGGGCGAATTCCTCAAGGACGGGAAGGCGCTCCGGATCGACGAGCCCGCGGACGCGGTCGCGGCCGGCATCTCCTATCTCTCCGAGGACCGCCAGGGCTCCGGCGTCGTCACGGGCTTCACCGTCACCCAGAACGTCACCCTCGTCTCGCTCGGTCGCTATTGCCGCTCCTTCCTCCGCCTCATCGACAAGCGTCGCGAGCGGGAGAGGGTGCAGGGCTACGTGGATTCCTTCAGGATCAAGACCGAATCGCTCTCGAAGCGGCTCGAGAACCTCTCCGGAGGGAACCAGCAGAAGGTCTCGCTCGCGAAATCGATCGACACGGAGCCCGACATCCTCATCGTCGACGAGCCGACCCGGGGCGTCGACGTCTCGGCCAAGCACGAGATATACGTCTTCATCCGCGAGCTCGCGGGCAGGGGGATCTCCTGCATCCTCATCTCCTCGGAGCTCGAGGAGATCATCGGCATGTGCGACCGCGTCGTCGTCATGCGGGAGGGCAGGGTGGCCGGCATCCTCGAGGGCGAAGGCATCGGCGAAGAGGAGATCATGTTCCATGCGACAGGCGCGCGCGAGGAGGTTGCATCGTGAGCCGAACGGCGGGATCGCCCAAGCTTGACCTCGAGAGGTACGGATCGCTGCTCGCGCTCGGCGCGCTCTTCGTCCTCGCCACGATCGTCGGCTGGCCCTACTTCATACGGATCGAGAACCTCGTCAACGTCCTCCGGCAGGCCTCCTACACCGGGATCATCGCCCTCAGCATGACCTTCGTCATCATCTCGGGCGGCATCGACCTCTCGGTCGGCTCCGTCGCGGCCTTCGTGGCCTCCTGCGGCGTGCTGTTCATGAACTACGTCGTCAAGGCGACCGGGGGGAACGAGGCGCTCGCGATCGTCGGCGGCATCGCCGTCATGATCGGACTCGGCTTCTGCTGCGGCGCGCTGAACGGCCTCCTCATCACGGTGGGGAAGATCGTCCCCTTCATCGTCACGCTCGGCACGATGTCGATCTTCCGCTACATATCCCTGCAGATGGCCAACGCCGGCGAGTTCGCCTCGCACAGCCAGCGCTTCGGCGATTTCGGCATGGCCAAGCTCTTCTCGATCAAGCTCGGGGAATCGTCCCTGTCCCTGCCCCTGCCGGTCGCGGCCCTCCTCGTCCTCGCCTTCCTCCTCTCCTTCGCCCTCAACAACACCCGCTACGGACGCTACCTCTGCGCCGTGGGATCCAACTCCCGCGTGGCCCAGTACTCCGCGGTCCGCGTCGGCCGCGTCCGCTTCTGGGCCTACGCGATCAACGGGGCGGTCATCGGCGTCTCCGCGGCCCTCCTGGCCGCGCGCTTCAACACGGTCTCCACGCCCAACTTCGGCCTCGGCTTCGAGCTCGACGCGATCGCGGGCGTGATCATCGGCGGCACGGCGATGGCCGGCGGCAGGGGCTCGGTCTGGGGCACGGTCGTGGGCGTGATCATGCTCCAGATCATCCAGAACATGCTCAACATGGCGGGCCTCTCGCCCTACCTGCAGGGCGTCGTGAAGGGCATCGTCATCATCGGCTCGGTCTACATCCAGAAGCAAAGGCAGTCATGACGCGCTCGAGGGCCGCGGCTCCGCGCCGCGCCGCTCGAGGGGCCCTCGTCGAGGGCCCGCCCCCAAGGGGCATACACGTCTTCCGGAATCTAGGAGGCACATGATGAAGAAGCTCCTTCTGGCGCTCCTCATCGTGACCATGGTCGCGACCCTGGGCGTCGCCCAGACCAAGGTCTACAAGGTGGGCGTCTCGATGCCGAGCGCGACCCACGGATGGATGGGCAACGCGAACTGGTGGGCGACCCGCGCGAAGACCGACTGGGAGAAGCGCGACAAGCAGATCCAGGTCGAGCTCAAGTTCTCGGGCAACGTCAACCAGCAGGTCTCGGACATCGAGGACCTCCTCGTGAAGAAGGTCGACGCCATCGTCGTCTTCCCCCACGACACCTCGGTGACCAGCGTCGTCGAGAAGGCCTTCAACCAGGGCGTGTACGTGGTCGTGCTCGACCGCGGCGTCTCCAAGGAGGGCATCTACGACATCTACATCACGAACGACGACGAGGCCTACACCCGCAAGGGCATGGAGTGGCTCGCGAAGCAGATGAACTACAAGGGGAACCTCCTCCTCATCTCCGGCATCCCCTGCCCGATCGACACCATCCGCACCGACACGATCAAGGAAGTGGTCAAGAAGTACCCGGGGATCACCCTCCTCGACGCGCAGCCCGGCGACTGGAACAAGCAGAAGTCCCTGACCGTCATGGAGAACTACCTGCAGAAGTACAAGCAGATCGACGCCGTCTACACCGCGGACGACGACATGATGCTCGGCGCCATGCAGGCCTACAAGGAATCCGGCCGCAAGGACATCAAGTTCTTCCTCGGCGGCGGCTGCCTCAAGGACGTGATCAAGGGCATCATGGACGGCTCGACCCCCCTGGTCCAGGCCGACGTGACCTACTCCCCCTCGGTCATCGCCACCTCCATCTCCTACGCCTGCATCGGCGTCAAGGGCGAGAAGCTCAATCCCA
>CAYNPQ010000105.1:11107-12358 GCA_964399065.1 uncultured Treponemataceae bacterium | reverse complement strand
ACGGGGTCGAGCTGGATCACGCGGTCGAGGTCGATGGGGCTGGTCTTCGGGTTGTTGCACACCTCCATGACCTTGGTCACGGTGGTGGGCAGGCTCGGCATGCCCGCGACGTAGGCGGTCACGCGGCGGACGCCGTCACTCTCTGCCATGTTCTTCCTTTTCCCGTCGCATGATCTCGATGAGCCGCGCGAGGCGCGGGGACACGGGGATGCCCGCGATCTCGGAAGGCATCCCGTCGGGAGCGACCACCACGGGCGCTGCCCCGGGGGGGATGGTCGGGGGCAGGTCGAGGCGGGGCGGCGGCGCGCGGCGGTCGCCGCTCCGCCGGTCGGAGCGCTCGCGCCGCTCGGCGATCCCGCGGCGCTCCCCGCGCTGGCGGCGGTCCTTGGCCGCGCGCCGGTTGTCCTCCGCCCTGCGCTCGAGGCCCGAGCGCCTGCCCTGGGGCGAGCGGCGCGGGTCGGTCTTGCGGCTCGCCTCGCCGGCCGCGAGGAGGCCGATCGGCGGAGGCGCCGGCCGCGCCGCCAGGCGCGAGCCCGGGCCGGTCTTGAGCCGCTCGATCAGGGAATCCATCTTGGCCTTGAGCCCGGAAGACTCGAATTCGGCGAGCTTGTCGCGGGGCAGGGCCCCGGACAGTCCTTCGAGATATTCGAGGAGGCTCGCGGTCTTCGGGCCGAGGAGCTCCTTGCGAGCGGCCGCCGCGGACTCGGGGGCGCGGGCCGGCTCGGGGGCCGGCGCGGCGCGCGCCGCGGGGGCGGCGGGACGCGGCGGCGGCTCGCGACGGGGCTCGCGGCGCGGCTCCGGAGCGTGCCGCGGGGCCGGGGCGGCCTCGAAACGCGGAGGAGCCTCGAAGGCCGGCGGGGGCATTTCGGTTTCGGGCAACGCGTCGCCCGGGAGCGGCCCCTCGGCCCAGACGTCCTCGGCCTCCTCCTCGAGGGAGAGGGCCGGGACTTCGGTTTCGCCCAACGTCTCGTCGGACTGCGCCGGAGCCTCGGGCTCTTCCGATTCCCCGGGCCCCGCGGCTTCACCGGTTTCCCCCGACAGGACCTCGTCGAGGGGCAGCTCGTCGGCGGAGGGCTCCTCGGACGAGGCTCCCTCCTCCTCGCCGGGCAGGGATCCCTCCTCGAGGAAGACGCCGTCGGGGACGAGGTTCTCCTCGTCCGGGGACAGGCCCTCGTCCTCGAAGCTGGGTTCTTCGATGTACTCGGCCAGGTCCTCAGCCTCCGGCTCAGCCTCCGGCTCCGACGCGGCCTC
>CAYNPQ010000105.1:0-11007 GCA_964399065.1 uncultured Treponemataceae bacterium | reverse complement strand
GGCGGAGCGTAGCGCTGCCGCGGCGGCGGCGGCGCGCGCCGCGGCTCGGGAGGGGACCGGTACGCGGGCGCGGGCATGGGAGGGGTCTGGTACGCGGGCGCGGGCATGGACGGAGCCTGGTACTGGGGCGGAGGATACTGGGGCGGAGGATACTGGGGAGGCGGGTACTGCGGCGGCGGATACTGTTGGGGCGGATAGTGGGGCTGTTGCTGGGGCGCGGGAGGCCACTGCTCGCGGGGCGGCTCCGGCCGCTCCGGGCCGCGGTCGGCGCCGTTCGGGCGCTCGGGCTCCGATCGCCGCTCGGGCTCGGGCCTCCTGTCGCTGGCGTCGATGATCTCGTCGAAGTCGTGCTTCGGCTCGTCCTCCTCCTCCGCCTCCTCGGCGAAGGGCGGCTCCTCGATCTCGTCGAGGGGCTCCTCGAGGAGCTCCTCCTCGCGCTCGTCGAGGAAGAGGATCTCCGAGTCCTCGTCGACCTCGATGGTCGGCGGGGTCATCGAGGCCCCGCCGAGGAAGGGCTCGGCCTCCTGGCCCTCGGGGCCGGCGGACTCCCGCCCCTCGGCCGCGTCGCCGGCCTTGGCGAGGGAGTCCTTGAGCACGCGGAGGTTGCGCTCCCAGGCGTCGCGGACCCCGGAGGAGTAGTTCTTGACCGCTCCCTCGAGGACGTCGAGGCCCGCGAGGATGGCGTCGGGGTCCTCGGCGTTCGCGTCGCGACCGCGCAGGGTCACGAGGCGCTCGGCGGCGACGACCGACTTCTCCTTCTCGCCGAGGGCGCGGTAGGCGGCCGAGAGCTCGAGCTGGACCGAGGGGTCGTCGGGGAAGTCGCGCTCGAGTTCGACCAACGTGGCCTTCGAGCCCGCCCAGTCGCCCTTGCGCGCCCGGGCCTTGGCGAGCTCGAGGCGGGCCCGCTTGTCGCCGGGCCGGGCGCGGAGGTACTCGACGAGCTCGGTCTCGGCGCGGCCGAAGTCCCCGCGGTCCGCGGCCAGCCGGGCCAGGTCGACGCGGAAGCCGACCTCCTTGGGATCGAGGCGGAGGATCTTCTCGTAGATCCTCGCCGCGGTGGCGGAGTCGCCGAGCTTCTCGAGCGAGGCGGCGTAGGGCTTCAGGGCCTTCACGTCGTCGGGCCGCCGCCGCAAGACCTCCTCGAGCGAGTCCTTGGCGTCCTTGTGGCGGCCGAGGTTGGCGTAGAGCGAGGCGAGGTGGACGCGGAGCTCGTCGTTGTCGGGCATCACCTCGACGAGCCGCGTGATCTCCTGCAGCGCGGCGTCCCAGCGCCCGGCCTTCTCGAGGAGCTGCTCGATGTTGAGCGAGGCGCGGACGAAGCCCGGGTCGGCCTCGAGGGCCTGCCGATACCAGCGGAGCGCGTCGTCGACCTTGCCCTCCTCGGCGTAGGCGAGGCCCATGTCGTTGCGGGCCTCGACGTTCCCGGGCTCGATCGCGAGCACCTGGGAGAAGAGGTCGCGGGCTCTGCGGAGGTCGCCCTTCTGCAGGAGGGCGAGCCCGTACTTGTTCATCGCGTCGACCCAGCCCGGCCGGGCCTTCACGGCCTGCTCGTACTCGCGGCAGGCCTCCTCGTGCTTGCCGAGGGAGGAGTAGGCGTAGCCGAGGTTGTAGTGGAAGGAGGGGTAGTTCGGGTCGACCTGGAGGCCCTTCCAGAAGACGCGGACGGCCTTCTCGGAATCGCCCATCGCGCGGTACACCGCGCCGAGGTTGTTGTAGGCGAGGACGTGCTCGGGGTCGAGCTCGATGGCCCGCGCGTAGGCCATCTCGGCCATCTTGAGGCTGCCCGTCTGGCGGTGGGCGTTGCCGAGGGTGAAGAGGACCTCGGCGTTGTCCTGGTCCGCCTCGAGGGCCCGCTCGAGCGCGGCTATCGCGTCCTGCGGCTTGCCGAGGCGCAGGTAGGCGGCGCCCGCGTTCAGCAGGGCCTCGACGTTGCCGGGAGAGCGCGCGAGCACGCTCGTGAAGGCCTGCAGGGCCTCCTGCGCGCGGTCGGTGCGCAGGTAGACCGTGCCGAGGACGAGGCGGGCCTCGTCGGACTCGGGCCTGTCCATGAGGTAGGCGCGGGCGTGGCGCTCGGCCACCTCGAAGTCGCGGAGCTTCAGCGCCGCCCGGGCGCGCTCGAGGTGGGGAACCTGGGCCTTGGCCTCTTTCGTCGTCATCGTGCGGTCCTGGAGGGACGGGCGGAGATCTCCGCGGAGAAGTCGCCGGCCCGGGATGCGGCCCCGCCTCGCGCGGAGCCCGCGGCCGCGTCGTAGGCCGCGATAGCGAAGTAGAGGAGCCTCCCGTTGGGGAGGCCGCCGAGCAGGATCGAATCGGCGCTACCCGCGTCGATGGGGCTCGGGCCGAGGGGGATCCCCGTCCCGAGGTACTCGCCGGGAGCGTCGCCGTAGAACACGAGGTAGCCCGCGACGTCCGACTCCGGCACGCGGGACCAGCGGAGCTCGATCGCGCCGTCGCGCGGGACCGCGACGACGCGGGCGGGCGGCGGGGGCGGCGGGTCGGGCTCGAAGCGGATCGAGAGCGAGGAGAGGGAGGGCGTGAGCCTGCCGGTGCCGTCGGGGAAGAGCTCGGCGCGGAGCTGCACGTAGCGCCCCCTCGCCGAGGCCGGCAGGGCCTCGCCCGGCCGCAGCGGGATCCAGGCCGCGGCGCCCGAGCGCCAGGCGGTCCAGTCGTCGGCCGCGCGGTACTCGAGCTCGATGCCCGTGCCCCCGGGGGTCCTGCCCTCGAGCTCCACCGAGAGAATCCGTGAGTTGCCGAAGCCGAGGTCCGCTATCGGGGAGAGGACGAGGCCCGAGTCGCGGCCGTAGGGCCTGAGGCTCGGGGCCTCGACGAAGCGCGCGGAGAGCCGGACCTCGTCCGCGAGCCCGGCGTAGGCCGGGAAGAGCCTGAGGGGCGAGGCGGCGCCGATGGCCGGCTCGCGGAGCTCCCCGCCCTCGCGGCCCGTGGAGGTCGCGTAGGCCGTGGCCTCGGGCTGCCCGTCGACCAGGTACTCGACGAGGCCCGTGTCGCCGTCGTAGCGGAGGAGGTGGTGGGACCAGGTCCTCGGCACGAGGGCGCCCCGGGCGCGGAGCTCGACGCGGCTCGCGGCCGCCTCGGGCGCGCGGGCGCCGGGCGGGGCGAAGAAGTTCACGAGGCTCCACATGAGGCGGCCGCCCGCCACCACGCAGGAGAGCTGCTGCGAGAGGACGCCGCCCGGCAGGTTGCGCGCCGATTGCCAGAGGAGGACCACCTCCCCGTTCTCGGCGTTCGCCGGGTAGAGCCAGAACTCCAGGCTGAAGTCGCGGAAGCGCGAGTCGCGGGCCAGGAGGGCCCCGGGCCGCGGCGAGAGGGACAGGGCCGAGCCCGAGCCCCGGAAGGAGCCCGCCCCCGCGCCGAGGAGGGCGCGCTCGGCGTCCACCGAGTAATCGGGGCCCGCCGCGACCTCCCAGTGCCCGACCGCGTCGCCCTGTGCCTTGGAGTCGAGGTGGAGGAGGAGGTCGGCCGAGGGGTCGGGGGCGTAGGCGGCCTGGGCGAGGACATAGTCCTCCCTGCCCTTGAAGCCCTTGCGCGTCACCGCCCCGTCGGCGGTCCAGGCCCCGAAGGCGCGGGGACTGCCCGGCTCGAGCCCCGCACCCTCCGCAGGCAGCCCCGTCCCCGACGCGCCGCCCGGAGAGCCCCCCGGGGCGCCCCCCGGGGCGAGGACCAGCCTCTGTTCGAGGGCGCGCGCCGGGACGGTCGCGAGCAGGGCGAGGGCGAGGCATATCAGCGTGGGGCGCATTCTTCCGTACATTGATTATCGTACAGTACGGGCAGGATTTTAGCTATTAGGACTAAGATCATATGGAATAAATAGATAAGCCGAGCTATCTCCCCCTGACGAGCCGGAGGCCGTCGTCGGCGTCGCGGTAGAAAGCGTCTTCGTCGCGCCGGACGGCCGAGCGCAGTCGGTAGCCGTAATTGCTCCAGGAACCGCCGCGCATGACGCGGTAGCGCCCCCCTTCGGGGCCGCGGGGGTCAGTCCCCGGCGAACCGGCGTAGTACACGCTCGAATAATGGTCCCAGCACCATTCCCATACATTCCCGTGCATGTCGTGGAGCCCCCAGGCGTTCGCCTCGTAGCTCCCGACCGGGACTGTCCTCTTCAGGGCCTCGCCCTTCGTCGTCGAGTTGTAGGGATAGCCGCCCTCGAAGTTGGCCTGGCTCGCGACCAGGGACTCGCCGAAGGCCGTCGCTCCGCTCGTCCCCGCGCGGCAGGCGTACTCCCACTCCGCCTCCGTCGGCAGGCGGTAACCCTCGGCCGAGAAATCGCAGAGCACCGCGTTCCAGGCTCCGCTCGCGCCCGCCGGCACGCCCCCCCAGTCGGCCGGATCGACGCCGCCCTTGATGCTGTAGCAGGGGGACAGTCCCTCGCCGATGCTCCGCCTGTTGCAGTACACGAGGGCCTCGTACCAGCTCACGCCCTCGACCGGGTTGCGCTCCCCCACGAACCTGCTCGGGTTGCTTCCCATCACCGCGACCCACTCGGCCTGGGTGACCTCGCAGCGCCCGATCGAGAAGGCCGCGAGGCTGACCTCGTGCTGTGGTCCCTCGTCCCTGCCCCTGTTCGGCTCCGTGAAAGGCGAACCCATCATGAAGCCGCCCGCGGGCACGCGGACGAAGCCCTCCTGCGCGGCGAGTTCCACGGACAGTCCGAAAGCCAATGCGAGGATGACGATGAAGGCGGGACGCGGCGAAGGACTATGCATGGTCGCCTCCCTTTGGCGCAGGGGCGTCGACTTTGCGAGGAGTGATGGAAGTATATCATCGGTTTCGCGTACGCATAAGGCGGCGGGCATCGAGAGAGGCTTCATCTCTCCAGTCGAAGAAGAGCGGGGGAAGGAACCTTCGGGAAGGTTCCTCGCCCCCGCGCCCCTCTCTTCCAAGCCGACTTCCGGAATCGATGCGCACTCCTCGCGGGGCCGGTGATGCACCTGTTCGCCATAACGCGCGAGTCGGGTACCTCCCGCCCAACTTTCCATTCATCGTCCGAGTATGGCTTACATATCATCGTGGAGTCTGGCGCCGGTCACGGCGTATTCCCAACCGGCTCGATATTCCGTACATTAATAAACAAGCCATGCCCGACCAAGAAGCCGAGGGGAAGCCCTCACCCGGAACCAAGCCCCCCTCCAGGACCGCCCGCCTCCGCGCCCTGGTCCGCCAGGCACCCCTCGAGCCCGGCGTCTACCTCATGAAGGACGACGAGGGGACGATCATCTACGTCGGCAAGGCCAAGGTCCTCCGCAACCGCCTGACCTCGTACTTCACGGGCCGCAAGGAGGCCAAGACCCGCCACCTCGTCGCCCGCATAGCCGAGATCGAGTGGATCATCGCGGGGAGCGAGTACGAGGCCCTCCTCCTCGAGAACACCCTCATCAAGAAACACGCCCCGCGCTACAACATCAACCTGAAGGACGGCAAGACCTACCCGAGCATCCGCGTCACCGCGGAGGAATTCCCGCGGGTGTTCCGGACCCGCCGCATCATCCGCGACGGCAGCGTGTACTTCGGCCCCTTCCCGAGCGCCGACATCATCGACACCTACCTCGACCTCATAAAACGCCTCTTCCCCCTGCGCCGCTGCGCCGTGATGAAAAAGCGCGAGAGCCCCTGCATGTACTACCACATCGGGAGGTGTCCGGGCCCCTGCGCCGGCAAGATCTCGATCCAGGACTACGCCGTCCGCGTCGAGGAGGTGAAGAAGCTCCTCGCCGGCGAGACCGAGGCCCTCCTCGCCCAGCTCCGCGGGGAGATGGCCGCGGCCTCCCTGGCCCTCAAGTTCGAGGAGGCGGCCCGGCTCCGCGACGCGGTGCAGGCCATCGAGCTCTTCGCGGGAAGGTCGAGCGCGGTCGACTTCGACCCCGAGGCCCGCGACTACGTCGCCTGGGCCGCGGACGGCGAGCTCGTCGACTACGTCGTCTTCCAGATGCGCGAGGGCAGGCTCGCCGGCCGCGACCTCTTCCGCTCCAAGCTCTACGCTTCCGAGGAGGAGGCCCTGCCCGGCTTCCTCATGGGCTATTACGGGGCCGAGCGCCTCCCCCCGCCCCGGATCTTCGTCATGAAGGAGGCCGAGCTCGCCCTCGTGGCCGAGTACTTCGAGCGCGAGCTCGCGCAACGCGTCGAGTTCGCCCTGCCCGCCGAGCGGCGCCACGAGGTCGCCATGAACCTCGCCGCCCAGAACGCGGTCGAAGACCTCGCCAAGCGCCGCCGCGAGCTCGGCGACGCGGCCGCCCTCGAGGAGCTCCGCCGCGAGCTGGGCCTGGGCGCCGCGCCCGCGCGCATCGAGGGCTTCGACATCGCCCAGCTCGGCGGCAAGCACACCGTCGCCTCCCTCGTGACCTTCCGCAACGGCATCCCCGACAAGAAGGGCTACCGCCACTTCAAGATCAAGAGCCTCGAAGGCGCGATAGACGATTTCGGCGCCATCCGCGAGGCCGTCGCACGGCGCTACACCCGGCTCGTCAACGAGGAGGCCGAGCTGCCGGACTTGATCCTCGTGGACGGCGGCGCGGGCCAGGTCTCCGCGGCCAAGGAGATCCTCGACGGCCTCGGCGTGGACTGCGACCTCGCCGGCCTCGCCAAGCGCGAGGAGGAGGTCTACCTCCCCGGCAGGCCCGACCCCGTCGTCCTCCCCCTCGACTCCCCCGCCCTCCGCGTCCTCGTCGCCGTGCGCGACGAGACCCACCGCTTCGCCACCGGCCTCAACCAGAAGCTCCGCGCGGCCGACCTCAAGTTCGGCCTCCTCGAGGCCGTCGAGGGCGTGGGCGCCGCCCGCGCCCGGCGCCTCATGCGGGTCTTCGGCTCCCTCGACCTCATGGCCGAGGCCCCGGCCGAGAGCATCGCCAAGGCGGGCGGCATGGGCATCGAGGTCGCGCAACGCGTCAAGGCGGCGCTGGAGTCGCGCGGCGACTCGCCCGCGCGGAAGCGCTAGGGCCGAGGCCTCGAACCTGCAAGCGTTTCTATCATAGGAACATTTACCTTAATCTGTTCTTGACACAGAAACACTCCGTCGACGAAGTGCATCATGCCCGCGATTGGAGCCTGCAACTCAAGGCGCTCTTCGACGACTTCCCGGAACTCAGTATTGGGGCGAGCGATTCCTCGTCCCCCGAAGGGCATTCGGCTGTTTCTCCGCCACTATTACCACGAATTCCTGCATTTGACATTCCGATTTTCATGCTTTAAGCTAAAATAATGATAACCCGGCCGCAGATCCTCAGCGAAATCGAACGAGGTTTCCGCAGCTTCCCGATCGTCAGCATCTTCGGCCCGAGGCAATGCGGGAAAACGACGATCGCCAGATTCATCGCGGAAAGGGAGGGCGCGCGCTATTTCGACCTTGAAGATCCGCGCGACGAGGCCGCGCTCGCGAATCCGGCCCTAGTGTTGGAACCGCTCGCGGGCCTCGTAGTCCTGGACGAGGCCCAAAGGCGCTCTGATCTCTTCCCCCTCCTCAGGGTCCTGGTCGACCGGCCGGGCAACCGAGCCCGCTTCCTCCTACTCGGAAGCGCGTCGCCTTCCCTCGCGCGGAACGTCTCCGAAAGCCTCGCCGGAAGGACGGCCTATGTCGAGATGGAGGGCTTCAATCAAGTCGAGATCGGGCCGGATTCCTGGGAGCGGCTCTGGCTTCGCGGAGGCTATCCCCCATCGCTCCTGGCCGAGAGCACCGAGGGTTCCTGGGATTGGCGAGCCGGCTTCATCCGGAGCTTCCTGGAGCGTGACATCCCCCAGCTGGGCATCTCCGTCCCCTCCTCGACTCTCCGCCGCTTCTGGACGATGTGCGCCCACTACAACGGGCAGACTTGGAACGCGGCCGAGCTCGCGCGTTCCCTGGCCTGCAGCGAGCATACGGCCCGGCGATACCTCGACATCCTGACCGGAACCTTTATCCTTCGCCCTCTCCAGCCTTGGTTCGCTACTGTCGGGAAGCGGCTCGTGAAGGCTCCCAAGGTCTATTTCCGGGACACGGGACTCCTCCACTCGCTGCTCGGCTTGCGGGGCCTCGAGGAACTATGGTCGCACCCCAAGGTCGGCTCTTCATGGGAGGGCTTCGCCATCTCGCAGATCCTCGCGGTCTATCGGGAGGCGGAGCCGTATTATTACGCCACGCACAACGGCGCGGAGCTCGATCTCTACCTCGAGCACCGGGGCCGGAAGCTCGGTTTCGAGATCAAGCTCAGCCAAGCCCCTACCTTCACCCGCTCGATGGCCGTCGCGTTGGGCGACCTCGAACTCGACGCGCTCTACGTCGTCTACCCGGGAGACCGGCGCTACCCCATCCACGAGAAGGCCGAGGCCTTGCCGCTCAAATGCCTGACAGGCGGGTGAGGCAGGGCGGGCCACATAAAACGCCGCGCTCGCTCAAGGTTGGTTCACATGCGCGATCGCCAGGAGGTTCGGTCCGGCGGCGAAGGGCGAGCCCGCTATCTCCGTCAGCGCGCCCGTCGTCTTATTGAGACTGTAGGCCGCGACTTTGTTCGCCGAGGTGCCGGCATAGAGGTAGTTCCCCGTGCTCTCCATGGCGCAGGAGGAGAAGCTCACGAGGCCCCCTCCGTACGTGTACAGAGAGGTTAATGCGCCGGTGACGGCGTCGAGCGAGTAGACGTAGAGATAGCTGGCGGCGCCGAAGAGGAATTTACCGCCCGGGTCGACCGTCGCCATCTGGGGGCTCATCATCGTGTAGGGCGACCCCGAAATGGCGGTCAACTGCCCGTTCGAAGCGTTTATGGTCCAGGCGCCCAGCTTGCCGTCCTCGCAGGTCGTGTAGGCGAATTTCCCCGTCGGATCGACGCACAGCATGTTCGCGTTGCTCGCGCCGACATACTGGGTGACCGAAGGCGTGAAGACGCCCGTTCCGCCGTTGACGCTGTTCACGATCACGCTGCTATTCGGGCTTTGATGGATGACGGAGTATCCGAAACTTCCGCTCGGGGACAGGCTCACCCACCAGGCGCCGTTGCTCGTCGAGAAGGGCGATCCGCTCACCGGAGCCAGGGCGCCCGTCGTGTTGTTGATCGAGAAGATCATCAGGGATCCGCTCGAGCCCGCGGCATAGAGGAAATTGCCGTTCGGATGGATGGCGAGGCCGCGAGGATTCACGACGCCGGTGTTGTATAGGGCGAGGAACGAAAGGGCGCCGCTTGCCGCGTCCACGGAGTAGGAATAGATGCTTCCGAAACTCCCGCCTCCTGTGTAATTCGAGACGAAGGCGAATTTCCCGTTGGCGGTGACGACGATCGACGAGGCGCCCGAGCTCGCCGCGGCGGTGGATACTTGGCTGAGCGCTCCCGTCGCGGAGTCCCGGCAATAGGCGTAGACGGTCCCCGAGCTCGAGACTGCGTACGAGAATGATCCGGAGGGACTGGCGTTCGCTTGCGCGGAGGCGGTCGACTCGCTCGTCGCGTCGACGGCGGTCACCAGATAGTAATAACCCGTTCCGTTGGTCCGGCCGGTATGCGTGTAGGGAGAGGCCGCCCCAGCGACTTTCGTGCCGGTGGTCACGGTGAGGCCGGGGCTCGAGGACCAGTAGAGATTGTAGCCGCTCGCGCCGGGGACGGAGGGCCAGGAGACGGTGACCTGCCGGTTGCCGGGCGTCGCGACGAGGCCCGTCGGAGTCGGCAGGGCGGGCGTCCCGCTCGCCTGGGCGCAGGGCGTCGATTCGCCTCCCGCGTTGACGGCGGTGAGGATGTAATAGATCGCACTGCCGTTGTTCCTCCCCGAGTGCGTATAGGGCGAGGCGACACCAGAGATCTTGGTTCCGTTCGCCGTCGTCACTCCCGGCGAGCTCGACCAGTAGAGGTTGTATGAGGCCGCGCCTGTGCTCGCGGTCCAGCTGATGGTATTGAGGCCGTTCCCGGGCGCCACGGAAAATCCCGTCGGTGTCGCCGGCATCGTCATGGCGTCGGCCCGGGAGGATGCCGCGGATTCCCCGCCGGGACCGACGGCGGTCACGAGGTAATAGTACGAGGTACCGTCTTGCAGGGAGGCATGGAGGTAGGGACTCGTCGCGCCTGCGATCTTCGTCCCGTTCGACGTGGTGATCCCCGAGTTCGTCGACCAGTAGAGGTTATAGGAGCTCGCCCCGGTCGAGGCCGTCCAGGTGACGGACACCTGGTTTTTCCCGCCGATGGCGGCGGCGGCGGTCGGCGCGGCCGGGATCGTGCAGTAACTGACCTCCGCCGCGGGGGCCGATTCGCCCGAAGCGTTGAGCGCCGTCACGATGTAGTAGTATCGCGTGCCCAAATCGAGGCCGGAATGCTGGTAGGCGGTGCTGTTCACGGGGACCTTGGTGCCGTTGAGCCTCGTGACGCCCGGGCTCTTGGACCAGTAGAGATTGTAGCCGGTCGCGCCGGCCGCCGCATCCCAGGGGAGGATGATGTAGTCGAAGTTGCTCGTCGCGCTCCTGAGGATCGGTGTCGGCGGGATCGTAGCGATGGTGACGACGGACGAGGCCTCCGACTCGCCCCCCGCATTCATCGCTGTCAGGCGATAACGGTACGAGATTCCGGCTCCCAAGCCCGCGTGCTGATAAGGGCTCGATACACCCGCGATTTTGGAGACGCCCGTCGCGTCGATATAGAAATTGCCCGAATCTCCCGTCACCCAATAGAGGTTGTAGGAAACCGCCCCGACGACGGGACTCCAGGAGAGACCAACCTGCGCATCGCCTCCCGTGGGAATCAAGCCCGTCGGCGGCTTGGTCACGGTAGTTCCCTCGTATTCGGCCGAGGCCGCCGATTCGCCGCCGGAATTCACCGCGGTCACGATATAGTAGTACTTCGCGGCGCTCGCCAAATTGGCATGCGTATATGCCGCGCCCGATACCGAGGCGCCTATCCTGGTCCCGTTCGAGACGGTCACTCCCGGCGTATTTGACCAGTACACCCAATACGAGCTCGCGCCGACGGAAGCGGTCCAGGTCAGGGCGATGCTGAAGGCGGTTCCCCCCGAAGAGTAGGCGGTCGACTTCAGCCCCGTGGGCGCCGCCGGCGC
>CAYNPQ010000104.1:0-12612 GCA_964399065.1 uncultured Treponemataceae bacterium | reverse complement strand
TAGTTCGCTGCGGAATCGGCCCCCAGCATGACTTCGCTGAAAGTGAGCTCGACACTATCGAGCTTGCTCATCCTCCGACCCTCGACCGTACCGTCCGCGGGATCGGGCCAGGGATCGATGGTGAGGACGCGCGGAGCCTCGGTGTCGAGCTCCACGGTCAGGGTCTTGTGGCCGGCGACCTCGCTGACATTGCCCGCGGCGTCCCTGGCCCAGGCGTGGAGGGTCTTCGGGCCGTCTCCGGGCGAAAGGACGATGGAGCCGCTTCCCGAGCCTTTCCAGGCAGGATCGATCGCGGATGGCCGAGTCGGGGATTCGCCGACCAACCAGGCCGTGGCGTTCACTCCGGGAGGGCTCGTCACCTGGTAGCCGACCGTCTGGCTGGCGGTCCAGTCCGGATAGGCAAGGACCGGGGAAAAGGCGAAGCCGGCCACCGAAGGAGGAGTCACGTCGACGACGACCGTGATCGGCGGCACGGCGGCGCTGATGTTGCCTGCCGCGTCCCGCGCCCAGGCGTAGAGCGTATGCGCGACGTCGGCGCAGGGTGGCGTCGGAAGGGGCAGACTGATCGTCGGCTTGGCCGAGGACCAGGCCGCGCTCGGCGCGGCCGCGGCCAAGGCTTGGGTCGTCGCGGTCTCCGACACGAGCCACGAAGCGATGTCCGAATCGCCCTCGAGCTCGTAGGAGAGAATCGACGAGTTGGTCGGGCTCGGACTCGTCCTCTTGAAGAGCGTGATGACCGGCGCCACGCGGTCGAAGTCGAAGCTCAGCGAAGCGGGCCCGCCGACGTTGCCGGCCCCGTCCTTGACCCAGGCGTGGACGGTCTTCGTCCCCGAGCCCGCGGGCACTCCTATGGTGCCCGTCGGGGAGGTCCCGGCGGCATAGACGTTCCAGCCCGCGGCATCGGGATCGGGCGCGACGTTCGATTCGGTCAGCATCCAGTGCTTCGCGCGATCGGCCGCAGGCGAACCTAGGTCGAAGTCGAGGCTAGTCGCGTTCGTCACGGCGCCTGCCGCAGGTATCGGCTTGAGCGCGAAGCTCGAGATGCCGGGCGCCTGCGTATCGAACTCGACCGCCAGGGCCTTGCCCGAGGCGTCAGCCGTTGTATTGATGTTTCCCGCAGCGTCCTTCACCCAGGGATACAGCGTCTTGCTTCCGTCCCCGCCCGAAAGCATCACGATATCGGAGACGGACCCTCCGCTCATCGACCTCCAGCGCCCGTCGCCGAGCGCTGGCTGCGCCGCGCTCTCGGTGATAAGCCAGGCGACAACGTCGGCCTGGGTGATCAAGTCGAAGCCCAGGGTCGATTTCCGCGTCGCGGCCGGGCTCGGCAAGGCGGGGGAGAAGGCGAAGGAGGACACCGAGGGCTCCGTCGTGTCCCTCGTCACGCCGATCGAAGCCGGGTTCGGTCCGACGTTGCCCGCCGCGTCCTTGGCCCAGGCGTAGAAGGCATGGGCGCCGTCCGCGAGGGCGGCGAGGTTGATAGTCGCGGGCTTCGCCGCCCAACGCGTATCGCCGGCGCCCGGCGTCACGGGCATGGCCGGCGGAACGATCTCCTCGACGATCCAGGAGTCGATGTCCGGGTCGCCGAGGAGCTCGATGCCGAGCGAGTCGGCGTTGGTCGGACTCGGCACCGTCGACCTGAAGAGCGAGATCGCGGGAGGCGTCGCGTCGAAGACGAACTCGAGAGGGCCGGCGGCGGCGCTCCGCTTGAGCGAGTCGTCCATGGCCCATGCGTAGAGGCGCTTGGTCCCCTCGCCGGGCGAGAGCGTGAGCATCGCCGGAGCGGTACCCCTCACGCCCCAGGCCGGATCGTTGACCGGAGGCGTCGAGGAGCCTTCCTTGACGATCCACTTGAAGAAATCCTTGAAGTAGGAGCAGGGATGGGCCGCGTCGGCGGGCGAGGCCTCGAGTCTGATCGACACGCCGGCCGCGTTGGTCCGCGCCCCCTGCCCCGAGGCCCTGTCGAAGGAAGCGATCGAGGGGGCGGAGATATGATCGCTCAGCCGGTTCGCGATGAAGAGGCGTTGCGTACTTTGGCTCGCCTGGTCGACGGGAATCCCGGCCCCGTTGTCCGCCGCCAGGTTCCGCCACCCGTCGGTGACGCGATGGACGATGCCGTAGTCGACCGTATCGTAGGGGCAGACGATGTAGAAGAAGCTCCTCTCGCTTCCCGCGGGAAGGCCCGCCGCGAAATGGGCGGAGACCTCGTTCCAGTGGACGGTTCCGCCCGCGTCGGTGAAATGGTCCCGGAGGTAGGTCGCATAGGTCAACGAGGTCGATGCGCCCGCGTTGTCTATGTCCATGTCCTGCAGGTGGACGCCCGTCGAGCTGTAGAAGACGCAGGCGACCTTGATCTGGGCAGGCGGCGCCGGACTGAGGATCGCGCCCAGATTCGCGTTGAACCAGTCGATCGAGGCCTGCGTGGCGATATCGCAGAATCCGAGGAAGATCGCGCCCGCTCCCGACCAGTCCGGGATCCCGGCCGTCCCGCCTCCGTACCGATTCAGCCGGAACAGCTCGAGGCTGCCGGCGAGTTGCGAGAATACCGCCGTACCCATCATCCCTCCCCGCCCGGCTCGCGCCGGACCGCGGACTCCTTATTTCTCATAGGCGCCGATGGACCAATTGGACGTGCCCCGCGTTCCCGGTCCGCTCCGGTCCGAGGCGAAGGAGGCCGAGAGGTTGATCCCGGAATCCCTGATGACGCTGTCCGACCTGAGACTGTAATCGCCGCCGCCCGCGTTGACGAACCCGGGATTCTCCAGGAGGTTGTTCCCGCCTGCGCAGCCGTCTGAGGCCAATGCGCTCTCGACGTCGGCGACGGCGCTGAGTTCGGACGTGTCGAAATCCCGATAGAGGGTGAATCCGGCGACGTTCGGGCTGTGGAAATCGTTGTACCTGAATGCCGAGAAATCCGAGAACTGGTCCTTCTCCCACACGCAGGCGCACCCCGTCCCCCCCGTATCGAGGACGATGATGTTGTTCTCGGCCTTGGGCTTTCCGTCCCCGGACTGGAATTCGTAGAGGTGCAGTCCGTAGCTTGGATTGACCTGGCCGGCATTGCCAGCGACGATGGTATTGTTCTGCATCGTCGCGGCGCTCCTCCGGAGCGCGATGCCGTACATCGCGGCGCTCCCCTTGGCGGCCACGATGACGTTGTTGCGCAGGACGCAGTTGCCGTCGTTCATGTACGCGTAGACGCCGTAGGTCGAGGAACCCATGCCGGCGCTGATCGTGTTGCACTCGATCGTGGGCCTCACGGCGGATCCGAGGAGATAGAGTCCGTAGACATTCGTGCCTGCCGACATGTCGCTCCGGCCTCCCTCTATCGTGCAGTACGAGATCCGCGGCGAGCTGGCGCCCTGAATCGCCACGCCGCAACTCGTCGTCACGCTGAGCCCGCCGAGGCTCTTCAGCGCGGATTCGCGGATATCGGGCGAGGAATCGCTGATGATGACGCCGTAGACGAATCCGCTCGGCGCCGTGCCGCCCGCGGATTGGAGGATACAGCGGGAGACGAGAGGCGCCGAACCGCCGTGGAAGTTCAAGGCGCAGGAATACGAGTAGCAGGCGATGCTCAGGCGGAAACCGTCGATCGCCGTCGCGCTCGTCAGGCCGCTCCCGCAGTCGATGACGCAATTCGGGTCCGACGTGTCCGTGCCGGCGCTCGTACTGTCGTCCTTGATCGTCGTGGTATAGAGCGCGGGATCGCGCTGGCCCCAATCGCCCTGGTTGTGGCCGCCGTAAACGGAGATGCCCTCGCCCATGACGATGCGATTCGTGTTTCCCCGCCAATCGGCGTGGTAGATGACGGTCCCCGCGCTCCCGTCCTGGGCCACGCGGATCTCCGCCGGCTTCCCGGTCCCGTAGCCCAAGGCAGTCGCCTTGGTTATGGCGGGCCCGATGTTCCGCATCGGCGCCGCCGCCGTGCCCGCGTTCCCGTCCGAGGCGTCGACGCCGGCAGGAGTCCTGATGGCGACGCAGAGGCCCCTGAAGGTATTCACCGTCGCCGTGGCCGGCGCGGCCAGCGCGATGCCCTTCTTGGAGACGCAGGCGGCGGTGAACGCGAGGCCCGAGCCGACGGTCCATTCCGCGGCCGGGGCGCTCACCGTCGCCTTGCTGTTCGCGGGCGTCGTGCCCGCCTGCCAAGCGACTTGCTCCGGCGCGATGCCGCCTATCGTGGAGCCGATGAAGGAGAGGGTCGAGGGCTCCATCTCCTGGTCGAAGGTCAGGATGAAGGAGTCCCGCGTGGTCAGGGTCGAGCCTCCCGACGCCGATTGCCCGTAGCTGATCATCGCCATCGGCGTAGGCCAGTACTCGACCGCGAAGGCAAGGGGCGGGTCGCTGACATTGCCCGCCTGGTCCTTCGCCCAGGCGTAGAGGCTGTGCGAGCCGTAGGCGCCCATGTCGAGATAGGCGACACTGGCCTTCCAGTCCTCGGAGGCTCCGAGGGTCCCCGAATCAGCCTTCACGAGGTACGAGGCTATGTCGGTCACCCCGCCGGCGGGCTGGAGGCTGAAGGTCACATGGCCGTTCGAGGTCGGGCTGGCGCTCGTCCGCGAGAAGGTCATCGTCGGCTTCACGCGGTCCAGGACGGCGGCGACTGTCTTTTTCGCGAGTTGCGATGCGTCGTTCCTGGCCCAGACCGCGATCTCCCAACTCCCGTCCGAGGAGAGGGCCAGGCCGCTCGGCTTCGTGCCCGTCCAGGCGGCTTCCGCCGGCGGTTGGGCCGGGGAGCCTCCGGCGGCGTAGGCCGCGACGTACCAGCCCGTCGCGTAGGCGACGTTGGAGACGGTGAATGCGACGGCGGGATCATTCGTCGTCGAGGCCGAGGCGAGGGCGAGGTCGAAGGTCGGCGCTTGGGCGGGATTCTGGTAGAGAACGGTGATCGAGCGCGGCTCGCTGCGGTTGTGGGCACCGTCCATGGCCCAGGCCCAGACGGTCTTCGCGCCCGAGGTCGAGCTCAGCGCGCAGGAGGAGGGCTTCTCGGCCCTCCATTCCGAACCGGGGAAGAGGGGCGGAGAGGGAGTCGGGCTCGCGGGCGCCTCGATGACGGCCCAGAGGAGGGGACTCTCCGATTCCCCGCCCAGGGAGAAGGACACGCTCGCCTCGCTCACCGTCGCCTCGCTCGTCCTCGTCATGGCGAAGGCGGGCGCGACGCGGTCAAGCGTGATCGAGAAGTGCTTCTCGGCGCTCAGCTGCCCCGCGTCGTTCTTGGCCCAGGCGTAGACGGCGTAGGTCCCGTCCGCCCCGAGCGTCGCCTGGGTCGGCTTGGTCCTCGTCCAGAGCGGATCGTCGAGCGCGGGATCGGCGGCCGTCTCTCCGGGCCCGAAGGCCCTGACGAGCCACCATGCGGCGAAGGCGTTCCCGTCGAGGGAGATGGCCACCGTATCCGACGGAGTCGCGTCGTAGCCAGGCCCCGCGAGGGTGATGGTCGGCGTGTCCGCCGCGGCCTGGTACAGGACCGCGATGGACGAGGCCGCGCTCACGTTCCCTGCCGCGTCCATGGCCCAGGCCCAGATCGTCTTCGTGCCCGAGCCCGCGCTCAGGCCCAGGGTGGCCGGCTTCGCGCTCGTCCAGATCGAGTCGGCCGCTCCCGGCGCCTCGGGCGCGGGCGCGGCCGGCGCCTCCTTGACGGCCCAGCGCAAGCCTTCCTCCGTCGACGAGAGGTCGATCGACGCGTTGGGCGATGTCAGGGTCGAGGCGCCCGCGTTCGCCAGCAAAAAGGCCGGCGCGACGCGGTCCAAGGTCACGCTGATCGAACTCCGCCTGCTCAGGCCGCCTTCGGGCGACTTCGCCCAGGCGTAGACGACATGGAGACCGTCGAGATCCGCGAGGAGGAAGGTCGAGGGGGCCTGGCCCTCGATCCAGGCGGCCGAGGAGGCGGCGGGCTCGGTCTCGGACTCCCCCAGGAACCATGCGGAGGCCTTGGCCGAACCCGAGAGCTGGATCGCGATGCTCCGCTCGCGCGTCACCGCGGCGCCGCTCAGGGAGAAGACGAGTATGGACGGCGCCTCCCCTTGCTTGGCCTCTGTCGCGCTCTTCCTGATATCGTCGAGCATGGCGTCGGCGCAGGAGACCAGGCAGAGAGCGAGGGCGAGGGCGAGGATCGTCTCTCTCTTCGGGTATCGCATGCTAGGCTCCTTGAAGGCGGCTCAGGGGGCCGCGTCTCCGTCCCAGAGGGGCCAGACGGTCGCGGCCTCGGCGGCGCGCCCCTGTCCGGCCGGGGCCGGCGCGGCGATGTAGGCCAGGGACTTCGCCTTGGCCGGGACGACTGCGGCCAGGGTCTCGTAGTGGCGCCGCGCCGCCTCGAGGTCGCCGAGCTGGTACTCCGCCTGGGCCGAGCCGGCGAGGCCCGCGAGATTGCGCGGATCCGCGGCGAGGGCCCGGGCGAAGGCCTGCGACGCGCCCTTCCAGTCCTTGTCTAGGAGGAGGAGGTTGCCGAGGTTGGCGAGGGCGGGTAGATAGCCCGTTCCGGTGGCCCCCGCGGCCCTGGCGAATTCGGCCCGAGCCTCGTCCTTCTTTCCGTAGCGGGCGTAGAGGATGCCGAGGCGGTTGCAGGCCGCGGGATCGGAGCGGTTCTGGCGCAGGGCGGCGAGGATCGGCGGTTCGAGCACCTTGACCGCCTCGTCGGAGAACCTCCCCATCTCGGAGCGGTAGGCGTCGAAGGCGGCCTGGGCGGCCGGCGTCTCGACCGGCGCGTCCGAGCCCAGGTAGGCCACGGGCTCGTACTCGGCCCAGGCGTCGCGGACCGGGTAGAGCCTCGCCGCGGGACCGGCCTCCCTCCACGAAGCCGCGGCCGAGTTCTCGGCGTCGAGGAAGCCCCGCTGGACCATGGTAACCTCGACGGGAAGCCAGGTCCGGTCGGCGGCGCGAATCGCGTCGCCGGGGCGGGGCAGGGCGGCGGCCTCCTCGGCCTCGAGGCGGAAGGCGACGAGGATGTGGCCCGGCACCGTGACGAAGGCCGATTCGAGGCCCGCCGCCTCCATCATGGAGGCGTAGAGGATAGAGAGGTCGTCGCAGTCGCCCGCCTTGTATGAGAGAGTCTGGACGGGAAACTGGAGGAAATCGGCGCCCTCGGCCGACCTGCTCGAATAGGGACTGCCGGGATCGGGCACGTAGCGGAGGCCGTGGACGCGCAGGGCCTCGAAGAGGCCCATCGCGCTCCGGAGGGCCAGGCAGGCCGCCGAGGGCCCCGATTCCCGCGCCTGTCCCGCCACCGTCTTGGCGAAGCGCATGATCGTCGGATCCCTCGCCGTCACGAAGGCCGCGGCCCTGCGGTCGTCGTCCCAGGTCATCGAGTTGCGGTTCAGCACCCTGAGGGTGAGGGGGAGCTCCGTCCTGAGCCGCTCGCCCCCGGATAGGTATTCGGCCGCGACCTTCGCCTCGACCTTGGTCCCCTCGGTCACCGAGAGGATGGAGTCGGAGAATATGGCGTAGAGCCCGATCTCGGAATCCTGCCCGCGCTCGAGCCTGGCCGGCGCCGGACAGGGCTTGGGCTCTCCCATGTACTTCGGCGCGAAGAACGAGACCCGGAGATCCTCGATCGCTCCGCGCTCGCCGTTGCGCAGGCGCACCCGGCCCAGGGGATGGTCGTCATAGCGCTGGTAGAAGACGGGGAAGACAGGGTCGATCCTCGGGTCGCGGATTTCGAGGAGGGGCCGCCTGGCCGCCGAGCCCAGGCGGAAGCCCAGGCCCAACGATGCGCCGAGGCCCTGGTACAGGATCTCCGCGGCGCCGAAGTGGGCCCTGTAGGAGGCGGCGATGCCGATGGAAAGGCTCCGGCCGAGGTCGAGGCTCAAGCCCGCCCCGGCGGCCGCGAAGGGCGTGGCCGCCGCCGAGCCGAACAGGAGGAGCGAGTAGCCCGCCTCGGCGGAGAGCCCGAGCTCGAGGTTCGGCGCGGGCCGCAGCGCCGCCGCCGGTCCGGCGCCGAGGGAGAGGATGCCGAGGGCGGCTCCCGAGGGATCGGCGGCGAGGGGGACCCGCGCGTAGGAGAGGGCGCCGGCCAGCTCGAGCGGGGCCTTCCAGCCAGGCCGGTACCCGGCCGCGAGGGTCGCCGAGTATCCGATCCCGTAGAGAGGCTCCCCTTCGGCGTCGGAGACGCCGAAGGGGAACTGCGCCCCCGGCGAGAAGCGCAGGGACAGGGCCGAGGGGACTTGGGCGAATGCGGTCGCGGCGATGGCCGGGAGGAGGAGGGGGAGCGGGCATTTCTTCATGTGCGCGCCTTTTCTGAACTGGATGACGATGAGCCTGAGTTATGTGAGGATTCTATCGCCAAGCCGGCAGCATTGCAAGGAAATTATAACGGCAGCATGAGATCGTCCAACGCGTCCGTCCACGCGGCGACGCGCGGTTCCGCGGGGTGGCGCGGTGCAAAAAAACCGCGGGCTCGCGCCCGCGGTCCATCCATCCGGTCTCGCTACCGGTACTGGAGGATCAGAACGGCAGCTTGTGCGGCATGCCGAGCTTGTCCTTCACCGCCTTGAAGGCCGACTTGAGCGGCGCGTTGAAGGGCACGCCCTTGTCCTTGCGGAAGAGCCAGGTCTCGTACTCCTTCTCGCCGGGCGTCCAGATGCGCGCGGCTCCGGGGGCCTTCTTCGAGGCGCGGAGCTGGCGGCAGATCTCGCCGACCTGTCGCTTGAACTTGTCGAGCTCGACGAAGTTCTCGATCTTGATGGCGAGGAAGCTGTGCCCGAGCTCGATGGAGGAGGGCTTGCCCTCCTTGTCCACGCCGATCAGGGCCTTCATGAAGTTGGCCTGGGAGAGGCAGGAGGAGAGGAGCTCCACCGTGAGGGTGTTGCCGTAGCCCTTGTAGCCGCCGAGGTCCTCGCCGAGGCCGCCCAAGGGGGTGAGGGCGGCGAGGTCCTTGGTCAGGTCGGAGAGGACCGCCTGGGTGTCGTGGCGGTACTTCCCGTCCTGGCCGATGACCCAGCCGTCGGGCAGTTCCTTGCCGAGCCGGCCGTAGAGCTCGAGCTTGCCGCGCTGGGTGACCGAGGTGGCGTAGTCGGGCATGTAGGGGAAGGGCTCGTCGGAGGGCATGCCCCAGGTCATGGGGTTGGTGCCGAGCATCGGCTCGACGCCCCAGGTCGGGGCGATGGAGGGGCGGGCGCTTGTCGTGGTCATGCCGATCATGCCGCGCTCGACCGCCATCTGCGCGTAGTAAAAGGCCGCGCCGTAGTGGGTCGAGTTGCGGACCACGGTCATGCCGAGTCCGCACTTGTCGGCCTTCTCGATCGCCATCTCCATGGCGCGCTTCGAGATGTAATGGCCCATGCCGTTGTGGCCGTCGATGACCGCGGTGCTCGGCGTCTCCCTGACTACCTCGAACTTCGTCTTGGGGTTCTGGGTGCCCGCCCAGATGCGGTCGAGGTAGATCGGCTTGAAGCGGCCAACGCCGTGGGAGTCGACGCCGCGCTTGTCTGCCGCGATGAGGACGTTGGCGCAGACCACCGCCTCCTCGTGCGGCACGCCGATCGCCTCGAAGCCGGCGCGCATGAAGTCCTCGACCTCGTCGAAGGCCCACCAGGTGACCTGATCGTCCATAAGAGCTCCTTGCTCGTGCGTTATGATCACCCATTATAATGCGGAGTCGCGGAGCTATAAAGCGGTTTCTCGGGCTCAGGCGAGGTAATCGGGCTTCACCCGGGACATCGAGGCGAAGAGGTTGCGCTTGAGCTCGCTCGAGCCCGCGGTGAGCGCCGCGATCTTGGCCCGCACCTCCTTGCGTCGCGAGGCCCCGTCGTAGCCGCAGGTGCAGGTGAGGCCGCGGAAGCCCTTCTCCTCGGCGAAGGCCAGCACCTGCCGCTCCTCGCAGAGGGCGAGGGGCCGTATCACCGCGAGGGGGTACTTCTCGTAGCGCACGACGGGCGGCATGGTCGAGATCTCGCCCTTGTGGAGCATGTTCATGAGGAGGGTCTCGACGATGTCGTCGAGGTGGTGGCCGAGGGCGATCTTGTTGAAGCCCCCGGCCATCGCGTAGCGGATGAGCTCGGTCCGCCTTTGCGTGGAGCACCAGTAGCAGTTCATGGACTCGCCCGGCTTGAGGCGCCCGATCACCGGGACGCTTATGCGCGCGAGGGGCACCCCCCAGGAGGCCATGAGCGCGTCGAGGCCGCTGAAGTCGTGCCGCTCCCCGACGTCGGTGTCCACGTGGAGGGCCAGTATCTCGTAGGGAACGGGCCACCAGCGCCGCTTTAGGGCGAGGTCATAGGCGAGGGTCGTCGAATCCTTGCCGCCGGATGCGCCGATGAGGATCCGGTCGCCGGCCTCGATCATGCCGTAGCGGCGTATCGCCACCTCCGCGAGCTTGGCGATGGTCGTCTCGGCGTTCTTCACGGCAGGTCTTTCAGGATGGGAGGTCGAGGGGGGAAGGGGAGGCGGCCCGGGGCTTCCCGCGAGGGATGCCCCGGGCTTCCGGGAGAGAGCTTACTTGCTCGCTCCGAGGATGGCGTCCTTGCAAGCCTTGGAAACGGTCATCTTGACCGCGGTCTTGGCGGGGATCTTGATGGCCTCGCCGGTGGCGGGGTTGCGGCCGACGCGGGCCTTGCGCTTGTTGAGCTTCAGGATGCCGAGGCCGGGGACGGCGAACTTCTTGTTCTTCTTGGTCTCGCGATAGGCGAGCTCGACGAAGGAGTCGAGGAAGGCTGCGACCTGCTTCTTGGTGAGCTCGTTCTTCTCGGCGAGCTGGGCGATGATCTGCGCCTTCGTCATGGCCTTGGGAGCGGTTTCTTTGGCAGTAGGCATTGGCATCTCCTTTACGGGTTTCCTGTATAATAATCCCCCGTAGCGGCAATTTGCAAGCCTTTTCTTCGAGGAAGGCCGCGGGAACTGCGTAAAATCGCGCTGAAATCGACGGGGGCGCGTCAATGGCGCTTCAGGAACGCCGTATCAAGTCGCGTATCGCGTCCTGCGTCCGCTCGTAGCTCCTGCGGACGCGATGGACGAAGGCGGGCATGGCTTTCTCCTCGCGGCCCCTGCGACCGCGGAAGGTGAACACGAATCCGCGGGATTCCCGCTCGACCGGCCCGAAGAGCCCGATCCCGAGGACGTCCTCCACCCGCGTCACGGCCTTGAGGAACTGCAGGACCAGGGCGAGCAGGGTCCAGACCAGGGCAGCCGCGCCGACCGCGCCGACGACCCGCGCGCTTATTCCCGGAAGGAGGACCGTCGCGAGGAGAGCGGCGTCAAGCGCCGCCAGATCGGGCGGGAACCAGGAGTATTCGAGGCCCATGAGGCGCTCGCGGAGGAGCTCTCCCGAGAAGCGCGAAGCGGTGAAGCCAAGGAGGAGGGAGCCGAGGAGGAGGGCCGGCCTACCCATCGAGGGCTCGGCGAGGATGGTCCAGACGGCGATCGGTGCCAGGAAGCCGGCTTCCACGGCGAGCCTGCGGAAACCGCCCGTCGCCGCCAGGCAACGCGCGCAGACGACGAGGAGGCAGCCCGCGCCGATGACGAGGAGGAGCTCGATCGGCGAGAGGCCCAGGACCAGGGGACGGGCCCAGAAGTCGTAGCCGAAGAACCCGATCGCGAGGAGGAGGAGGATGTTGAGGAAGACGCCCTCGTCCGCCGAGATGGCGTCGAAGACGAGGACGCCCGTCTTCCTGACCTCCTCGAGCTTGAGGAAGTCGGCGGCCACGAAGAGGTAGACGAGGGCGAGGGCGGCGGGCGCCGTGAGCGAGGGGAAGGCGAGGATGAGCCCGAGTGGGAGGAGGAAGGCGTTGAAGCTGTCGAACCAATGGTCCACGAACTCGCCCAGGGGGCCGGAGGATTTCGTCCTCCGCGCCTGCTTGCCGTCGAGGGCGTCGAGGGTGTGGTAGAAGGCCACGCAGAGCGCGGCGACGAGGAAGACCCAGGACGGGGGATGGCCGCCGAGGGCGGAAGGCCCGAGGTGCAGCCCCGCGAGGAGGATGAAGGCCAGCCAGGAGCCGACGTTGCCCGCGATGCTCACGAAGTTGGCGGGCATCCACAGGGGGATCGCCTTGATCGCGAAGGACCACCAGCGATCGAGGAGGTACTTGTCGATGAGGGACCTGTTGACGCTCTTGTAGCGGTAGTGGAGCGGCCGCTCCGGATCCTCGTACCTGTCCATGCTCAATTCCTGTCGCGAAAGAGTAAGCGTAAATATACAGAATACGGGGTCGGAACGGCAACGGTCCGACACGCTCTCTTGAGGCGGCGGGGGCCCGAGGGTATAATCCCCGCCGGAGGAACGCATGAACGCAGCTCTCGAGACCCTCAACGAACGCGGATTCATCCAGCAGTGCACCGACATCGAGGGGCTCTCCAAGGTAATGGACTCCGGCCCGATCACCCTTTATGAGGGCTGCGACCCCACCGGCCCCTCGCTCCACATCGGCCACATGGTCCCGTACTTCGCCATGCGGCACCTCCACGAGGCCGGGCACAAGGTCATCGTCCTCATGGGCGGGGGCACCGCCCGGATCGGCGACCCCTCGGGCAAGACCTCCATGCGGCAGATCATCTCCTACGAAGAGATCGACGCCAACACGAAGCGCTTCCTCGGGCAGATCGACCGCTTCCTCAAGCTCGACGGGAAGACGATGTACTCCGAGAACAACAAGAACTGGCTCGCCGACCTCAACTACATCGACTTCC
>CAYNPQ010000103.1:0-12717 GCA_964399065.1 uncultured Treponemataceae bacterium | reverse complement strand
CGCGCGGGGCGGAGGTCGTCACGATCGAGGGCTTCGCGCAGACGGACGAGTACCAGGACATCGTCGAGGGCTTCGCGCAGGCCGGCGTCGAGACCTGCGGCTTCTGCGAGGCCGCGAAGATCATGGCCGCGGCCGCCCTCCTCGAGCGGAGCACCCGCCCCACGCGCGAGGAGACGCTCGAGCGGCTCTCCGCCGCGCCTTGCCGCTGCACCGATCCGGAGACCCTCGTGAAGGCCGTGCAGGCCGCCGCCGAGCGCCGGGCGAGGAGGCTCTACCGCCGTGCGGATAAGTGAGATCCACAACCCGAAGGACCTCGCGGAGACCCTCGACGCGATGGCCCGGCATCCCGGAGCCCTGCTCTACGCCGGAGGGACCGACATCCTCCGCGAGCAGGGCGCCCGCGCCCTCGACCTGCCGCCCGTCGTCATCTGCGTGGGAGGCCTGCCCGAGCTCAAGCGCGCGGGCTTGAGCGAGCGCTTCCTCGAGATCGGGGCCTGCGTCACCCTCGCCGAGGTCCTGGAGATAGGCGAGAGCGCCCTCCCCCCCCTCCTCGCGCAGGCTCTCCGCGGCATAGGCAGCCCCGCCATACGCAACCTCGCGACGCTCGGCGGCAACCTCGCCTGCCGAGAGCGCTTCATGGACTCCTGGCCGGCCCTCGCCTGCCTCGACGCCCTCGTCGAGCTCCGCGACCAGGGCGGCTCGACGTGGATGAACGTCAACCGCCTCTCCGGCCCCGACGGCCGGCCCGCCTTCCCCGCGGGAGGGCTCATCACCCGCGTCAGGATCCCCCTCGAGCGCTGGGACGCGTCGGTCCTGCGCAAGGTGGGGAATCGCGACTACCCGGGCCCGGAGACCGCGGTCTTCGCCCTCGCCGCCCGGGTCGAGAAGGGCATCCTCGCGGAGTTCCGCCTCGCCTTCGCGGGGGAGCGGGCGCTCCGGCTCAGGGATATCGAGGCGAGGATCATCGGGCGCTCGCTGCCCCTCTCCGAGCGGGAGCGGGCGGCCTTCGGCGCCGAGTACCGCAAGGCCGGGGCCGGCCTGCCCGAGGCCCTCGCCCTCCAGTTCGGGGTCCTCGTCGACGGGGCCCTCGACATGCTCGCGAGGTGATCGTGGAACCGAAGCAGGGAAGCCTCTACCTCGTGCCCAACCTCCTCGACCCGGAGACCCTCCCCGAGGCGGCCCTGCCCGCGGCCGCCCTCGAGCGCCTGCGGACCCTGCGGCGCTTCGTCGTCGAGGGAGAGAAGGCTGCCTGGCGCCTCCTCTCCCGCGTCCTCGATCCCGAGGCCGCCCGCTCGGTCTCGGTCGAGCGCCTCGACGAGCACACGCCGCCGGAGGCCCTGCCGTCACTCCTCGGCCCCCTCGAGGCCGGCGAGGACCTCGGCCTGATCTCCGAGGCGGGACTGCCCTGCATCGCCGATCCCGGCTCGGCCCTCGCCGCGCTGGCGCACGACCGCGGATACAGGGTGGTCCCCCTCGTCGGCCCCTCCTCGATCCTCCTCGCCCTCGCGGCCTCGGGCCTCGACGGCCAGCGCTTCTCCTTCCTCGGCTACCTACCCCAGGACCGGGCCGAGAGGAGGGCGGCGCTCGCGCGGATCGACCGCGGCATACTCGCCGACGGGGCCACGCGGATATTCATCGAGACGCCCTACCGCAACGATCGCCTCCTCGAGGACTGCCTGGCCTGCCTCTCGCCCGCGACGAGGCTCTGCGTGGCCGCGTCCCTCACGGGTCCCGGGGAGGCGGTCCGCTCGGCGCCGGTCGCGGAATGGAGGGCGAGGCCCTGGTCGCCCGGGAAGGTCCCCGCGGTCTTCCTCGCCGGCCTCGTGCCGGGCACCAGCCTTGACCGGCCGGCCTTCGATGGGCATAGTGGGGTCGTATGCAAAAACAGGAAACGATGAGCTACGAGGAGCAGTTCAAGGGCGCCACGGTCTCCTTCAGCCCCTTCGTGCTCTCGTCGACGGGAATACTCCAGTCCCAGACAGCCCTCAAGGTCGACACCTACCAGCTCGTCTGCGCTCCCTACCAGATCTCGATGACGAGGGCGGTGCTCCTCGGCTCCTTCACGAAGGACGAGATCGTGTTCTTCCAGCGCTACAAGAACGCGCTCGCGGGCCTGACCCTCACGGTGCAGAGGCCGACCGCCCACGAGCCCGAGAAGATCTTCTGCCGCTGCCAGATCTCGGCCGTGGGCATGATGAAGGGCCGCGACCGGGTCGGCCTGGTCGTCTGCGACTTCAAGCCCATCCCCCCCGCCCTCGCCGAGATCCTGGGCGAGCACCTCCTGAAGCTCGAGAGGCTCAAGGCCGAGTGGGGCGACCATCGCGGGAAGAGCGTGCAGATCAGCCCCGAGTCCTCGAAGAAGCTCGGCTTCAACAACTACGCCGTCATGAGCGCCGGGAGCGAACAGCAGAAACTGGCCCTCTTCTCCGTCGCGGTGGACCGCATCGAGTTCCTGATGCCGCTGCGCTCCAACGACGTGGCCGTCGGCTCGCGGGCCGCCTTCAGCCTCTACTTCCTCAAGTACCGCTTCAGCGTCGCGGGCCAGGTCGAGGCCGCGACCCGCCTTCCCTCGGGCGTGCAGCGGGTCCGCGCGACCCTCGACTTCTCGCCCGAGCTGGTCGACATCCTCTCCGAGTACTTCGCCTCCGCCAGGGCCGTGTAGCGCCCCCGCGGAGGGCTAGCCGATCAGCGCCGCCAGTCGTTCGCGCAGGAACTCGCTCTTCTCGCGCAGCCCGATCGAACCGGTCTTGATGACGAGGACGTTCGGCCGCTTGGGGTCGAGCTTGATGCGTCCCCCCGACTCGCGCATCAGGCGGAGCACCTTCTCCACCGAGACCTTCGAGACCTTCGAGAACTCCACCGTGACCGTGCCGCCCCGCTCCTTCAGGTTCGCGATCGCGAGCTTCCGGCAGATCACCCGGATCTCGGCGAGGGCGAGGAGGCTCTCCACGTCCTCGGGCAGGGGCCCGAAGCGGTCGGCCATCTCCGCGCGGAGGGCCTCGAGGTCCTGGTCGACGTAGATCGAGGCGATCTTCTTGTAGATCTCCATCTTCACGGCGGGCATCGAGATGTACTGGTCGGGTATGTAGCCGGCGTAGTCGAGCTCGAGGTAGGGCTCGGCCTCGGGCTCGTAGTGCTCGTCGGAGAGGCGCTGCACGGCCTCGTCGAGGAGCTTCAGGTAGAGGTCGAAGCCGACCGCGTAGATGTCGCCGGACTGCTCGCGGCCGAGGAGGTTGCCCGCGCCGCGGACCTCGAGGTCCTTCATGGCGATCTTGAAGCCGGAGCCGAGCTCGGTGAAGTCGGAGATGATCTGCAGCCGCTTCATGGCGAGTTCGCTCAACGCGCGCTTGTCCGGGTAGAAGAGGTAGGCGTAGGCGACGCGGTCGGAGCGGCCGACGCGGCCGCGGAGCTGGTAGAGCTGCGAGATGCCGTACATGTCGGCGCGGTCGATGACGATGGTGTTGACGTTCGGGATGTCGATCCCGTTCTCGATGATGGTCGTCGAGACGAGGACCTGGAAGCCGCCGTGGACGAACCGGTGCATGATGTCCTCGAGCTCGGTCGGGTCCATCTGGCCGTGGGCGGTCTCGACGAGCACCTCGGGCACGAGCTGGGCGAGGAAGGTCTGGATCTCCTGGAGGCTCTCGATGCGGTTGTGGAGGTAGAAGACCTGGCCGCCGCGCTCGATCTCGCGCCGGATGGCGCGGGCCACGAGCTCGGGGTCGAACTCCTCGACGACGGTCTCGATGGGGTGGCGGTTCGAGGGCGGCGTGTTGAGGACGGACATGTCCCTGATCTTGAGGAGGGACATGTGCAGCGTCCTCGGTATCGGCGTCGCGGTCAGGGTGAGGCAGTCCACGCTCGCCCTGATCTCCTTGAGCCGCTCCTTGTCCTTGACCCCGAAGCGCTGCTCCTCGTCGACCACGAGGAGGCCGAGGTCCTTGAACTCGACGTCCTTCTGGAGGAGGCGGTGCGTGCCGATCACCACGTCGATCCTGCCCTCGGCGAGGCCGGCCAGGGTCGCGCGCTGCTCCTTCCGCTCCACGAGCCGCGAGAGCATGGCCATGCGCACGGGGAACTCGCCGAGCCGGTCGCGCAGGTTCTCGAAATGCTGCTCGGCGAGGATGGTCGTCGGCGCGAGGAAGGCGACCTGCTTGCCCGAGACGGCCGCCTTGAAGCAGGCCCGCATCGCGATCTCGGTCTTGCCGTAGCCCACGTCGCCGCAGACGAGGCGGTCCATGGGCTTCTCGCTCTCCATGTCGGCCTTGACCTCCTCGATGCAGCGGAGCTGGTCCTCCGTCTCGTCGTAGGGGAAGGCCGCCTCGAAGGCGAGCTGCCAGTCGCCGTCCGGCGGGTAGGCGTAGCCCTTGGCCGCCTTGCGGCGCGCGTAGATCCGGATGAGGCGCTCCGCGAGCTGCTCCACCGAGGCCTTGACCTTGGCCTTGCGCGACTCCCAGGACTTGGAGCCGAGGCGGTCGAGCTTCGGCTCCTCGCCCTCGTTGCCGATGTAGCGCTGGACGAGGTTGGCCTGCTCGATCGGCACGAAGACGACCTCGCCCTCGGCGTACTCGACCTTGATGTAGTCGCGCTCGAGCCCGAGGACCTTCATGCGCTCGATGGCGGCGAAGCGGCCGATCCCGTAGTTCACGTGCACGACGTAGTCGCCGGGCGAGAGCTCGACGAAGGTGTCGATGACCGCCGAGCGCGCGGTCTTGACCGACTTGGGTACGCGCTTGCGCCGGCCGAAGATCTCGCCCTCCTGCACGACCAGGAGCTTGAAGGAGGGGAGGACGAAGCCGGCCGAGAGGCCCGCGGTGAGGACCTCGACCTCGAAGCCCTTGAGGAGGGTGCGGATGCGCTCGGCCTGCACGTCGGTCTCGGCGACGATGTAGACCTCGTAGCCCGACTTCAGGAAGTTGGCGAGCTCCTCCTTGAAGTACTGGATGTTGCCGAAGAAGGAGCGGGGCTGCTCGGCCCCCATGCGGAGGCGCTCCGCGTCGCCCGCGCCCTTGAGGGCGAAGGTCCGCAGGGTCGTCGCGGCCTTGGTCGCGAGGGCCCGCGACTCGAGCTCGGCGAAGGAGTGGAGGCAGCGCTCGGGCGGGGGCACCGGCCCCTCCTGCAGGGCGCGGCGGTAGAGTCCCGCGTACTCCTTCCTCGCGGCCTCCTCCTGCGCCTGCAGGCGCTCGTGGTCGACGAGCATGACGAGGCTCCCCTCGGGGAGGAAGTCGAGGATCGAGCCGGGCCCGCCATGGGCCTGCTGGCCATAGGCCAGCGGATACCAGAGCTCCTCGCCCCTCGCCTCGCCCTTCTCGGCGAGCTCCTCGAGGAGGGGCGCCTCGCGGCCCTTGATCCCCGGCAGGGACGGCAGCGCCGCGGCGAGTGCCGCGACGCGCGGGGCGTCCCACAGGACCTCCTTCATCGGGCGGAGGGCGACGCGCTTCAGGCGCCCCGTGCCGGACTGGAGGGTGGGGTCGAAGGAGGATATGCGCTCGATGGCGTCGAATTCGAAGACGACGCGGAGGGCCTCGGCGTCGCCCGGCATGAAGACGTCGAGGACCTCGCCGCGGAGGGCGAACTCGCCGGGCAGCGAGACGCGGGGCACCCTGAGGTAGCCGTAGGAGGCGAGGCGCTCGCCGAGCTCGGCCGGATCGATCGACCCGCCCTCCTCGAGCTTGAGGACCAGGGGGGCGAAGGCCTCCCGGGGCGGGAGGGGCGTCACGAAGGCGCGCTGGCTCGCGACGACCACGCGGGCCTCGCCGAGGACGAGGCGGGCCAGGCAGGCGGCCCGCTCGCCGAAGGCGTGGGCGCGGGTCCCCGCGGGCCGGTAGGCGGCCGTCCTCCACCAGGGGAGGAGCTCGGCCTCGACCCCGAGGAGACCGAGGTCGCCGGCCAAAGCCTCGGCGTCCTGGTCCGAGGGGGCGACGGCGAGGAGGCAGCCTCGCAGGGAGCGCGAGGCCTCGGCCGCCACCACCGCGGCGAAGGGGCCCTCGGCCTCGGCCAGGTCGAGGGGCGAAGGCCCCGCGGGAAGCCGCGCGAGGAGTCCGGAGAGGGGTGGATAGGCGCGCAGCCTATCGAGCACTGCTTGCGGGTGTAAGGTATTCATCGTATCATTCCGACAATTGGAGAGTACCGCCGTTCCGGAGTATACGCCGGAACGCATTCCTTGTTCCAGATTGAAGGAGCCGAATGGCCGTGTCGCCCCCATCCCGCCCGAGCCGCGCCGCGATCCTCGCCGGACTCCTCTCCCTGTCGCTCCTCGCGACCGCCGAGGCGCCCGCCGGGCCGGCGCCCTCCCCCGCGGCCTCGCCGGGGATAGAGCTCAGCATCCGCTTCTACGACAAGCGGATCTACTTCCCCGAGAGCGACATCCCGATCAAGGTCACGATAACGAACAACGCGGCGGCGCCCTTCCGCTTCAAGCTCGCGGACGACCGGGTGCACAGCCTCTCCTTCGACGCGAGGACTCCGACGAACCGGCTCCTCGACCCCAGCGACGCCTACCGCCTCGCCATGAGCGAGTCCCGCCCCGCCTTCTACCGGGAGCTTTCCCTGGAGCCCGGCGAGGAATACTCCTTCGTCGAGAGCCTCGGACGCTACGTCCGGATCGACGGGCCGGGCGCCTTCACCCTCAGGGCGAGCCTCAGGCCCGAGCTCGGCGCCTCGCCGGCCCTCCTCTCCTCGAACGCCCTCACCCTCTCGGTGCGGCCCTCGCCGGGCTTGCCGCCGGCGGCGGAGACCGTCAGGGCCGCGGGCGGCGAGGTCCTCAAGGCCCAGGCCCTGCCCCCCGACGAGGTCGTCCGCCGCACCCTGGACGCCCGCCAGAAGGGCCTGTGGAACGAGTTCTTCCTCTACCTCGACCTCGAGGCCCTCATCTCGCGCAACGAGGAGCAGAAGCGCGCCTACGACCGCGAGTCCGACGCGGGCCGGCGCCGCATCATCGAGCGCTACCGCGCCGACCTCCAGGCCAACATCGTCGACAAGGACATCGTCGTCCTACCCTACTACGTCGAGGTCCTCGAGACGAGGTACACACCCTCGCGCGGCATCGTCCGCGTCCTCGAGAAGTTCGAGAGCCAGCAGCTCCGCCTCGTGAAGGAATACGACTACGAACTCGAGCGCCGCGACGGGATCTGGTACATCGTCGGCTACACGGTCATGAACAAGGGCACCGAATGAAGGCCCTCCTCCTCGTCGACGACGACCGCGTGGCGGACATAGCGCGCTTCTACCTCCGCCCCCTCGGCTTCGAGGCCATACGCTACCGGAGCCCCGTCAAGGCCATCGACAACCTCGAGGAGATCCTGCCCGACGCCGTCATCGTCAGCGCCAAGGACTTCCCGCGACACTGGAAGATCCTCGCGAGCGTCATCCGGGCGAAGCGGGGCAAGGACGACTGCGTCATCATAGTCCTCAAGGGCGAGCTCTTTCCCTTCGAGGAAGCGGCGAAGGCCGCGAGCCTCGGCGTCAACGGCGTCGTGCGCGACGCCCTCGACGACCGCAAGGAGCAGGCCCAGTTCCAGAGGCTCCTCAAGCGCTACGTCGTCGTGGACGAGTCGCGCGTCGCGGACCGCGTCGCTCCCGAGCCCTGGGACAGGCTCGACTTCATGTTCGCCCATCCGAGGACCTTCGCCCCCGTCGCGGGAAGGCTCGAGACCGTCTCCGCCACGGGCTTCTCCTTCGCCCCCGACAGCCCGGCCCTCGTCTCCGACCTCGAGCCGGGCATGGAGATCGAGGACTGCTCCCTCCGCGCGGGGGACCGCATCCTCTCCCTCTCCTGCAGGATCGTCCGCGTGGACCGCGTCCTCGGCCTCACCATCTCCACGATGGGCGTCGAGGAGAGGCGCTACTACGAGGACTACCTCGCCGCCTGCCCCGAGCGCGAGATGCGCGCCCTCCTCGGACGCTGAACCCTGATCCGCGCGAGCTTGCCAAGCCCGGCGCGATGCGCTACCCTGAGCCCATGCCCGTGGAAGACCGCCCCTGCCCCGATGACTTCCTCAAGGAATACGCCAGCAAGCTCAAGGCCGTCGGCCATCCCATACGTCTCAGGCTCCTCTGCCTCATCGCCCGCGAGGTCGACCCCTGCGTGTCGGACCTCTGGCGCTGCCTCGACCAGCCCCAGCCCGTGATCTCTCAGCACCTCGCGATCCTGAAGGCGAACGGCATCGTCTCCGCCGAGGTCAAGAAGACCAAGCGCGTCTACTCGATCTGCGATCCCTTCATCAGGGAGCTCGTCCGCCGCGTCATGAAGGACGAGCGCAACAAGTCCTGACCCGCGGGCCCGCCCTCAGCGCGGGACGGTCTTGGGATAGGGGCCCCGCGCGCCCGCGGGACGGGCCAGGGCGATCGCGGCCTCCGCGCCCCAGGGCGAGGGCGCCCGCGGCGACGCGAGGAGGCGCCAGATGCCCCTCGCGGGCTCGCCGGCCCCGCCCATGGCGAGGGCCTCCCCCAGGAGCAGCATGTCCTCGTAGAGGCCGCCCGAGGCGGCGTGCCGCGAGAGGGCCCGGTCCGCGGCGATGCTCGCGAGGAGATCGACGACGGACGTGTAGGAGTAGCCCGGCTCCTTCGCGCGCAGGGTGGCGATGGCCTCGGTGAGGCCCGCGTCGACCGCGGCCGCGAGGTAGATCGTCGCGAGGGGCCTCCCCGACTCCAGGTAGTACCTGCCGAGCCTCGAGAAGGAGGAGCGCGCGAAGCGGTCCTCGACGCGGTAGAGGAGCATGAACTTCTCGATGCCGTCCCGCGCGAGGGTGCGCTCCATGGCGAGCCGCAGGGCGTCCTGCTTCTTCTGGAACAGGCTCGAGTCGTCGGCTATCTCGCGGAGGGCCAGCTCGTAGTCCCGGGCCTTGCCCGAGGCCCGGTAGGTCTCGGCGAGGGCCTCGAGCATCGCGTAGCGGTCGGCGGGCACGTCGAGGGACTCCGACGAGTCGAGGGCCCTGCGGAACTGGATCTCGGCGAGGGCGACCTCGCCCTCGGCGAGGAAGATCCGCCCGAGGGCGTACTCGGCCTCGGGGTAGTAGCGCATGGAGGCCGCGGCGTCGCGGAGCGAGGCGAGGGAATCGCCGACGCGCGTGCCGCCGCGCTGGTCCACGACGAGCCGCGCGGCGCGGAGGAAGGCGTCGAGGAGGCCCGAGACCCTCCGCGCGCGGAGGAGGGACATCTCCTTGAGGAGGGAGCCGCCGGCCTCGGCGCGGACGCGCTCGAGCTCGCTCGCGACGAGGTCACGCGAGGCGAGGAGCTCGACGAGGGCGCGGGTCGAGCCCTTGGCCTTCGACGCTTCCTTGTCGGCGAGGGCCTCGTCGATGGCCTCGAGGGCCTCGGCGGAGCGGGCCTCCCGGGCCTCGATGGCCTTCTTGAAGGCGTCGAGGGCCTCGCCGAAGCGCTTCTCGTCGAAGAGGGCCAGGCCCTCGCGGTAGCGGAGCCAGGAGGGATCGGTGGGATCGGGCGGGAGCGGGGGTATCGGCAGGGGCGCGACGAGGCGCGGCGGGGGCGGACCGACCGGGGCGCCCTCGCCCTCGGCCTTCTTCTCCCCGCCCCCCTCGCTCGCGAATGCCCCGAACGATGCGACGGCGCACAACGCGGCGGCGAGCAACGCTCGGCGGGCCCCCGATCCGGGCGGAAGGACGATCACCCTACCCTCCTCATGCGAGCGGCGCCGCCGGCGGGAGGCCTCAGTCCCCGGCACGGAGGCGCGACAGCTCCTCTTCGAATACAGTATCGGCTTCCTCGGGCCGGATCGTTCGCGCTATCTCGCCCTTCCGGAAGATGACCACCTTGTCGCCGGCTCCGGTGATCCCGAGGTCGGCGTGGCGGGCCTCGCCGGGGCCGTTGACGACGCAACCCATGACCGCGACCGTCGCGGGGATGCCGAGGGCGTAGAGCCGGGGCGCCCAGCGCGCCGTGAAGGCGTGGGTGTCGAAGGAGGCGCGTCCGCAGCGGGGGCAGGACACGAGGTTGATCCCCTCGCGCGCGAGGCCGGCGCAGGCGAGGATCTCCCGGCCGGCGATGACCTCGTTCTCCATGCTGTCCGAGAGCGAGACGCGGATCGTCCCGCCGATGCCCTCCGCGAGGAGGGGCGCGAGGGCGGCCGCGTTGCGCGCCACTCCCTGCACCAGGGGGCCGGCCTCGGTCACGCCGAGATGGAGGGGGTAGTCGTGGCGCGCGGCGAAGCGGCGGTTGACCTCCATCGTCTCGGCGACGTCGCTCGACTTCATGGACACGATCACCTCGCCGAAGCCGAGCTCCTCGAAGGCGGCGACCTCGCGCTCGGCGGCCTCCACGATCGCGGCGGCCCGGTCCGGCCTGTCGCGCAGGCCCTCGGGGAGGGAGCCGCCGTTGACGCCGATGCGTATCGGCACGCCCTTGTCGCGGGCCTTCGCCACGACCTCGGCGACCTTCCAGGCGGCGCCGATGTTGCCGGGATTGACGCGGATCTTGGCCACGGGGAAGTCGAGGCAGCGGAGGGCGATGCGCCAGTCGAAGTGGATGTCCGCGACGAGGGGCATGGGCGCCTCCGCGGCCAGGGCGCCGAGGGCCTCGGCCGCCGCGAGGTCCGGCACCGCGAAGCGGAGGATGTCGCAGCCGAGTCCCGCGAGGCCCTCGATCCGGGAGACGGCCGCCGCCCTGGCCTCGGCCCCGCTCCCGAGGGGCTCCTTCCACATCGTCTGCACCGAGACGGGGAAGCCGCCTCCCACGATGGTCCCGCCCACCTTGACCGCCCTCGTCGTCTTCATGGGAGAGAGGATATAACCCGGCGCGGGGCAATGAAAAGGGGCCGCCCTCGCCGGGCGGCCCCTTCAGGAGCAGTCGTGCGTCAGGCGGTGATGGCGAGGGTGAAGGCGAGCACGAAGATGGCGATGGTCTCGCAGAGGCCGACGACGATGAGGTCCTGGGCGAAGCCCTTGTTGGTCTCGCCGAAGGCATCGCAGCTCGCGGCCGAGCACTGGCCCTGGACCACGGCGGAGTAGCCGATGGCCGAGCCGGAGAGGATGCCGATGGCCAGCTTGAACATCGCCTCCTTGGGCGAGCCCATCATGGCGTTCATGACGATGAAGCCGTAGATCGTCTGCGTGAGCGGAGCGCCCGCGAAGACGACGAGGAGGAAGGAGGCCGGCTTGTTCTGGAGGTAGTTCCGCTTCCAGGCCCCGATCGCCGCCTGTCCGGCGATGCCCGCGCCGATGCCGCTCCCGATGGCGGAGAGGCCGAAGACCGCCGCGATGCCGATGAAACCGATGATATCCATTCGTTCGCTCCTTTCCTATGCGTTTCCGTCGTCCTCGCAGGTGCGGCGGAAGGGCTCGTAGGCGACGCCCGACCACTGCATCCCGAGGTGGTTGCAGGAGAATTCCAGTATGTTGAGCCGGATCGCGTGCACGACGACCGACAGCACGCTCAGGACCACGTTGAGGGCGTGTCCGAAGAGGAGGATGAGGGCGCCTGCCGCGGCCATCGCGACCGCCTTGAACATGCCGCCGCCCATCGTGTTGATGATGGCCGCGAGGGAGGAGCCCGCGAGGCCGAGGGCCCAGAGCCGGATGTAGGAGACGATGTCCGCGAAGACGCCGACCGAGCCGAGGAAGCTGGGGATGATGCCCTTGAGGCCCTCGAGGAGGCTCTTGAGGATGCTCCCGTCGTAGGCGCCGAAGACGATGTTCGCCGCGAAGCCGCCCGCGACGAGCCAGATCGTGGCCGGCGGCACGGGGAAGCGCTTCGAGTCGACGACGAGGTTGAGCACCAGGAAGAACATGCCCCAGACGAGGGCGAGCGAGCCGGCCTGGGCGATGAAGGTGAGCTTGGGGAAGTCCCGGACGATGTTCTTGATCCGCGCGATGCTGAGCTGCAGGAGGCCGAGGACGAAGCAGAGCACCTGGACGTTCTTCGAGGCCTCGGGATTGGCGCTGGAGATCGGCCAGACCGCGAGCGCGGAGAGGAAGCCGGGCAGGCGGTCGGCGGGCATGCTGAACCAGGTCCCCGTGACCGCGCCCCAGGCGAGGGTCAGGACGGCGATGAGGGAGAAGAGCTTGAGGGCGCTCGTGAAGCCCTTGCCGGCCTTGACCGACTTGCGGATCGCGAAGAGGCAGCCCGCGAGCATGATGGCCCCGTAGCCGCCGTCGCCGAAGATCATCGCGGAGAAGAGGGCGAAGAAGCCGAGGAAGTAGGGCGAGATCTCGTACTCGCCGTAGCCCGGCACGATGCCGAGGAAGTCGAAGACGGGCTTGATGAGGGCGGTGACCGGGTTGAGCTCCACCTTCGTCGGGGGAGCGTCCTCGGCGCCGGGGTCCTCGGAGGCGAGGCCCCAGCCCCGTTCCCTGGCGAGGTCAGCCAACGCGCCGAGCTCCTTCGCGGGGGCGTAGCCCTTCACGCAGGCGAGCTCGCCCTCGGAGGCGAAGGCCGCGCGGGCAGCCTCGAAGGCGATGCGCTGGTCGACGGCCGCGGCGGCGGCCGCGAGCGAGGGGAGCTCGGCCGAGGCCGCCGCGAGGCGCTCCCCGATGCCCCTCGCCTCGGCGGCGAGGGCCTCGAGGCGGGCGCGGAGGGCGGCGGGCGACTCGGAGGGGGACGTCAGCTCGACGAGGCCGCCCGCGAGGGCCGTCGCGGGGCGGCCCCTCCCGATCGAGGCGAGGCGGACCCGCTTGCCCTCGCGGGCGAGGACGAGGATCTCGGCCTCTGCGGGGATGGAACCGAGGGCGGCGGCCTCGCCGGAGTAGAGCCGCAGGTCGAGGC
>CAYNPQ010000102.1:0-12739 GCA_964399065.1 uncultured Treponemataceae bacterium | reverse complement strand
GCGAGAAGATCGCGTCCATGGGGATGGTGCCCACGACCTCGACGTACTTCTCGTTCACCTCGGAGGGGACGTAGCCGCGGCCGAGGTCCACCTGGATCTCGAGGTCGAGCTTCGCGTCGTCCATGAGGGTGCAGATCTTGATGCCGGGATTCAGCACCTCGACCGGCTTGTCCTTGGCGAAGAAGGAGCCGTCGACCTCGCCGGGCCCCTTGAGCTCGTAGAGGAAGGTGGCCTGCTCCTCGTCGTCGGGCAGCCGGAGGCGGACCTGCTTGAGGTTGTTGAGCGCCTCGATCGTGTCCTCGATCACCCCGGGAATGGTCTCGAACTCGCTCGTGACGATGTGCTGCGCGCCCTCGGCGTCGTAGCGGACGATCCGCACCGCCGTTATGGCGTAGCCCTGAATCGAAGAGAGGAGGATCCGGCGCAGCGTGTTGCCGACGGTCGTGCCGTAGCCGGGCTCGAAGGGGTAGGCGATGAACTTCCCGTAGTCCGGGCCGGACTCGCTCTGCTCGTACGTGATGCCCTTCGGCCTCTTGAAACCTTTGAGGAGGTTCTTCCGCGCCATTTCTGCTCCTTACTTCGAGTAGAGCTCGACGACGAGCTGCTCGCGGATGTCGGCCATGTCGGTGATGTCCTGGCGGTGCGGGATCGCGCAGAACTTGCCGGTCATGTTGTCGGGATCGACCTCGAGCCAGGGCATGACGCCCGAGCGCCCGAACTCCGCGAGCGCGTCCTTGACGAGGGCGAGCTTCTTGGAGGAGGCGTGGACGGCGACCTGGTCGCCCGGCTTCACGGCGAAGGAGGGGACGTTCACCCTCTTGCCGTTCACGGTGATGTGGCCGTGGAGCACGACCTGCCTCGCCTGGGCGCGGGAGGACGCGAAGCGGAGCCGGTAGACCACCGTGTCGAGCCTGCGCTCGAGGAGGCCGAAGAGGTTCTCGCCGGTCTTTCCGGGCATCCGGAGCGCCTTCTCGAAGGTGTTCCGGAACTGGGTCTCCATGAGGCCGTAGGACCTCTTGAGCTTCTGCTTCTCGCGGAGCTGCACCGCGTAGTCCGACTGCTTGGCCTGCCGGGACTTGGGAGCCTTCCCGGGCGGCAGGGCCTTGCGGTTGATCGGGCACTTGTCGCTCTTGCAGCGGTCGCCCTTCAGGAACAGCTTCCTCTGCTCGGTGCGGCAGAGACGGCAAACGGGTCCGATGTAACGTGCCATCGCTTGTTACCCCTCCTTAGATGCGGCGGGCCTTGCGGGGCCGGCAGCCGTTGTGGGGTATCGGCGTCACGTCGTTGATGCTCTTGACCTTGAGGCCGAGGGCGCCAAGCTGGCGGATCGCCGACTCCCGGCCCACGCCGGGCCCCTTCACGTACACGTGGACCTCGCGGAGGCCGACCGTCAGCGCCTTCTGCACCGCGGTCTCGGCGACGGTCTGGGCGGCGAAGGGGGTGGACTTCTTCGCCCCGCGGAACTGGTGGATGCCCGAGGAGCACCACGAGATCGCGTTGCCGTTCAGGTCGGTGATCGTGATGATGGTATTGTTGAAGGTCGCCTGGATGTAGACGTTGCCCTCGTATACGCTCTTCTTTTCCTTCTTCTTCTTAGCGACTGCCACTTCGGCTCTCCTTGCCTATCACACGGCCTTCTTCTTGTTCGCGACGGTCTTGCGCTTTCCCTTGCGGGTACGGGCGTTCGTCCGCGTGCGCTGGCCGTTGACCGGCAGCCCGCGGCGGTGCCGCAGGCCGCGGTAGCAGCCGATGTCCATGAGTCGCTTGATGTTGAGGGCGGTCTCCGAGCGGAGGCGTCCCTCGACCTTGTAGTCGTTCTCGATGACCTTCCTGAGCTCGGCGACTTCCTCGCTCGAGAGGTCGTTCATCTTCTTGTTCGGGTCGATCTTCGTCGTCTCGCAGATCTTCCTGGCGCTCGTGCGGCCCAAGCCGAAGATGTAGGTCAGGGCGATCTCGACGTGCTTGTTCGGGAGGTCGACTCCCGCGATGCGTGCCATCCTCTTCCTCCCCCCCTCAGCCTTGCTTCTGCTTGTGCTTGGGGTTCTCGCAGATGATCCGCACGACCCCGTCGCGCCTGATCACCTTGCACTTGTCGCATATCTTCTTGACGCTAGTCCGTACCTTCATGACCGGTCTCCTATGGCTATCATGCCATTTAACAGCATTTCCGCGAGAAATTCTACAGGTTCCGCGCCCGGATGTGCCCCTTGCGGGACAGGCCGTCGTGGTGGTGCATCTTCAGGAGCGCCTCGACCTGGGCCATCGTGTCGAGGTCGACGCCGACGAGGATAAGGAGCGAGGTGCCGCCGAGCAGGTAGGCCAGCTGGCTCGGGAAGTTGAACAGCGACTGCACCAGGGTCGGGATCAGGGCGATGAGGCCGAGGTAGAGAGAACCGGGCAGGATGATGCGGTTGAGGATCCTCGAGAGGTGCTCCTCCATCTTCTCGGACCTGATCCCCGGGATCGAGCCGCCGTTCTCGCGGATGTTCTTGGCGATCTCGTGCGGATTCAGGGTCACCTGGGTGTAGAAGTAGGCGAAAAAGATGATGAACCCGACGTAGAGGAAGTTGTACCAGAAGCCGGCGGGCCTGAGCCAGTACGAGAAGTCCCTGAGCCACTTCGAGTTCACGCCCAGGCTCTGGGAGATCTGG
Source organism: uncultured Treponemataceae bacterium (assembly GCA_964399065.1). Classification (GTDB taxonomy): domain Bacteria; phylum Spirochaetota; class Spirochaetia; order Treponematales; family Rectinemataceae; genus JAKLFE01. The sequence goes on along the minus strand of CAYNPQ010000102.1, from coordinate 10,088 downwards.
AGCGGGAAGGTGAGGATGCTCGACGCGAAGATGACGGGGATGACGCCCGAGGGGTTGATCTTGAAGGGGATGTAGGTGTTCTGGGCGCCGTACATCCTCCGGCCGACGACGCGCTTGGCGTAGTTGACCGGGATCTTCCTCTGGCCCTGCTGCTCGTAGATGACGAGGGCGATCACCGCCACGAACATGACGAGCACGACGATCGCGTAGATCGCGTTCAGCTCGTCGCGCTGGATGCGCTTCACGAGCTCGTACATGGCGTTCGGGAGGCGGGCGACGATGCCGGCGAAGATGATGAGCGAGACGCCGTTGCCGATGCCGCGCTTGGTGATCTGCTCGCCGACCCAGACCAAGAACATCGAGCCCGTCGTCACCGTCAGGATGGCCACGATCGTGTACTGGACGCGGCCCATGATGATGGCGTCGGGGATGCGGTCGGCCCAGATCGTCACCGAGTAGGCCTGGATGATGCACACGAAGATGGAGCCGATCCTCGTCCAGAGGGCGATCTTCTTGCGGCCGCCCTCCTCCTCGGAGATCTTCTTCAGCTTGGGGAAGACGATCACGAGGAGCTGGATGATGATCTGGGTGCTGATGTAGGGCATGACGCCGAGCATGAAGAGCGAGAAGTTCTTGAAGGCGCCGCCGGAGAAGAAGTCGAGGTAGTCGGTCACGCCGCCGGCCCCGCCCGCCTGGGCGAAGTAGGACTGCAGCGCGCTCGCGTTGATGCCGGGTATGGGGAGGTAGGCCCCGAGCCGGAAGAGCGCGAGCCACATGAGCGTGTAGAGGATCCGCTCGCGGAGCTCCTTGATGCGGAAGATGTCGGTTAGCGCATTGCCGGCCATGTCGTTTCGCCTCTTTCGCGCCTGGGTCAGGCGCCGGCCTTGGCCGTATTGTCGGAGGGCGTCTCGACCTTGCCGCCGGCCTTCTCGATCTTCGCTCGGGCGGACGCGGAGACCGCGTCGACCTGGAAGGTCAGCGAAACGGTGAGCTCGCCCCCGCCGAGGACCTTGACGAGGCCCTCCGCCTTCTTGACGAGGCCCTTGGCCACGAGGGAGGGACCGTCGACCACGTCGCCGGCCGAGAACTTGCCCTCGACCTGCTCCAGGTTCACGATCTGCCACTCCTTGCGGAAGATGGCGTTGGAGAAGCCGCGCCCGGGGAGGCGGCGGTAGAGGGGCATCTGGCCGCCCTCGAAGCCCGGGTAGGTCTTGCCGCCGGAGCGGGACTGCTGGCCCTTGTTGCCCTTGCCCGCGGTGGTGCCGAGGCCGGAGCCCTGGCCGCGTCCGACGCGGCGGCGCTTCTTTGCCGCGCCCTCGGGGGCGTGCAGGTTGAAGTCGGACATCACTCGACCTCCTTCACCTCGACGAGGTGGGCGACGGCGGCGACCATGCCGAGCACGGCGGGGGTCGCCTCCTTGACGGTCTTGGAGCTGATCTTGCCGAGGCCCAGCGAGCGCACCGTGGCGCGCTTCTCGGGCTTCTGGTGGATCGTGCTCTTGACGAGCGTGATCTCTATTTTCTTGGCCATGGCTTAACCCCAAAGGTCCTTGAGCGCCTTGCCGCGGTTCTTGGCCACGGTCTTGGCGTCGAGCATCTTGTCGATGCCGTCGAAGACGGCCCGCACGACATTGACCGCGCTGCGGGAGCCCACGCTCTTGGAGAGGACGTCGGTCACGCCGCCCGCCTCCATGATGGCGCGCACGGGGCCGCCCGCGATGATCCCGGAGCCGGGGCAGGCCGGCTTCATGATCACGTGCGTGGCCTTGTACTCGCCGATCATCTCGTGGGGGATGGTGCCGTTTTTCACGGGCATCTTCACCATGGAGCGCTTGGCGCGCTCGATGCTCTTGCGGATGGCCTCGGAGACGTCGTTCGCCTTGCCGAAGCCGAAGCCGACCATCCCGGCGCGGTCGCCGACGACGGTGAGGGCGGAGAAGGAGAAGCGGCGGCCGCCCTTCACGACCTTGGCCGTGCGGTTGAGCTTGACCAGCTTCTCCATGTAGTTGTCGCGGGAGCCGGAGTCGTCCCGGTCCCTTCTGTTCCTGTCCCTGTTGTCCACGCCGTCCCCCTAGAAAGCGATCCCGGCCTTGCGGGCGCCGTCGGCTATGGCCTTCACGATCCCGTGGTACTTGTAGCCGTTCCTGTCGAACACCACGGAGCCCACGTTCTTTTCCTTGAGGCGCTTGCCGATCTCCTCGCCGAGGCGCGCGGCGCCCTCGACGTTCCGCTTGACGTCCTTCAGGGACTCCTCGAGGGTGCTGGCCGAGGCCAGGGTGCTCCCCGCGGAGTCGTCGATGACCTGGACGTACAGGTAGCGGTTGGACTTGAAAACCGTCATCCGCGGGAGCTCCGCGGTGCCGGAGAGATTCTTGCGGACGTGCTGCCTGCGCTGGTTCCGCTTGCGCAGCTTGTCGTTCAGTTCGTGTACGCTCATGTTTCAGGGCCTCACTTCACGCCGGTCTTGCCGACCTTCTTCCTGATCTTCTCGTCCTCGTACCTGATGCCCTTGCCCTTGTAGGGCTCGGGGAGGCGGAGGCTCCGAACCTCGCTCGCGAATTTGCCGACGAGCCAGCGGTCCGCGCCCGCGACCGTGACCTTCTGGGCGTTGGCCTCGACCGCGACGGAGAGCCCCTCCGGGATGGCCACCGCGAAGTCGGTGGAGTACCCGAGGCTGAGGACCAGGAGCTTGCCCTGCACTTCGGCACGGTAGCCGACGCCGGTTATGATGAGGGCCCTCTTGAAGCCCTCGGAAACGCCGATCACCATGTTGTTCACGAGGTTGCGGTAGAGCCCGTGGTAGGCCCTGGACTGCTTGGAGTCCGACTTCCTCGTCACGACGACGGCGCCGTCCTTGACGGCGATCTCGACTTCGGGAAGATAGCTCTGCTGGAGCTTCCCCTTGGGCCCTTCCACCGAAACCAGGGTCGGGGTCACGTTGACCTTGACGCCCTGGGGCAGCCGGACCGGCCGTATTCCGATTCTCGACATGGCTTTCCCCCGCTTACCAGACCGTGCAGATGAGCTCGCCGCCCACCTTCTTCTCGACGGCCTTGCGACCCGTGGTGACGCCCTCCGAGGTGGAGACTATCAGGGTGCCGTAGCCGTTGAAGACGCGGGGGAGCTCCTTGTAGCCCGAGTAGACGCGCCGGCCGGGCCGGGACACCTTCTCGACGCCGTGGATCACCGGGTCGTTCCCCTCGTCGTACTTCAGGAACACGCGGATGACGTTGGAGCCCTCCGCCTGGATCTTCTTGAAGTTCTTGATGAAGCCCTCGGTCTTGAGGATCTTCACGATCTCGAGCTTGAGCTTTGAGGTCGGGATGTCGACCTTCTCGTGCCGGGCGCCGCTCGCGTTCCGGATCTTGGTCAGCATGTCCGCGATGGGATCGGTTACGCTCATCGCTACCTCCTACCAGCTCGACTTCGTCACGCCGGGGATCAGCCCCTCGGAAGCGTACTTCCGGAAGCAGATCCTGCACATGTCGAACTTTCTCATATAGCCCCGGGCCCGCCCGCAGCACTTGCAGCGCCGAACGAGCCTGGTGGAGTACTTCGGCTTCTTCTCAGCCTTTAGTATCATCGCCTTGCGCGCCATGTTTCGACCTTCCTCATTTCCTGAAGGGCATGCCCATCTTGGCAAGGAGGGCCTTCGCCTCCTTGTCGTTCCTCGCGGTCGTGACGATCGCGATGTTGAGCCCCATGATCTTCTCGATCTTGTCGAAGTCGATCTCCGGGAAGATGATCTGCTCGGTGAGGCCGAGCGAGTAGTTCCCGTGCCCGTCGAAGGCGTTCGGGTTGACTCCCCTGAAGTCCTTGACTCGCGGGAGGGCGACGTTCATCAGCCGGTCGAGGAACTCCCACATCATGTGGCCCCGGAGGGTCACGCGGCAGCCGATCTCCTGACCCTGGCGGATCTTGAAGGTCGCGATCGACTTGCGGGCCTTCGTCTTCACGGCGTGCTGGCCGGTGATCTGCGCGAGGTCCTCGACGGCGGCCTCGAGGATCTTCTTGTTCTCCTTGGCCTCGCCGACGCCCATCGACACGATCACCTTCACGAAGCGCGGCACCTCCATCTTCGAGGTGTAGCCGAACTCCTTGAAGAGCTCGGGCGCGACGCCTTCGCGGTAGATCTTCTTGAGGCGCGGCACGTAGCCCTTGGGGAGGGGGGCGCTCGCCCCGCCGGCCTTCTTCTCGGCGGCCTCGGCGGCCTTGGCCTTCTTCTTCTCGGCCGCGGCGGCGGCCTTCGCGTTCATCTCAGCCATGTCAGAGCGCCTCCCCGCACTTGCGGCACACGCGCTTCTTGGTATCGCCGTCGATCTTGTAGCCGATGCGCGTGGGGCCGCACTTGCGGCATACGATCATGATGTTCGAGACCTGGATCGGGGCCTCGATCTCGATGATGCCGCCGCGGTCGGTCTGCTTGCGCTTCTTCTGCGCCTTCTTGACCATGTTGACCCCGGCGACGATGGCGCGGCCCTTCTCGCGGTCGATCTTGACGATCTTGCCCTGCTTGCCCTTGTCCTTGCCCGCGATGACCTGGACCTGGTCCTCCTTGCGGAGCTTGAATTTAATCTCGGCCATTCTAGGTCTCCTCAAAGGACTTCAGGCGCGAGGGACACGATCTTCATGTAGTCCTTCTCGCGGAGCTCGCGGGCCACGGGCCCGAAGATGCGCTTGCCCTTCGGGTTCTTGTTCGCGTCGATGATGACGCAGGCGTTGTCGTCGAAGCGGATGTAGGTGCCGTCGGACCTGCGGTATTCCTTGTGGGTCCGGACGACGACCGCCTTCTCGACGGTGCCCTTCTTGATGGCGGAGTTCGGGATGGTGTCCTTCACGGCGACGACGATGATGTCGCCGATGCTGGCGTAGCGGCGGCGGGTTCCGCCGAGGACCTTGATGCACTGGACCCTCTTGGCGCCGGAGTTGTCGGCGACGGTGAGCATGGATTCGACTTGCACCATTTCTCTACCCTCGCCCTACTTCGCCTTCTCGACGATCTCGGCCAGCTTCCAGCGCTTGTCGCGGGACAGGGGCCTCGTCTCGATCACACGGACGGTGTCGCCCTCGCGGGCCTCGTTCTTCTCGTCGTGCGCCTTGATCCTCTTGGACCTGGTCAGATACTTCTTGTAAAGGGGGTGCAGCTTGCGCATCGTGACCTCGACGACGATGGTCTTGTCCATCTTGTCGCTGACGACGACGCCCTGCAGGGTCTGCCTTCCCTGATCGGCGTTCTGAACGGTTTCCACGTTCTTCTCCTCGGCTCTCTCGCGACTCAAGGCCGCGTTACTTGGTCGCGGGCGCCTCGCCGGCGCCGCTCTGGCGGATCCGGGTCTCGATCCGCGCGATCTGGCGGCGGAGAATCCTCTTCTCGAGGGGATTCTCCGCGTGTCCGACCACCATCTGGAAGCGGAGGTCGAAGTACTTCTTCCGCAGCTCGTCGCGCTTCGCGAGAAGCTCCTCGCGCTTCATGTCCTTGAACGAGTTCTTCATCGCGTCACTCCGTGTCCGCGCGGAGCGCGAACTTGGTCTTCACGGGGAGCTTGGAGCCGGCGAGGCGCATGGCCTCCTCGGCCACCTTGGGCTCGACGCCGGAGAGCTCGAAGAGCACCGTGCCCGGGCGCACGACGGCCACCCAGTACTCGGGGTTTCCCTTGCCCTTGCCCATGCGGGTCTCGGCCGGCTTCTTCGAATAGGGCTTGTCGGGGAAGATGCGGATCCACAGCTTGCCGCCGCGCTTGATGTAGCGGTTGAGCGCGATGCGCGCCGCCTCGATCTGGCGGTTGGTGAGCCACTCGGGCTCCATGCAGATGAGGCCGTACTCGCCGAAGGCGATGCTGGCCCCGCGCGTCGCGGCGCCGTTGATGCGGCCCCGCTGGACCTTCCTGTGCAGTACTCTCTTTGGACTCAGCATAGCCTAGCTCCTCGCCCGCGCGTTGTCGCGGCCGCCCTCGGACCGGCGCGAATCCTCGCGACCGTCGGTCGGCCGGACGGGCCTCTCGGGACGGCCCTCGCCCGCGGGGGCGCGGCGCGAGTCGTCGCGGTCGTGGCGGTCGCCGCGCGGGCCGCGGGGGCGCTCGTCGCGGCCCTCGTCGTGGAACCCGCGCTGGGGCTTCCGGACGAGGGTGCCGGCGTCCTCGGTGCGGTCCGAGCGGTACACCATGCCCTGGTAGATCCACACCTTCACGCCGATGCGGCCGAAGGTCGTGGAGGACTCGGCGAAGCCGTAATCGATGTCCGCGCGGAGGGTGTGCAGGGGCACGCGGCCGTCCTTGTGCTCCTCGGTGCGGGACATGTCGGCGCCGCCCAAGCGGCCGGACACGCGGACCTTGCAGCCCTGGGCGCCGCCCTTGATGGCGTTCGAGACGGCCATCTTGACGGCCTTGCGGAAGGACCCGCGGTTCTCGAGCTGCCGGGCGATGCTCTGGGCCACGATCTGCGCGTTCGTGTCGGTCTTCTTGATCTCCTTGATCTTGATCTGGACCTTCTTGGTCGCGATCTTCTGGAGCTCGGCGCCGATCTTCTCGATGTTCGCGCCCTTGACGCCGATGAGGACGCCGGGCCGCGCGGTGTGGATCACCACCGTCACGCGCTGGGGGTGCCGGACGATCTCCACCTCGGAGATGTCGGCGCCCTTGCACTCGGGGATGTCGACGATCCGGCGGCGGAGGGCGAGGTCCTCATGGAGGGTCTTCGCGTACTCGCGCGGGTCGACGTACCAGCGGGACTTCCAGTCCTTGTTGATGCCGATGCGGAGCCCGACGGGACTTACTTTGTTTCCCACAGTTACGCCTCCGTCTTCTTTCCGATCTCGTCGATCACGCAGGAGATGTGGCACATGCGCTTCACGAGCATGTCCGCGTTGCCCCGGGACCGGAACCAAACGCGCCTCATCCTCGGGCCCTCGTCGATCCGGATCTCCCTGACGTAGAGCATGTCCTCGTCGAGCTTCCGGTTGCGGTCGAGCGCGTTGGCGGCCGCTGACGCGACGACCTTCTTGATGAGGCGGGCGCCCTTGTTGGGCGTGTTGTCGAGTATGGCGATGGCCTCGGCGTAGGGCCTCTTCCTCACGAGGTCGGCCACGGGCCGGACCTTGGAGGGGGAGGCGATGAGCCACTTGGCCGTCGCGCGGTATCCGTTCTTGCTTTCAGCCATGTCTCGCCCCTACTTCTTCTCGGCCTTCTTGTCGCTGCCCGCGTGCCCGCGGAACACGCGGGTGGGGGCGAACTCGCCGAGCTTGTGGCCGACGAGGTTCTCGGTCACGTAGACCGGGACCCACGTCTTGCCGTTGTACACGGAGATGGTCATGCCGACCATCTCGGGGATGATCGTCGAGGTGCGGGAGAAGGTCTTGATCATCTTCTTGTCGCCGGCCTTCGTCGCTTCCCCGACCTTCTTGTACAGGCTCTTCTCGATGAAGGGCCCTTTCTTCACGGACCTGGACACTTTAGGGCTCCTCCCTTACTTCCGGCGCTTCACGATGAAGCGCGAGGACGGCTTGTGCTGATCGCGGGTCTTGTAACCCTTGCAGGGCTGGCCCCAGGGCGTGACAGGCTGCTTGTAGCCCTTGCCGCGGCCCTCGCCGCCTCCGTGCGGGTGGTCGACCGGGTTCATGACCGTGCCGCGGACCGTCGGCCTGACGCCGAGCCAGCGGGTGCGGCCGGCCTTGCCGAGCCGCTCGTTCATGTGCTCCTCGTTGCCGACGGAGCCGATGGTCGCCATGCACTTCCTGAAGACCATGCGGAGCTCGCCCGAGGGGAGCTTGAGGACGACGTAGTCGCCCTCGCGGGCCGCGATGAGCGCGCTCGCGCCGGCGGAGCGGGCCATCTGGCCGCCCTTGCCGAGGGTGAGCTCGACGTTGTGGACCGTGATGCCGACCGGGATCGCCTCGAGGGGCAGGGCGTTGCCCGGCTCGATCGGGGCCGCGGGCCCGGAGAGGATCTTCTGCCCGACCGCGAGGCCCTTGGGCGAGAGGATGTAGCGCTTCTCGCCGTCCGCGTACTTCACGAGGGCGATGTTCGCGCTGCGGTTCGGGTCGTACTCGATGGAGGCGACGGTGCCCGGGACCCCGAGCTTGTCGCGCTTGAAGTCGATGACGCGGTACTTCTGCTTGTGACCGCCGCCCTGGTGCCGCACGGAGATGCGGCCGTTGGAGGCGCGCCCGCCGTTCGACTTCTTGCCCTTGGTAAGGGATTTCTCGGGCTCGCTCCTGTTGGCGGTGATCTCGGTGTTCACCACCTGCACGCGGTGCCTGAGGCCCGGCGTGTTCGGCCTGAAAGTCTTGATACCCATAATTTCCCCTTACGCCTCAGGCGCCCTCGAAGACCGCGATCTTCTCGCCGGGCGAGAGCCGGACGATCGCCTTCTTCCAGGTCGAGGTCCGTCCCGCGCGCCCGCGGAGCCGCTTGGGCTTGGACGCCACGTTCATGATGTTGCAGGAGACCGGGTTCACCTTGAACTGGCGGCGAACGGCCTCCATCACCTGGAGCTTGCCCGCGCGGGGGTCGACGCGGAAGACGTACATGCCGTCCTCCCGCATGACATTGCTCTTCTCGGTGAGGACCGGCTCGATCAGGATCGAATCGTATTCCATTTCGCGCCTCTCCTTACTTGTCCGCGTAGAACTCGTTCAGGCTCTTGGCGGCCGACTCGAGGACGAGCACCTTGCGCCCGTAGAAGAGGTCGTGGGCGCGGAGCCGGTTGAACGAGAGGAAGCTGAGCCAGGGCAGGTTGCGGCCCGCGCGCTTCACGTCGGCGTCGTCGCCGCCGAGGATGACGACGGTGCGCTCGGGCTTGCCCGCGGGGGCGAGCGCCTCGATCTTCTTGACGAAGTCCTTGGTCTTGCCGGACTCGACGGTGAAATCCTCGACGATGGCCATCGTGCCGTTCTGGGCCTTGAGGCTCAGGATGGTCTTCATCGCGAGGCGCTTGACCTTCTTGGGCAGCTCGTACGAGTAGTCCCTCGGCTTGGGGCCGAAGGCCGTGCCTCCGCCGACGTACACCGGCGACTTGAAGTCGCCCTGGCGCGCGCGGCCGGTGCCCTTCTGGGCGTAAGGCCTGCGGTTGGTGCCGTGCACCTCTCCGCGGTCCTTCGTGCAGGCGGTGCCGAGCCGGAGGTTCGCGAGCTCGTTGTTGATCGCGTAGTAGATCACGTCCTCGTTGATGGGGAGCCCGAACACGGCGTCGGAGAGCTCGATGGTCCGGAGCTCCTTGCCCTGCAAGGAAACGACTTTCCTTTCCACTTCAGTCCTCCGCCTTACTTCTGCTTCTTCACAGCGTCGCGCACGACGACGGTGCAGGTGCGCGGGCCGGGGATGGCGCCGCGGACGAGCATGAAGCCCGCCTCCGCGTCGATGCGGACGACCCTCAGGTTCTGGACCGTGACGCGCTCGCGGCCCATGCGGCCGGGCAGCTTCACGTTCTTGAAGGTGTGGTGCGGATAGGTGCTCTGGCCGGTCGAGCCGGGCTCGCGGTGGAACTTGGAGCCGTGCGTGTTGCGGCCGCCCCCGAAACCCCAGCGCTTCACGACGCCCTGGAAGCCCTTGCCCTTGGAAGTGGCCGTGACGTCCACGAAGCGGACGCCCTCGAAGAGCTTGGGGCCGAGGTTGTCGCCGACCTTGACCTCGCCCTCGAAGTCGCGCATCTCGCGCAGGATCCTCTTGGGGGCGACGCCCTCGGGGAACTGCCCCGCGTAGGGCTTCGTGATCCCGATCTTCCGCTTGTCGTAGACGCCGAGCACGACGGCGGCGTAGCCGTCCTTCTCCTCGGTCTTCGTCCCGACGACGACGTTCGGCGCGAACTCAATCACCGACACGGGGATGAGCTTGCCGGCCGCGTCGAAGACCTGGGTCATCCCGACCTTCTTGCCGATCAATCCGATCATACCGATCTCCTAGCGTTGAACGCGCGGGCGGCCGCCCGAAGGCCGCCGTCCCGGCATTAACTGCTATTGGAATAAAAGGGCCGTCGACGCGGCGAGCCGCGGCGGCGGGACCCTAACCTACTGCTTGATCTCCACGTCGACGCCGGCGGGAAGCTCGAGCTTCATGAGGGCGTCCATCACGTCGGGCGTCGGGTCGATGATGTCGA
>CAYNPQ010000101.1:9105-12826 GCA_964399065.1 uncultured Treponemataceae bacterium | reverse complement strand
CGCAACCCGGCCGTCATCGCGGACAACGTCGGCGACAACGTCGGCGACGTCGCGGGCATGGGCGCCGACATCTTCGACTCCTACGTGGCCTCGGCGGTCGCGGCCATGCTGATCGGCGCGACCGGCTTCCTCGGCGCGGGCTTCACCGACGCCGACCGGGCCTTCTACACGGTCCTGCCCCTCATCCTCGCGATAGTCGGCATCGTCTCCTCGATCATCGGCATCCAGTTCGTCCGCGTCGGCAAGAGCGGCAAGCCCGGCACGGCCCTGAACTTCGGGACCGTCTTCGCCTGCCTCATCTACGCGGTCCTGGCGACGGTCCTCTTCCTCGTCATGGGCTGGAACAAGGGCGCCCTCATCGCCACCGTCTCCGGCCTCGCCGTCGGCGTGATCATCGGCTTCACCACCGACTACTTCACCGACGACAACTTCCAGCCGGTGCGCAGGACCGCCGAGATCGCGAAGTCCGGCTCGGCCCTCGCGATCCTCAACGGCCTCTCCTACGGCTTCATCTCGATGGCGCCCTCCGTCGTGGGCATCGTCATCGCGACCCTCGTCTCGTACTTCACGGCGAGCGCCTTCGGCCTGCCGGGCATCTACGGCGTCGGCATCGCGGCCGTCGGCATGCTCTCCCTCACCGGGGTCGTCGTCGCGAACGACGCCTACGGGCCCATCGTCGACAACGCCAAGGGCGTCGCGGAGATGTCGCACTACGGCGAGGAGGTCGTCGAGCGCGCCGACACCCTCGACTCCGCGGGCAACACCGCCAAGGCCATCACGAAGGGCTTCGCGATCAGCGCCGCGGCCCTCACCGTCCTTGCGCTCTTCGCCGCCTACAAGGAGCAGGTCGACAAGTTCCTCGGCTCCGAGCTCGTGCTCAACCTCCAGGATCCGATGGTCCTCTCCGGGGTCCTCCTCGGCGCGATGATCCCGCCGATCTTCTCGGCCCTCCTCATGCTCGCCGTCAACAAGAACGCCTTCAAGATGATCGAGGAGATCCGCCGCCAGTTCCGCGAGATCCCCGGCATCCTCAAGGGCACCGCGGACCCGGACTACGCCCGCTGCGTCGGCCTCGCCTCCGAGGGCGCGCTCAAGGCGCTGATCCTCCCCGCCCTCCTCGCCGTCGTCCTGCCCCTCCTCGTCGGCTTCGTCCTCGGGCCCGCGGCCCTCGGCGGCTTCCTCGGCGGCTCGATCTTCGTCGGCGTCATCTTCGCCCTCTTCATGTCGAACGCGGGCGGCCTCTGGGACAACGCCAAGAAGTACGTCGAGGCCGGCAACTGCGGCGGCCCCGGCTCGGACGCCCACAAGGCGGCCGTCGTCGGCGACACGGTCGGCGATCCCTTCAAGGACACGGCCGGCCCCTCGATCAACACCTTGATCACGGTCATGACCCTCGTCTCCTCGCTCTTCGCCCCCGTCATCGCGAAGTTCCACCTCTTCGGCTGATGGTTTCGCATAACGCGTAAAGGGGACCGGCCGGCGCCGCGGACGCGGCCCGGCCGGCTTCCCGGGTGGAGTGGATGCGGTTCACGCTCGATATCCCGACGGTCGTATGCCTCGCGAGCCTCGTGTTCGCGACGCAGAGCGTCGCCGTCTACGTCCAGTTCAGGGTCAACCGCGCCAACCGCGGCTCCGGCTGGTGGCTCGCCGGCACCGTCGCGCAGGCCCTCGGCTTTTTCCTCATGCTCGCGTTGACGAAGCCCTCGTTCGCCGCGCTGGCCTTGCTGGCCAATCCGCTGGTGATCTCGGGACAGGCCTGCCTGGGCCTCGGCATCGCCAAATTCCTGGGCCCCGGCACGGGCAGGGGCGGGAGGCTCTTCGCGCCCGTCCTCGCGGCCGCCCTCGCCGCGTACTACTTCTTCGTCTTCGCATGGAGCGACATCACCGGGCGCAGCGCGGTGGCGTTCATCTCGACCGGCGGAATGTCCCTGCTCACGTCCTTCATCCTCGTCCGCGGGAGGCGGAGGCAGTTCGCCTCCTCCGCGGCCTTCACCGCGCTGGTCTTCCTCCTTTTCGGGCTCTTCCAGCTCTCCGTCGCCCTCTGGACCCTCCTCGCGCCGCCCCTCGCGTCCTACGGCGACATCGGCGAGGCGACGGCGCGCATCATCGCCTTCGCGGCCCCGATCGTCGGCAGCCTGCTGTGGACCTTCGGCTTCGTGATCATGGTCAACCAGCGCCTGAACGCCGAGAACCTCGAGGAACGCGAGAAGCTCCGCATGGTCTTCGACGTCGGCCCCGACGCCAAGCTGATCGCCCGCGCGGGCGGCGGCCTTCTCGTCGACGTCAACGGGGGATTCCTCGCGATGACCGGCCTCGAGCGCGGGGCCGTGCTCGGCAGGCCGATCGCCTCCCTCGGCCTCTGGGAGGACTCGAAGGAGTGGGAGGCCTTCCTGTCGGAGCTCCGCGGCCGCGGCGGCAGGGTGGAGAACCGCGAATGCCGCCTCCTGCGCGCCGACCGTAGCCTCTTCATCGGTTCGCTCTCCGCGCGGAGCCTGCCGATCGACGGCGAGGAGCATCTCGTCTGCGTGATCGACGACATCACCGAGCGCAAGCGGGACCACGAGCTCGTGCGGCACATGGCGACGCACGACGAGTTGACGGACCTTCCTACCCTGCGGCTCTTCCGCGACCGCCTGTCTATGGCGATGGGCCTCTCGCGCAGGAACCGGAGCTTCGCCGCGGTCATGTTCCTGGACCTCGACGGCTTCAAGGCCGTCAACGACGGTCACGGGCACGACGCCGGCGACGCGGTCCTGCGGGAAGTCGCGAGGAGGCTCCGTTCCGTCGTGCGCGAGACCGACACGGTCGCGCGCGGCGGGGGCGACGAGTTCCTCCTGGTGCTCGCCGACTTGCACGACCCCGCCTGCGCGGCCGAGGCGGCGCGCAAGATCCTGCGCGCCCTCTCCCGGCCCTATGAATACGGCGGCTCGGCCCTGTCGGTGGGGGCGAGCATCGGCATCTCCCTCTTCCCCCGGGACGGCGAGGACCAGGATCGGCTGGTAAGGCTCGCCGACGAGGCCATGTACCGGACCAAGGCCGCGGGCAAGAACGGTTATCGCTTCGCCGGGCCGCGCGAGGGCTGAGCCGGGTCGACGGCCGCGTCCCGAGCTTGCGGAGCGCGCGGACCCGTGCTATCACGGAGCCATGACCAGGGATGAGTATCGGCGGCGGCTCTCCTCGAGGCGGGTCGGCATCGCCGGGGCGGGCGGCCTCGGCTCGAACTGCGCCGCGGCCCTCGCGCGGGCCGGCGTCCGCGCCCTCGTGATCGCGGACTTCGACCTCGTGTCGCGGGACAACCTCGACCGGCAGTTCTACTTCCTCGACCAGGTCGGCCTTCCCAAGGTCGAGGCCCTCGCGGCCAACATCGCGCGCATCGACCCCGGGGTCGTCGTCGAGGCCGTGAGGGCCAGGCTCGACGCGGACTCCGCGGCCGCGCTCTTCGCGGGCTGCGACGCCGTCGTCGAGGCTTTCGACTCCGCGCAGGCCAAGGCCATGCTCATCGAGGCCGTCCTCTCGCGCCTTCCCGGAACGCCCCTCGTCACGGCCTCGGGGATCGCCGGCTACGGTTCGCTCGACGCGTTGCGCGCACGAAGATCGGGCTCGCTCTTCGTCGTCGGCGACCTCGAGTCGGAGGTCGGGCCCGACCGGCCTCCGATGGCCCCCCGCGTCGCGATGGCCGCGGCCATGGAGGCCGACGCCGTCCTGCAGGCCCTGCTGGGCT
>CAYNPQ010000101.1:0-9005 GCA_964399065.1 uncultured Treponemataceae bacterium | reverse complement strand
GTCGCGATGGCCGCGGCCATGGAGGCCGACGCCGTCCTGCAGGCCCTGCTGGGCTGACCAGCGGCAGCCCGTGATTCGATCCAGCAAGGTGAAAAGTAAATATGGAAAGGTCAAAACCGCAGAGGCGCGGAGGCGCAGAGATGGGAGAGAGCGTATAGAGGTGCCGCTGTGATGATCCTTTCCCATGGGGTAAGGGTCGTATCCGTTTCAATATCGCAGTAAACCCGTGTTTCCCCTTCGGGTCGATTTCGATGGATCATGCAAGGCCCTTTTCTGACTCAAGTACAAGGGGACGTAGTCTTTCCGTGTATCGGGGAGCGATCATCCTTACGATATTCTCGTAGAGCTCGTTTTCCCTCTCTGCGCCTCTGCGGCGGAATCATCTATCACCAATGGACCGCATGATAGGGGATCGCATAGAGGCTAGGCCTTTGGGCGGGCGCGGTATTTCTCGAGGGCGAGGGAGGCGAGCCAGGCGGCGCCGGCGGCCGCGAGCGCGGCCAGCGCGAGGGCCATCGTCCTCGCGGCGGCCCAGCCGAGGGCGGCGAGGATCGCGCGGAGCAGTTCCCGCCGCGCGGGCCCGGCCGCGAGCTCGCGCAGGGTCATGTTGACCGTGCAGAAGGAGTTGCCCTCGCTGAAGTCGCCGAGGGAGACGCCGAGCTCCTGGATCTGGCCCTCGATCTCGAGGATCTTGGTCTCGAGGGCCATGAGGTCGGAGAGGTCGGAGCCGGCCTTGCGGAGCGCCGCGAGCCCGTCCCGCGTCTTCTCGAGGGAGAGGCGCCGGGCTTCGAGTGCCTTGTAGTCCGCGGTCCGGTCGGTCTTGGTCACGGTCACGGATTCGAGCTTGCCTATGGCGCGCAACGCGTCGACGGCGGAGTCGAAGGCCGCGGGCACGACGCCGAGGCTCAGGGAGAGGGAGCGCGAGCCCGGAAGGCCGTAGGCGTCCTCCCGCTGGACGATGGCCTTCGACGCCGCCGCGGCCTCCTTGACGCGGCGCGAGTCGGCGTCGAAGTCCCTCGTGGCCGAGGCGAGACCCGCGACCTGCTCGTACTTCTGCTCGAGCATCTGGGCGGGCGCGCTGGGCTGGGCCACGGCGATCTTGGCGCTCGCGTAGTTGCGCTTCGAGCGCGCCCCCTCGACGGACAGGGACTGGACCATGGGCTCCTCGAATTGCCGCGCGCCCTGGTAGGGCGGGGGCGAGCCGCCCCCGAGCTCGTAGGCGAGGCGGGCCGCGAAGAGGGCGAGGAAGACGGCCGCCGCGACGGCCAGGGCGACGATGGTCCTGCGCTTCATGGATCGCTCCTTGTCAGGCCGATTCGAGGGCCCGCTCGATGTCCGCGATTATGTCCCCCGCGTCCTCGAGGCCGATCGAGAGGCGCACGAGGTCTTCCCCGACCCCGCCGGCGAGGCGCTGCTCCGGGCTGAGCTGGGAGTGGGTCGTGCTCGCGGGATGGACGGCGAGGGACTTGGCGTCCCCGACGTTGGAGACGTGGGAGACGAGGCGCAGGGCCTCGATGAAGCGGGCCCCGGCCGCGGCCCCTCCCTTCACGCCGAAGACGACCATGCCGCCCGCGCCCTTGGGGAGGAGGCGGTCGGCCAGCTCGCGCGAGGGATCCCCCTCGAGGCCGGGGTAGCGCACCCAGGCGGCCTTGGGATGGGCGGCGAGCCTCCTCGCGACCGCGAGCGCGTTCTCGCAGTGACGCGGCATGCGGAGGTGGAGGGTCTCGAGTCCCTGCAGGAATATCCACGCGCCGTCCGGGGAGAGGCAGGCGCCGAGGTTCCGCAGGGGCACCATGCGGAAGCGGAGGGCGAAGGCGATCTTCCGCTGTTCCGGGGGGAGGTCGATCGCCCAACGCATTCCGTGGTAGTTGCGGTCGGGCTCGGTGAAGAGGGAGAACTTCGGGTCGGACCAGTCGAAGCGGCCCGAGTCGGTGACGATGCCGCCTATCGCGGTGCCGTGGCCGCCGATCCACTTCGTGAGCGAGTTGACGACGATGTCGGCGCCGCGCTCGATGGCCCTGAGGAGGTAGGGCGTCGTGAAGGTCGCGTCGACCACGAGGGGGAGATGGTGCTTCCGCGCGATGCGCGAAATAGCGTCGAGGTCGGCGAGGTCGAGGACGGGGTTGCCGATGGTCTCGACGTAGAGGAGCCTCGTCCTCGGCCCGATCGCTTTTTCGAAATTCGCGCTGTGGCGCGCGTCGACGAAGCGCGTCGTGATGCCGAGGTCGGGGAGGATGGCGTCGAACATGGTGTAGGTGCCGCCGTAGAGGTTCGAGGCCGAGACGATCTCGTCCCCCGCCCGAGCGATCGTCGCCACGGTGTTGAAGATGGCGGCGGTGCCCGAAGCGACCGCCACCGAGGCGGCTCCGCCCTCGAGCACGCTCATCCTCGATTCGAGGACCTCGTTCGTGGGGTTGCCGAGGCGGCTGTAGATGTTGCCCTCCTCTCCGAGCGAGAAGAGGCGGGCGGCGTGGGCGCTGTCCCTGAAGGCGAAGGCGCTCGTGCGGTAGATCGGCGCCGCCCTCGAGAGGGTGGTCGGCTCGGGTTCGTAGCCCGCGTGGACCGCGGCGGTCCCGAACGAGCGTGGTTCCTTGCTGGGCATGCGGTTCCTCCGGAGGGCCGTCGCGGCGGCCGGCCCGGCCTTGCGCCGATCGGCGATCCGCGTCATATTTCCGTAACCGCACTCTGACGCGGATCCCGATCCGCTGTCAAGCGAGCCGGAGGAGGTCGCGCCGTGCCCGTCCGCATCCCCGGGGGCCTGCCCGCCATGGGCGAGCTCGCCGCCGAGAACATCTTCGCCATGCCCAAGGAGCGGGCCATCCACCAGGACATCCGCCCCCTGCGGATCGCCGTCCTCAACCTCATGCCCACGAAGCTCGTCACCGAGCTCCAGCTCCTCCGCCTCCTCGGCAACACGCCCCTGCAGGTCGACATCACCCTCATACGGATGGAGACTCACGAGTCGCGCAACGTGTCCTCCGAGCACCTCGAGGCTTTCTACGAACCCCTCGGGCGGGTGCTCGGCGAGCGTTTCGACGGCCTCGTCGTCACGGGCGCACCGGTGGAGACCCTGGGCTTCGAGGAGGTCGACTACTGGCCGGAGATGACGCGGCTCCTCGATTGGTCCAGGACCAACGTGTGGTCCACCCTCCACATCTGCTGGGGCGCGCAGGCGGGCCTCTACCGCCACTTCGGGATCGGCAAGCGCCCCCTCCCGAAGAAGATGTCCGGGGTGTTCCGCCACCGCGCCCTCGACGCGAACGCCCCCATCCTGCGGGGCTTCGACGAGGACTTCCCGGCGCCCCATTCGCGTCACACCGAGGTCGCGGTCGAGGAGCTCGAGAGGGCGCCGGGGCTGAGGCTCCTCGCGGTCTCGGACGAGGCGGGGGCATACCTCGCGGCCTCGGAGGACGGGCGCATGGTCTTCGTAACCGGGCACCCCGAGTATGATAGGCTGACGCTCAAGGCCGAGTATGAACGGGATAGGGCGAAGGGATTGGACATCGAGATGCCGCGCAACTACTTCCCGGGCGACGATCCCTCGCGCGAGCCGGCGATGACCTGGCGCGCGCATGCCCACCTGCTTTACGCGAACTGGCTCAATTATTACGTGTACCAGGCCACGCCCTACGACCTCGGGCGCCTCCCGCAGACCGACACGCCCTTCGCGCCGTAAAGGATGGACTAAAGAGAAACCGCAGAGGCGCAGAGACGCAGAGGAAGATAAAGACGAGGAAATGGGAGGGAGTCCAAAAGGTCAGGACGATGATCATTGTACAGAACAATGACCATCTTGCCCCCAATTCATTACCATCCTTCTCCTCTCATTCCTCTCTCTCTGCAACTCCGCGTCTCTGCGGTTCATTTCTCCTTCCCGACTGGCCCGCTGGATGTTTCGCCTAACGCGCCAGGTGGCGGTCGAGCCAGGCGTTCAGCATGCGCAAGGCGCGGTCGGCCGAGCGGAAGACGGGCACGCCCCGACGCTCGAGCTCGCGGGCCAGGGGGTCGTAGAGGGCGCCGACGTCGACCACCGCGACCCAGGGCTTCTCGCTCTCCGCCATGATCCGCCCGAAGCGCGAGGCGAAGGAGTCCTCCCTCGACAGGTCTTCCTTGTGGACCGCGGGGTCCGCGGGGAGGCTGTTCATCGCCACGGTGAGGGGCACGTCGCCCACGATGCCGCAGTCGACGTTCGGATCCTCGAGGATGGCGCGGAAGCTGTCCTCGTAGGCGGCGTCGCCGGCCATCGGCGTGAGGTCGAGGGGGTTGTGCACGTCGACGATCTCGGCGACCCGCGCCTGGGCGAAGACCTTCTCGAGGCGGGGCGCGGTGTCGGGCGCGAAACGGGCGAGCTCGAGGCCTCCGAGGTTGTCCGCGAAGGCCACGCACTCGAAGCCCGCGTTGGAGAGGGCCCCGAGCCTGCGCCCCTCGGCCTTCTTGCCGCGGAGGAGGGTGAAGAGGGTGATGGCGTCGTCGAAGTCGTCCAGGGTCTCCGCTACCTGGGCGCCGACCTGCTCGAGGAGGGCGCGGGTCACGGGGTAGTCGCCCGCGATGCTCGCCGTGTGGCTCGCGCTCGCGGCCGCGCCGGCTGCGGTGCGGCCCGCCCGATAGAAGACCACCGACCGTCCCGACTCGACGATGCGCCTGCAGGCGCGCAGGGTCTTCTCGCCGTCCAGGGGCTTGAAGCCCTCGACGTAGACCGCGAAGACCTCGATCTCGCGGTCCTCCGCGAGGCGCTCGAGGTAGTCGCCGACGGTGAGGTCCATCGAGTTGCCGCAGGTGATCACGTACTTCGGGTTCAGGAAGGGGTGCTTGGAGATGCGGCAGATCGCGAAGGCGCCGGACTGCGAGATGACGGCGAGGGGCGCGACCGCGCCCGCGGGCATGGGGAGCTTGTACTCGGGGATGAAGAGGGTGTTGTAGCGGCCGGGCACCGAGCGGATGCCGAGGCAGTTGCCGCCGTTGATGAGGGGCCCGCCGCCCGCCGCGCGCGCCTTCGCGAGCGACGCGTTCATGCGCTCGACGATGGCCTGGGTGCCCGCCTTCTCCTCGAGGCCGCCGGGGATGACGATGACGCTCTCGGCCTTGTCGAGCTCGGCGAGCTCGGCGATGCACTGGGGGGTCTGGCCGGCCGGTATGACGAGGACGAAGAGGTCGACCTTCTCGGGGAGGGATGCGACGTCGGGCACGCAGCGGCAGCCGTCGACCTCGGAGGAGCCGGGCTTCACGACGTAGAGGCGCCGCTTGTCGAAGCCGTTCCGGATGAGGTTGTTCAGGATGATGCGGCCGTTGTTCATGCCCTTCTCGGAGACGCCGATCACGGCCGCGCTCGCGGGCTTGAGGAGCTTGTCGATCCTGCCGAGGGGCCTGGCGGCCTGCTTCCGGTTGACGATCCGCCCGCCCTCGAGGGCGAGGTCCCCCGACTCGGGATTCCCGACCTTGATGAGGACGTCGAGGGCCACGAGGGAGGCTTCGGCGCGGCCGGGCCTCTTCGCGACGACGAAGGGATTGACCTCGAATTCGGCGACGCCCATCGCGCAGAGCGCGTCCGCGGCGCCGACGAAGGTTTCCACGACCTCGGCAAGTCGCGCGCCGTCGATGGCCGGCTTCGTGTTGCGGAGGCCGCCCGAGACGAGGGTCCGGACCGCGTTGCGCGAAAGTGTCCTGCCGACGAGGGCCCGGTCCGCGGTGGCGGGCGAGAAGAACGCGTTGGCCGACCCCGTCTTGAAGGTCTGGGCCAGGAACTCCGTGTAGATGCCGCCGGGCCCGAAGGAGACCACGGGCCCGAAATCCTTGGCGAAGCGGAGGCCGACGATGATCTCGTGGCCGAGCCGGGGCTCGTAGGGCACGAATTCGTTGACCGTGTAGCCGTCCACGCGCTGGCAGGCGAACTTGGCCTCCATCGCGGCCATGGCCGCGGTTATGGCCTCCTTCGAGTTGGGCACGATGGCGACCCCGCCGACCTCGGTCTTGTGGAGGATCTCGGGGCTGATGACCTTCACGACCGCGCGCTCGCCGGGGAAGGGCTCCAGGCCGGCGATCCCGGCCGAGCCCTTCACGAAGTGGTGGCGCGGGGCCTCGAGGCCGAGGGCCTCGAGGACGCCGAGGCCCTCGACCTCGGTGAGCGCGTCCCGCCCTTCCGAGCGGACGCGTTGCACGATTTCATTTATCCGCTTCGCGTCCATGCCTGAATGCCTTCACGTTCGCGGCCACGACCTCGTCGCCCTTGCGGGCGAAGGTCTCGGCGATGGCCTTCTCGAGGCTCTCCGCCTTGAGCGGCAGGAGCTTCGAGGCGGCCCCGATCAGCACCATGTTGGCGGCCTTGGGGTTGCCCGCCTCCCGCGCGAGGGCGTCGGCGTCGAGGAGGAGGGCCTTGGGCAGGCCGCGCAGCTCGGAGAGGACGCGGTCGAGTTCGGGGTAGTTCGGGATGTTGCGGACGGGCGAGGTCGCCGTGACCACGACGCCGTCGGGCGCGAGCCAGGGCAGGTAGCGCAGGGCCTCCATGGGCTCGAAGGCGAGGATGAGCCGGGCGCTGCCCTCGGGGATGAGGGGGCTCGCGATGCGGCCGTCGGAGAGGCGGAGGTGGGCGAGGACCTCGCCGCCGCGCTGGGCCATGCCGTGCACCTCGGACTGCTTCACGGCGAGGCCCTCGGCCATCGCGGCGCGGGCGATGACCACGGAGACGGAGATGCCGCCCTGGCCGCCGACGCCGCAGAGTATGATGTCGTACTTCATGCCTTCCTCGCTTTCTTGAGGGCCTCGAGGCACTCGCGGAACGCGATGACCACGGAGACGCCCTCGTAGGCGAGCTCCTTCCGCATGAGCTCGACGTTGGCCGCGTGGTCCTGGCGGTGCGCGCGCACGACGTGGACGTGGGCGGGGTCGACGCCGACCGCGACGGCGATCGCGCGGAGCTTCTCGGAGGGCAGGATGGTCGGCTGGGCGCCGGTCATGCCCGTGGTGCCGTTGTCGACGATGAGGAACTTCACGTTCGAGTTGTGCGACACTGCGTCGACGAGGTTGGGGATGCCCGAGTGGTAGAAGGTCGAGTCGCCGATGACCCCGACCGCTGGCCTGAGCCCGGCCTCGGCCGCGCCGCGGGCCATGCCGAGCGAGGCGCCCATCTCGACGACGGTCTCGACGGCCTCGTAGGGGGGCAGGGCGCCGAGGGTGTAGCAGCCGATGTCCGCGTTGACCGCGTGGGTCGGGTAGTCCTTGAGCGCCTCCTTGAGGAAGCCGAGGGAGTCGGCGTGGGGGCAGCCCTGGCAGAGCTGGGGCGGCCGGCCCGGCAGCGCGAGGTCGCGGCAGGCCTGGCCCTTCCGCGGCGGCAGGCCGAGGGCCGGTCGGATGTTGTCGGGATCGAGCTCGCCGGTCGGCGGGACCTCGCCCGTCTCCTTGCCGACGATCTTCACGTCAGGCGGCACCACGCCCCGGAGCATGCGCTCGACCAGGGGGTAGCCGTCCTCGAGGACGACGATCCGCTCGACCCTGCCCGCGAGCTCGCGGATCTTCGCGTAGGGCAGGGGGTACTGCCCGATGTGCAGGTGGGCGGGGCGCGAGGGGAGCTCCGGCGCGTTCTCCAGGTAGTACTGGAGGGCGATCCCGGTCGTGATCACGCCGAGGGCCGCGGAGCCCGGCTCGAGGGTCGCGCGCTCCTCGGCCAGGCCGCGGAGGGTCTCGTAGCGGCCGAGGGCTCCCTTCCAGAGCTTGCGGGCCATCGCGGGCATGAGGAGCCAGCCCCTCGGCTCGGCGCATTTGGCCACCGCGTTCTGGGCCCGCGGCTCGGCGAGCCGCACAGCGGAGCGGCTGTGCGCGAGCCGCGTCGTGATCCGGATGAGGACGGGGCAGGCGTGGCGCTCCGAGAGCTCGAAGGCCTCGCGCGTCATGTCGTAGGCCTCCTGCTGGTCGGCCGGCTCGAGGCAGGGCACGCGGGCGAATTCCGCGTACCAGCGCGAGTCCTGCTCGTCCTGCGAGGAGTGCATGCCCGGGTCGTCCGCCACGACCACCACGAGGCCGCCCGTCACGCGCACGAGGCCCGCGTTGACGAAGGGATCGGCCGCGACATTGAGGCCGACGTGCTTCATCGAGACCATGGCCCTGCGGCCCGCGTAGGAGGCGCCGAGGGCCGACTCGTAGGCCGTCTTCTCGTTCGAGCACCACTGCGCGACGATCGAGGCGCTTCCCCTCTCGACCCGCTCCTGGAGGCTCTCCATGATCTCGGTCGAGGGCGTGCCGGGGTAGGCGAAGGCCGCCGAGAGGCCCGCGTGGAGCGCTCCGAGGGCGATGGCCTCATCGCCCATCATTGTTTCGAACCCCATGTTCCCGTCCTTGCGTGAATGGTGGGTATGTCGCGGGGGATCTCCCCGCGCTTCTATCCTCTAGGCGAAGAGCCCGCGATCAAAAATACAGCTCGTACTCCTGGGGAACGCCGCGAGGCGCCCGCGGGACTGATACAATATGGCGCCTCGCGAAGCGGATCGAGCGGGCTCGATCCGCACGGTCCCTGAGCAACGCGCCCGCTCGCTAGAAATACAGTTCATATTCCTGGGGCACGGGCGCGTTGTACACGTACTCGGCCTCCTTCTCCTTCATCGCGATCCAGCTGTCGATGAGCTCGGGCGGGAAGGCGCCGGCGAGGTAGGCCTTGTCCTTGCGCAGCCCCGCGAGGACGTGGAAGAGGCCGGTGGGGAAGGTGTTCCGCGCGCTCTCCTTGGCCGCGCCGTAGCCCTTGGCGACCGGGTCGAGCCTCCGCTCCACGCCGTCGAGGCCCGCGAGGAGCATGGCCGCGAGGAAGTAGTGCGTGTTCGCGGTGGCGTCGCCCGTGCGGAACTCGATCCGCGCCTCGCCCTTCTTGAGGTAGCCGGGGATGCGGATCGCGGCCGCGCGCGAGCCCTGCGCGAAGGTGGCGCTCACCGGGGCCTCGTAGCCGGGCACGAGCCTGCGGTAGGAATTCGTGCTCGGGTTGGACCAGGCGAGGAGGGAGCCGGAGAGGGCGTGCTCGAGGATGC
>CAYNPQ010000100.1:11835-13028 GCA_964399065.1 uncultured Treponemataceae bacterium | reverse complement strand
TATATTATCCCCAATCGCGCCCCGTCCGACGGAGGGGCGCGGGCCCGCGGCCGCGAGGCGCGGGAAGGCCGCGCCGCAAGGGCGACCACCCTCGATCCAAGGAGTAGCGCGATGTACGCTACCGCCACCCCCTCCTTCGACCTCCAGATAGTGGACTTCTGCAAGCGGGCCTTCGCCCGAGCCTCCCGCGCGGGCGCCCCCTCCGTGGCCGGCGCCTTCGACGCCGTCGCCCGCCTCGCCTTCCAGCGCAGGCAGGCGCTCAGGCGGAGCGCGGCCGCGCGCGAGGGCTGCTCCGTGCCGCCGATATTGATCGCGAGCGTGACCCGGCGCTGCAACCTCGATTGCGCCGGCTGCTACTCCAAGGCGCTGCGTCCCGATTCGGGGCCCTCCGCGGAGCTCTCGGACGCCCGCTTCCTCGAGCTCTTCCGCGAGGCCATCGACCTCGGCGTCGGCGCCATCCTCATCGCTGGCGGCGAGCCCCTGCTCCGCCGCCAGCTCCTCGAGCGGACCGCCGGCCTCGGCGGCCTCGCCGCCCCGGTCTTCACGAACGGCACCTTGGTGGACCAGGGCTGGATCGAGCTCTTCGCCGCGGGCTCCCTCGTCCCGGTCTTCAGCATCGAGGGCGGGGCCGAGCTCACGGCCGCGCGGCGCGGCCTCGGCGTCCACGAGGCGATCCTCGAGGCCGCCGCGCGCCTCCGCGAGCGCCGGGCCCTCTTCGGGCTCTCGGTCACGGTGACCTCGCGCAACTTCGACGCCGTGCTCTCGCCCTCCTTCCTCGAAGGCGTGGACCGGCTCGGCGCCTCGGCCCTCTTCCTCGTCGAGTACGTGCCCGCCCTCCGCGGCACCGAGGAGCTCGCCCTCGGGCCCGAGCTCCACGCGGCCCTCGCCGGCGACCGCCGCCTCGAAGGACTCCCCTACCCCGTCCTCCGCCTCCCCGGCGACGAGGAGGCCTCGGGCGGCTGCATGGCCGCGGGCAGGGGCTTCATCCACCTCGCGTCCGACGGCTCGTTGGAGGCCTGCCCCTTCGCGCCCTGGTCCGACTCGAGCGCCGCGCGGACGAGCCTCGCCGAGGCCCTCGAGTCGCCCCTCATGCGCGCGATCCGCGAGCGTCACGGCGAGCTCACTGAGGCGGGGGGCGGCTGCTCGCTGCGGGACCGCGGCGGGTGGATAGCCTCGCTGCAGGGCTGCGCCGC
>CAYNPQ010000100.1:0-11735 GCA_964399065.1 uncultured Treponemataceae bacterium | reverse complement strand
AGTCGACTAACGCGTTAGCCGACGCCGATCAGAGGTTCGCCGACTTCCAGAAATCCCGGTGGCTCGCCTTGAGCTCGGCCGAGAGGGGGAAGCGGTACAGGTAGAGGTCCTCGTCGGCCCTGCCCAGGTAGACGCCGCCCTCGATGGTCCGGAACGAGAAGGAGGGCGGGCCGCAGCGCTCGAAGATCTTGGCGCCGACGGTCTTGCCCTTCAATGCCGAGAGGACGGCCCGCAGGTGCCGGATGTTCTCGTAGGGCAGGTCGCCCACGCCGCCGTTCTGCGGATCGGAGGCGAGCTCGCCGAGGCGGAGCTCCACGAAGGCGAGGGCGGGCAGGGCGGGGAAGCCGTCGCGCCTGCCGACCATGAGCTCGAAGAAGGCCCGGGGCCCGAAGTTGCTCACGACCTCCGGATGGGTCGGCGCCAGCTCATGGTAGAGGTGGAGCCCGTCCGTCCGGGAGGATTGGGGGGCCTTCTCGCGGGCGAGGGCCAGGGCGCGACCGTCCCGCGTCACGAGGAAGAGGCGGCCGAGGGCGGAGAGGGGCATTCGCTCGAGGACGCGGTAGGCCGAGATGTAGACCGTGTGCTTGGGTTGGCCGTCCGCGTGGGGGACGCAGCGGGCCAGGCCCTTCTCGACGTCGAAGGTTGGATCGCGGAAGCCGGGATCGACCTCGAGGAAGACGGCCTCGCCCTGTGCGGTACCCTCGTTGCCGACCGCGTAGTAGCTGGCGAAGTCCTCGGGCTCGAGCATGGAGGCGATGAGCGCCTCGGGCATCAGGGAAAGGTAGAGATGCTGCGGCATGGTATCCTCCTCGCACTTCCAATTATAGAGCCGAGCGGGGGAATTGCGAGCTTCGGCCGCAAGGGATGCCCCTCGCCCTTTTCCCGGTTTTCCGCTAAGCTTCGGACCTCATACCGGAGGTGAACACATGGAATGGAGAGCCAGCCACATTCTCGTGAAGGACCGGGGCCAGGCCCAGGCCCTACTCGTCAGGATCAAGCAGGGGGCCGACTTCGCCTCCCTCGCGCGGGAATTCTCGACCTGCCCCTCCCGTTCCTCGGGGGGAGACCTCGGCTGGTTCGGGCCGGGCAAGATGGTCCCCGCCTTCGAGTCGGCCTGCAAGGGCATCGGCGTCGGGTCGATCTCCGACGTCGTCTCGACCCAGTTCGGCTACCACATCATCAAGCTGACGGGCAAGAAGGACTGAGCCAACTGGCCTGATCGGCGGAACGGGGCTAGAATGAGGTCATGCCCGCACCAAGCCCCGCCCTGATCGCGGACAGGCTCCGCGCCAACCTGGCCGCCGCCGGCCTCGAGCTCGGCGCGGCCGATCTCGCGAAGATCGAGGAGCTCGGCTGCCTCAAGCCCGTCCTCGCCTTCGAGGAGCTGGCCGACGCCGTGGACGCGGACGCGCTTCCCGATTACCTCGCGGAGCGCGGAGGCCGCGGCGACGAGGCGCCCGCGACTTATGACGAAGGGATTGTCGCTCACGGGGGGACGACGCCCGGCGACTTGAACCGCCCGACGGTCCTCCCCGACCGCGCGGGGGCCGTCCTCGACCTGCCGATCAGCGAGGCCTCCGAACTCCTGCGACGAGGCGAGCTCTCCCCCCTCGAGCTCGCTCGCGCCTCGCTCGAGCGCATCGCCGCCCTCGACCCGGGACTCAACGCCTTCCAGCTCGTCCTCGAGGACGAGGCCCTGGCCGCGGCCGCCGCCGCCGAGGCGGAGATCCGCGCCGGCCGCTGGCGCGGCCCCTTGCACGGCATCCCGGTCGCCGTGAAGGACCTCCTCGACCTCGCGGGAAGCCCCACGACGGCGGGCTCACGGATCCTCGCCGGCGCGGTCGCCGCGCGGGACTCCACCGCGGTCGAGCGCCTGCGGGCGGCCGGCGCGGTCATCGTCGGCAAGACGCGGATGTCCGAGTTCGCCTACTCCCCCGGCTCCAACAACGACCACTACGGCCCGACCCGCAATCCCGCCGCCCCCGACCGGGACGCGGGAGGCTCGAGCTCGGGCTCGGCCGCCGCGGTGGCGTCGGGCATGGCCATGGCCGCCCTCGGCACCGACACGGGCGGCTCGATCCGCATACCGGCCGCCTTCTGCGGCATCGTCGGCTTCAAACCGGGCTTCGGGGTCCTCGGCCTCGGCGGGGCGCGGAGCCTCTCCTGGTCCCTCGACCACCTCGGCCCCCTCGCGCGGGACTCGGGCGGCGCGGCCTTCGTCGCCGCGGCCCTCGCCGGCCCGGACCCCCGCGACCCCCGCACCGCCCTCGCACCGGCCTCCCTCGCCGCCGCGCCCCCGCCCTCGCCGCGCGGGCTCAAGGTAGGCGTCCTCAGGACCGAGGCGGGCGGCAAGTCCCCGGCCTCGGAGGAGGCCCTCGCCGCCTGGAGGGCGGCCCTGGGGCGGCTCGAGGCCGCGGGGGCCGCATTGGTCGACATCGATTTTCCGCGGCTCGCCGCGCTGAGATCGCTCAACGCGGCCATCCTCGCGATCGAGGCCGCCCTCGTCCACCGGGGATGGATGCGCGGGCGCCTCGCCGACTACGGCGAGTTCACCCGCCTCAGGCTCCTCGCGGGCTGGGCCTACGGCCCCGCGGACCTCGCGCGGGCCTCCCGCGCCCGGCTCGCGCTCCGGAGGGACTGCGGCGCGGCCTTCGCGCGGGCGGACATCCTCTGCTGCCCGACCATGGGCGAGGGCGCGCCCGCCCTCGGCACGCCCGCGCGCCTCACCTTCACCTCGCCCTTCAATCTCCTCGGCTGGCCCGCGATCAGCCTGCCCGCGGGCGCGACGGCCGCCGGCCTCCCCCTCGCGGCCCAGCTCGTCGGCCCGCCGGGCGGCGACGCGACCCTCCTCTCGGCGGCCATGGCCTGCGAGGCCCTCGTCCGGGGGGACTCCGGCGCATAACGTTTCCGATCGGCCTTGACCCCCGCGGGATCGGGGATACAATGCACGGTACGCCGCCCGGGGCCAGCGTCCGCCGGCGGCAAGGAGGGAGCCGGTGAAGAAGGCGATCGTCCGCAAGGATTCCTACTTCGACTCGGTCTTCCTGATGTCGCTCGGGCAGGGCGTGAAGAGCGTCCCGGGCGTGTCCGACGCCTCGGTCTCGATGGCCACGCCGATGAACCTCGGCCTCCTCCGGGACCGCGGCTGGTCCGGCCCCGAGCTCGAGGGCGCCACCCCCAACGACCTCTTGATCGCGGTGGACTGCGCCGACGAGGCCTCCGCGGACGCGGCCCTCGCCGCCGCGGCGGCCCTCCTCGCGAGGAAGGCGCCGCGGGCCGCGGCCGGCGCGGTGCCCGAGCCCGAGAGCCTCGACGCGGCCCTCGAGGAGCTGCCGGGCGCGAACCTCGCGGTGATATCGATCCCCGGCGCCTGGGCCGCGCGCGAGGCCCGCAAGGCCCTCGATCGAGGGCTCCACGTCATGCTCTTCTCGGACAACATCTCCCTCGAGGACGAGATCGCCCTCAAGGAACGCGGCCGCGCCCTCGGCCTCCTCGTCATGGGCCCCGACTGCGGCACCGCGATCATCGACGGAAAGCCGCTCTGCTTCGCGAACCAGGTGCGGCGCGGGGGCGTGGGCATCGTCGCGGCCTCGGGCACGGGCCTGCAGGAGGCCTCCTGCCTCGTCGACCGCCTCGGCTCGGGGATCAGCCAGGCCATCGGAACGGGGGGCCGCGATCTCAAGAACGAGAAGGTCGGCGGCATCACGATGCTGATGGGCATCGAGGCCCTCGCCCGCGACCCCGGCACCAGGGCCATCCTCGTGATCTCGAAGCCGCCCGCGCCCGCGGTCGCGGCCAAGGTGGTCGCGGCCCTCGGCGCCGCGGGCAAGCCCGCCGTCGTCCACTTCCTCGGGCTCGAGCCCGGCGCCGAGGCGAAGGCGCCGCCCTCGGTGCGCTTCGCGCCCGACCTCGAGGCGGCCGCGGTCCTCGCGGCCTCGCTCGCGCGGGGCGGCGCACCGGAAGGGCCCGCGCCGGGCGGGCTCACGCCCGCCGGAGCGGCCTTCCCCCGGCTAGGCGGCCCGGACGCCGAGGAGATCGAGTCACTCGCGCGGGGCGAGGCCCGGCGCCTCGCGCCGGCCCAGCGCTGGCTCCGCGGCTACTACACGGGCGGGACCCTCGCCGACGAGGCCCTCGTCCTCCTCCACCGCCAGACGGGGCGCGCCTTCTCGAACAACCAGAGCGACCCCGCCTTCATCCTCGCGGACCCGCGGAGATCGGTGGAGCACACGATAGTCGATCTCGGCGACGACTGCTTCACGGTGGGAAGGCCCCACCCCATGATCGACCCCTCGGCGCGCAACGAGCGCATCCTCGCCGAGGCGGGCGACCCCGAGGTCGCCGTCCTCCTCGTCGACGTGGTGCTCGGCTACGGCTCCCACCCCGACCCGGCCGGGGCCCTCGTCCCCGCCCTCGCCGAGGCCCGCCGCGCCGCCGCCGCCCGCGGAGGCCACCTGCCTGTCGTCGCCTCGGTGGTCGGCACGGGCGCGGATTTCCAGGGCCGCAGGGCCCAGGTAGCGAAGCTCGAGGCCGAGGGCTGCCTCGTCATGCCCTCGAACTTCAGGGCCGCGACGCTCGCGGCGCGCATCGCCGCGCTCGCGGCGGAGCGGACCCGCGAAGGAGGCGCGCGATGAGCGATACCGGAACGAGGGGCGGCGCGTCGGGGCTCTTCTCGGGCCTCAAGGCGGTCAACCTCGGCCTCGAGTCCTTCGCGGAGAATCTCCGGGCCTCGGGCGCCGAGGTCGCGCAGGTCAGGTGGAGGCCGCCCGCGGGCGGGGATCCCGCGACCGTCGCGATCCTCGACCGCGTGACGTCGAAATGCCGCGTCGACGTCGAGGCGGCCAACGCCCTCGCGGCCTCGCGGATCCTCGCGGGCAAGCCGACCCTGGTCGGCGTCGGCAGGGCCCTGGACAGCGTGCCGGGCATGAGGAAGAAGCTCCTGCTCCACGCGGGGCCGCCGGTAGCCTGGGAGCGGATGTGCGGGCCCATGCGCGGCGCGGTGATAGGAGGCCTCATCTACGAGGGCCTCGCGAAGGACCGCGCCGGGGCCGAGGAGCTCGCCGCCTCCGGCGAGATCGCCTTCGAGCCCTGCCACCACCACGACGCGGTCGGCCCCATGGCCGGCGTCCTCACGGCGAGCATGCCCGTCTGGATCCTCGAGAACGCCGCCTTCGGGAACCGCGCCTACTGCAGTTTCAACGAGGGCCTCGGCAAGGTCCTCCGCTACGGCGCCTTCTCCGAGGAGGTCATCGCGCGGCTCCGCTGGATGGAGGGCTCGATGGCGCCCGCGATGGCGCGGGCCCTCGAGCTCCGCGGGCCGGTCGACATGCGCTCGGTCATCGCGCAGGCCCTGCAGATGGGCGACGAGGGCCACAACCGCAACCGCGCGGGCACCTCCCTCATGATCCGCGAGCTCGCCCCCAGCCTCGTCCGCCTCGGCGCCGACCGGGAGGAGACGGCGAGGATACTCGAGTTCATGAACGCGAACGACCACTTCTTCCTCAACCTCTCCATGCCCTCGGCCAAGTGCGTGGCCGACGCGGCGAAGGGCATCGAGGGGAGCAGCGTCGTCACGACGATGGCGCGCAACGGCACCGAGTTCGGCATCCGCGTCTCCGGCCTCGGCGAGCGCTGGTTCACGGGCCCGGCCTCCATGGTGGAGGGCCTCTACCTGCCGGGCTTCGGGCCCGCGGACGCCGCCCCGGACATCGGCGACTCGGTGATCACCGAGACCGTGGGCCTCGGCGCCTTCTCGATGGCCGCGGCCCCCGCCATCGTCCGCTTCGTCGGAGGCAGCCCCGAGGACGCCCTCGCGATCACGCGGCGCATGTACTCCATCACCCTGGGCGAGAGCGAGCAGTGGCGCATCCCCGCCCTCGACTTCCGCGGCTCGCCCACCGCCATCGACCTCCGGAAGGTGGTGGAGACGGGCGTCCTGCCCGCGATCAACACCGGCATCGCGCATCGCGAGCCCGGCGTCGGCATGGTCGGCGCGGGCCTCGTCAAGCCGCCCGCGAACTGCTTCCGCGACGCCCTCGCCGCCTTCGCCGACGCCTATTGCGACTAGAGTAACGATAGGAGGAACGACATGAAGATCGTCGACCTGACCATCCCCCTGGGCATCGGGACCCCGCCCTGGCCCACCTACGAGCCACTCGAGCTCAAGTACTTCAAGCGCCTCGCGCCCAACGGCGCCAACGGCCAGCTCGTCACGCACTCGAACCACGTCGGCACGCACCTCGACGGCGAGATCCACTTCTACACGCCCGGCAAGGACATCGCCAGCCTCGACATGGACTTCCTCGTCCACGAGGGTGCGGTGGTCGACCTCTCGGACTGCGCCTCGGACTACGACATCTACAGCTCGAGGATGGTCGAGGAGCGGGTCGAGGTCCGCGAGGGCGACATCCTCATCATCCACACGGGCTTCCACCACTACGGCTGGGACCAGCCCACCGCCGACGAGGTCCGCTACATGATCAAGCACCCGGGCCCGGACCGCGAGTTCTCGCTCTGGGCCCAGAAGAAGAAGCTCCGCTGGATCGGCGTCGACTGCGGCTCGGCCGACCACCCCATGAACACGAAGATCCGCGACTGGATGCCCCGTCAGGCCAAGGAGTGCGACGCCCACTTCCGCGAGAAGTACGGGAAGGGCCTCGACGAGGTCTTCACCGAGGACAAGTACCAGCTCATGCACATCGAAATGTTCGACAAGCACATCATCCACGCCGAGTGCGTCGGCGGCGACGTGGACCTCCTCCTCAACCAGAGGTGCACGATCGGCTGCTTCCCCTGGCGCTTCGTCGACGGTGAGTCGAGCATCGCGCGCATCGTCGCCATGGTCGAGGACGAGCGTTACGAGAAGCTGATGGCGAAGAAGGCCCGCTCCGAGCTCACGCGCTTCGGGGACGTCGCGGGCGCGCGCAACCCCCGGCTCCACGAGGAAGCCCGCAAGAAGTGAGGACGGCCCTCCTCGAGGCCGAGGCCGCCTCGATCGGCCCCGCCCTGCCGAGCGCCCCCGCGAGGCTGCGGGTGCGCCGGACCTTCGGCTCCACGCTCCTCCTCGAGATCGAGGACTGCCCCTTCCTGGCCGCGCTCGCGCCGCCCGCCGCCGCGGGCCTGCCCCACGCGGTCGCGCTCTCGGAGGCGGCCGACTTCGGGGCCTGGCCCGTCCGGGCGGGGAACGCGGGCAGGCTCGAGGAAGGCTTCCTCGAGCTCGAGGGCGAGGGCTACCGCGCGCGCGTGTCCCTGCGTAAGGCCCGGCGCCGGCCGCGCCGGGCCATGCCGCGCGTCGCGGAGCCCGGCCCGGCCCTCGCGGCCTGCCTCGAGGAGCTCGCGCGGATCCAGGAGGGCAAGGGCTGCGCCCTGCGGATCGGCGCGGTCGCGGCGGCGGGCGGCTCCCGCGACGCGTTGGGCGAAGCGCTCGGCCGCGCCGCCGGCGCCCTCGCGGCCGCGGCCGCCGCCCGGGACATCGAGGGCGCGCGGGTGGCTGTCGCCGGCCTCGTCGGCCTCGGCGAGGGGCTCACGCCCTCGGGCGACGATTTCCTCTGCGGCATGCTCGCGGCGGCCTCGGGCGCGGCACCGCTCTTCGACGCGTTGGCCGACGCCGTCGTCGACTGCCTCGGGCGGACGAACGAGGTCTCGGCCTCGCTCCTCGCCCTCGCGGCGGCGGGCTACTACCCCGAGCGGCTCGTCGACCTCGGCGAGGCCCTGCGCGACGGCGACGCGACGCGCGCCCTCGGGCGGCTGCGCGCGGTCTGCGGCCTCGGCCACAGCTCGGGTTCCGACCTGGCCGCGGGCTACCTCGCGGGCGTCGCGGGCATCGCCACATCCATGCGCTAGACGATCACATACGAGGAGGCGGTCCATGCTGGCACATCGCTTCGACTACGCGGCGCCGCGGCGGCGCGGGGAGCTCCTGGGAATTCTCGCGGAGCGCGGCCGCGCGGCGCGGCTCCTCGCGGGCGGGACGGACCTCCTCGTCAACATCCGCGCCGGTCTCGAGAGGCCCGGCCTCGTCCTCGACCTGAAGAAGGTGGAGGACTGGGAGCGCCTCGCCTGGAGCGAGGCCGAGGGCCTCGTCATCGGGCCCGCGACCACGGTCAACGAGCTCCTGCAGGACGCGGTCGTCAGGGAGCGCTTCCCCCTCCTCGCCGCCTGCGCCCACGACCTCGCCTCCTACCAGATCCGCAACCGCGCGACGGTGGCGGGCAACGTGGTCAACGCCTCGCCCTGCTCGGACATGGCCCCCGCCCTCCTCTGCCTCGGGGCCACGGCGCGCCTCGCATCCAAGGCCGGGACGCGCGAGCTCCCCTTCTCGGAGTTCTTCGCCGGCGTCAAGACGTCGGCCCTGCGCGAGGACGAGGTCCTCGAGCGGATCACCGTGCCGGCCTCCGCCGCCGGCGCGCGGGGCGACTACCGCAAGCTCAAGCGCGTCGCGGGCCACGACCTCGGCATCGTCGGCGTGGCCTTGGCGCGGATGGACGGGACCCTCCGCGTCGGCATCAGCTCCTGCGCCCCGACCCCGCTCCTCGTCGCGGGCCTCGCGGAGGACGCGGGCCCCGAGGAGGTCCTCGCCGCGGTGCGCGCGAGGATCAAGCCCATCGACGACCTGCGCTGCTCGGCGGAGTATCGGGCCTTCATGGTCGAGACCTACGTGAAGCGGCTCCTCGCGGAGGTGGCGTGATGAGGATCAAGGTGAGGGTCAACGGAAGCCTGTACGAGCGCGAGGTCGAGCCGAACCGGACTCTCCTCGCCTTCATCCGGGAGGAGCTCGGTCTCACGGGTACGAAGGAGGGCTGCGGCGCCGGCGAGTGCGGGGCCTGCACCGTCTTCCTCGACGGGAAGACCGTCAACGCCTGCATGGTCCTCGCGGTCGAGGCCGACGGCTCGTCGGTCGAGACCATCGAGGGCGAGGCCCGCGACGGCGGGCTCTCCCCCATCCAGGCCGCCTTCGAGAAGCACCACGCGATCCAGTGCGGCTACTGCACCTCGGGAATGGTGATGTCCGTCCGCGAGCTCCTCAGGCGCAACCCGAAGCCGAGCGCCGACCAGATCAAGGAAGGCATCGAGGGCAACTTCTGCCGCTGCACCGGCTACGCGCAGATCGTCGAGGCCGTCCTCGAGGTCTCGGGCCAGGGCGGCTCCGAAGGGAGGCTCGAGCATGCGTGAGAACCTCGATCCTGAGTCGCTCCGCCACGTCGGCAAAAGCGAGGCCCGCGTCGAGGCGACCGAGAAGGTCACGGGCCAGGCCCTCTACG
Source organism: uncultured Treponemataceae bacterium (assembly GCA_964399065.1). Classification (GTDB taxonomy): domain Bacteria; phylum Spirochaetota; class Spirochaetia; order Treponematales; family Rectinemataceae; genus JAKLFE01. The sequence continues at coordinate 2,478 of CAYNPQ010000100.1, read as the reverse complement.
CGAGCGACCTCGAGATGCCCGGCATGCTCCACGCCCAGGTGACGAAGAGCCCCCACGCGCGGGCCCGCATCAAGCGGATCGACGCGTCGAAGGCCGAGGCCTTGCCCGGCGTGCGCGCCGTCCTCGTCGGCGAGGAGCTCGACTACCGCCTCGGGCTCTACATGGTCGACAAGTACATCCTCGCGCGGGGCGAGGTGCGGCACTACGGCGAGGCCGTCGCGGCCGTGGCCGCCGACACGCCCGAGATCGCGCGCGAGGCCGCCGACCTCGTCGAGGTCGAGTACGAGGTCCTGCCGCCCGTCCTGAACCACATGGACGCCCTCGAGCCCGACGCCCCCCTCGTGCATCCCGACCTCGGGAAGTACAGCTACGTGCCCGTGTTCAGCCCCCAGGCCGGCACCAACATCCCGAACCTCTCCAAGTGCCGGAAGGGCGACGTCGAGAAGGGCTTCGCCGAGTCCGCCTGGGTCGTCGAGCGCGAGTACACGAATCCCTCCGTGCAGCACGTGCCCATGGAGACCCACGTCGCCATCGCGCGCTGGAAGGCCGGCGACGAGGTCGACATCTGGACGAGCGCCCAATCGCCCTTCACCGTGCGCAACCTCTTCTGCTGCGCCTTCAAGCTACCCCTGAACAAGGTGCGCGTGGTCGTGCCCCACATAGGCGGCGGCTTCGGCGGCAAGGCCGGCATCCACCTCGAGCCCCTCGCGGCCTGCCTCTCGCGCAAGGCCGGGGGCCGCCCGGTGAAGCTGCAGGCCTCGCGCGAGGAGGAGTTCAGCCTCCTCCCCTGCCGCAGCGCCCTCACCTACCGCGTCAAGACGGGCGTCTCCGCGGAGGGCAAGATCCTCGCCCAGGAGCTCACCCTCTACTGGGACGCCGGCGCCTACGCGGACTACGCGGTCAACGTCACGCGGGCCTCGAGCTACTCGGCGGCGGGCCCCTACGAGGTGCCGAACGTCAAGATCGACGCCTACACGATCTACACGAACAAGCCCTACGGCACCGCCTACCGCGGCTTCGGCCACGTCGAGTTCTTCTGGGGCCTCGAGCGCCACCTCGACCTCGTCGCCCGCGTCATCGGCATGGATCCCCTCGAATTCCGCCGGCGGAACCTCCTCCGACCCGGCTCCCGCACGATCACCGGCGAGACCATCACGGAGCACTCGGGCGACCCGACGAAATGCCTCGAGGCCGTGGCGAAGGCCATCGGCTACGGAGGCTTGAGCCCCGAGGAGGAGGAACGGCAGCGGAGCACGGGACGGAAGATCGGCAAGGGCCTCGCCACCCTGCACAAGGCCCCGGCCATGCCCTCCTTCACCGCCACCGCCGCCATCGTGAAGATGAACTCCGACGGCTCCGTGAACCTCAACGTCGGACTCACGGAGATGGGCCAGGGCTCGGCCACCGCCCTCGCGCAGATCGCGGCCGAGGCCCTCGGCTTCCCCATGGAGAAGGTCAAGGCGACCATCGAGAAGGACACCGACAAGGAGCCCTACGACTGGCAGACCGTCGCCTCGAAGGGCATCATCCTGTCGGGCAACGCGACCATCCTCGCCTGCGAGGACCTCCTGCGGCAGGCCTACGAGGTCGCGGCACAGGTCCTCCACGCCTCGGTCGCCGACCTCGCCCACGACGCCGAGGGCGTGTACGTCGCCCACTCGCCCGCGCGGCGCGTCGGCTTCGCGAGCCTCTCGGTCGGCTACGCCTACCCCGACGGCAGCGCCGTGGGCGGCCCCCTCGTCGGCGTCGGCCGCTACGTGGCCCAAGGGCTCACCAACCTCGACAAGGAGACCGGCCAGGGCCTGCCCGCCCTCGACTGGACCTTCGGCGCCCACGGCGTCACCGTGGAGGCCGACCCCGAGACCGGCGAGTACAAGGTGATCAAGGTCGCCTCGGCCTTCGACCTCGGCAAGGCGATCAACCCCGCGATCGTGCGCGGCCAGTGCGTCGGCGGCATGGTCCAGGGCCTCGGCACCGCCACCTGCGAGGGCTACATCTACGACCGCTCCGGCCGCCTCCTCAATCCCTCCTTCACCGACAACAAGATCCCCACCGCGAAGGACCTGCCCGAAGAGATCGTCAGCATCGCCGTGGAGACGCCCCAGCTCGACGGGGCCTTCGGCGCCCGCGGCGTCGGGGAGCACCCGATGATCTCGGTGGCCCCCGCCCTCGGCAACGCCCTGGCCGAGGCCGTCGGCGTCGAGCTCCTCCACATGCCCATCCGCTTCGAGGACGTCTGGCGCGCGATGCGCGACAAGGAGCCGATCGACAACTGGATCACGAAGTCGCCGGCGGGCTCCTGCAGGACGGGCGGCGGGAGGCCCTGAGCCGGGAGGAGACCGGGCATGATCGACTCCGACGAGCTCCGCTCCCTCTGGGACCGCTATGCCGCGCGTCTCCGCTCCTTCATCGCCGCGCGGGTGGAGAGCGAGGAGACGGCCGAGGACCTCCTGCAGGAGACCTTCCTCCGCGTCCACA
>CAYNPQ010000099.1:0-13213 GCA_964399065.1 uncultured Treponemataceae bacterium | reverse complement strand
TTCAATGCTCTCGAAGGAGATCAGGCCATGAAACCCGACAAGGATTCCTTCGACGTCGTCGTGGTCGGAGCGGGCGTCTGCGGGGCGAACATCGCCCGCCGCCTCTCGCAGTACGAGCTCGACGTCGCCTTGGTGGAGAAGGAGGCCGACGTCTCCTTCGGCGTGTCCAAGGCCAACTCCGGGATAGTCCACGGGGGCTTCCACCACGACAAGAAGTACCTGAAGTCCCGGCTCGAGGTGCAGGGCGCGATGATGTTCGACCGCCTCCGCGCCGAGCTCGACTTCCCCTTCGTGCGCTGCGGCATCGTGGTCGTCGCCCTCCACGAGGACGAGATGCGCGCCGTCGAGCAGCTGTACATGCACGGCGTCGACAACGGAGTGATCGGCATCGAGATGTGCTCGCGCGAACGCATGCTCGAGCTCGAGCCGAAGCTCTCGCCCGACACGGTGGGCGGCCTCTACGCCCCCGGCGGCGGCATCGTGGAGCCCTACCGCTTCGTCTTCTCCCTGGTCGAGTCCGCCGTCAAGAACGGCGTCCGCCTCGAGACGGGCTGGAGGCTCGCCGCGGCCGAGTGGCGCGGCGACCGCTGGGAGCTGCGCTCCGAGGACGGCCGCTCGATGCGCGCGAAGTGGGTGGTCAACTCGGCCGGCCTCTACGCGGACGAGGTCTCGCGGCTCCTCGGCGGCGAGGAGTTCCAGGTCCACGGCCGCAAGGGCGAGTACTACCTCCTCGACCGCATGACCAAGGCGAGGCCCGGCCGGGTCGTCTTCCCCGTGCCGACCTCCGTCTCGAAGGGCATGCTCGTCGTGCCCACGGTCGAGGGCACGGTCCTCCTCGGGCCGACCGCGACCTCGATCGAGGACAAGGAGGACTTCGCCACCACGCGCGACCAGCTCGAGTCGGTCCTGCGCAGCGCGAGGAACATCGTGCCCTCGATCTCCGAGAACGACGTGATCACGAGCTTCGCCGGCATCCGCTCGGTCGTGGAGGAGGACTTCTACATCGACGTGTCGAAGCGGGCGCCCGGCCTCGTGCAGGTCGCGGGCATCCAGTCGCCGGGCCTCACGGCGAGCCCCGCGATCGGCATCTACGTGAAGGACCTCCTCAAGAAGGCGGGGCTCCGCCTCGTGGAGAAGGCCGACTACGACCCCTTCGTCGACAAGCTCCCCCGCGCGAAGGACCTCGACGCCTTCGAGCTCGACGAGCTCGTCGCGCGCAATCCCGCCTACGGGGAGATGGTCTGCCGCTGCGAGCGCGTGACCGAGGCCGAGATCGTCGAGGCGGTCCGGCGCGGCCACACCACGCTCGACGGGGTGAAGTACTTCACCAGGGCGCAGATGGGGAGGTGCCAGGGCGGCTTCTGCACCTACAAGATCATCAAGATCATCATGCGCGAGACGGGCATGGGTTACGACGAGGTGACCAAGCGCGGGCCCGGCAGCCGCGTCCTCAAGGGGGAGCTCTGATGCGCGAGCTACGCTACGACGCCGTCGTGGTCGGCGGCGGGGCGGCCGGCATGGCCGCGGCCCTCGCCCTCGACGGGCGGGGCAAGTCCTGCGCGGTCGTGGACCGCGAGCCCTCGCTGGGCGGCATCCTCGTCCAGTGCGTGCACAACGGCTTCGGCCTCATCGAGTTCGACGAGGAGCTCACCGGCCCCGAGTTCGCCGAGCGCTTCGCGGAGCGCCTCGCCGCCTCCCGCGTCGCGGTCTTCCTCGGCGCGACGGTCCTCGACCTGGCCGAGGAGGGCGGGGACAAGGTGCTCTTCTGCGTGTCGCCGACCCTCGGCGCGACGCGTATCCGCGCCCGCGCGGTCATCCTCGCCATGGGCTGCCGCGAGCGCAACCGCGGCAACGTCCGCATCCCGGGCACGAGGCCCGCGGGCGTCTACACGGCCGGCCTCGCGCAGCGCCTCGTCAACATCGAGGGCTACGTGCCCGGCAAGGACGTCGTCGTCGTGGGCTCGGGCGACATCGGCCTCATCATGGCCCGCCGCATGAGCTGGATCGGCTGCAAGGTCCACGCGGCGGTCGAGATCCTGCCCTACCCCTCGGGCCTCGCGCGCAACATCGTGCAGTGCCTGCGCGACTTCTCCATCCCCCTCTACCTCTCCCACCTCACGACGAGCGTCTACGGGCGCGACCGCGTGGAGGGCGTCGAGGTCACGCCGATCGAGGACGGGGCCCTCATGGTCGAGAAGAGCTTCCGCATCCCCTGCGACACGGTCCTCCTCTCGGTCGGCCTCGTGCCCGAGAACGAGCTCTCGAAGACCGCGGGCATCGAGCTCCATCCGACGACGGGCGGCCCCCTCGTCGACTCGACCCTGATGACGAGCCTGCCCGGCGTCTTCGCCTGCGGCAACGTCCTCCACGTCCACGACCTCGTCGACTACGTGGCCGAGGAGGCGCGCCGCGCGGGCGGCTTCGCGGCCGACTGGCTCGAGGGGAAGCGGCCCAGGCTCGAGCTCCGCGTCAAGGCGGGCCCGAACGTCCGCTACGTCGCCCCCGGCCGCGTCGACCCCTCGCGCGACAACAAGATCTACATGCGGACCCTCGTCGTGAAGAACGACGCGACGCTCGAGGTCCGACTCGACAACGCCGTCGTGAAATCGGCGCGGAAGCAGCACGTCCAGCCCTCGGAGATGCTGAGCCTCGTCCTCGGGAAGGCCGAGCTCGAGAGGGCCCGCCCCGACTCCGTCCTCGAGCTCTCGATACAGTGAGGCGAGAACCGTGAAAGAGACCCTGACCTGCATCACCTGCCCCTTGGGCTGCCGTCTCGAGGCCGAGCGCTCGGCCGGGGGCGAGCTCGCCGTGACCGGCAACCGCTGCCCGCGCGGGGCGGCCTACGCCCGCGAGGAGCTCCTCGCCCCGAAGCGCGTCGTGACGGCCACCTGCCGCGTCGCCGCGGCGGGCGCCCGGCCCCGCGAAGCGGATCCCCTCGCGAAGCGGATCCCCTGCAAGACGAGCGCGCCCTTCCCCAAGGAGCGGGTCGGGGAGCTCCTCGAGGCGATCTACCGCGTCGAGGTCGCCCTTCCCGTGGCGCGGGGGGCCGTCCTCCTCTCCGACGCCCTCGGGACGGGCATAGACCTCGTCGCGACGCGAAGCATAGAATGAGGGCCCGGCGCAACCTCCCGCCCGCCCGGCGCGTCTAATTCGGGCGGCGGGAAGGCCCGCCGCCATTCCGTCCGGGGGGAAGAGCGATGTCCAGTCCTTCAGAAGCCGCCCAGATCGTCATCTCCGTGATACCCATCGTCGGCATCGTCATGGGTTCGGTCGTCGTGTTCTTCTACCTCCTCTGGGGCTACAAGGCGAAGCGCCTCCTCATCGAGCGGGGCCTCTACGAGCCGAAGCGCGTCGACCTCGGCACCTTCTGCCTCCTCATCGGCCTCGTGCTCGGCGTGGTCGGCGTCGTCCTCTTCGCCATCTTCGTCATCATGGACGGCGTCTCGTACAGCCTCCTCGGCGGCGCCATACCCCTGGCCGTCGGGATCGCCCTCCTCGCGTTCTACAACCTCCGGAGGGACCGGTTCGGGGCATGACGGATTCGCCGAGCGACGAGGAGGCGATCGGCCGCGTCCTCGACGGCGACACCGAGGCCTTCTCGATCCTCGTGCGGAGGCACCGCTCCAAGGTCCTCCGCGTGGGCATGAGCTTCTTCCGCGACGAGGACGAGGCGGCCGACTTCGCCCAGGACGTGTTCATCAAGGCCTACACGGCCCTGGGGAGCTTCCAGGGGAAGAGCCAGTTCTCGACCTGGCTCCTCCGCATCGCGTACAACACCGCGGTGAATTCGAAGAAGCGGCGGCGCGAGGCCCTGCGCCTCGACCCGGAGGCCGAGATCCCGGGGCCGCCCGGCGCGGACGAGACCCACCTCCGCGAGGAGACGGCCCGCGCCGTGCGCGACGCGGTGGGCGAGCTGCCGCCGCGGCAGGCCCTCTGCGTGGAGCTCTGCTTCTATTACGACCTGAAGTATTCGGAGATAAGCGAGATAACGGGATTTCCGGTGAACACCATCAAATCCCACGTGTTCCGGGCCAAGCGCCTCCTGCGCGAGCGGCTCGGAGAGGCCAAGGAGGCTGCGGATGCGGTGTGAGACCTTCCTCGAGCGCTACGACGCGCTGGAGCCCGGCGCGGAGCCGGGGCCCGGCATGTCCCGCCACCTCGCCTCCTGCGGGCGCTGCCGCGGCCAGGTCGGGGCCGTCGAGGCGGCCCTCGGCGAGCTCCGCGCCGCGGACGCGGCCGGGAGCCCCGGGGGCGGCCTCCTCGAGGAGCGGATCATGGCCGCGGCCCGGCTCGTCCCGGGGCCGCGCCGCGACTTCTCGGTCCGCGACTGGATCATCGCCGGCGCGGTCATCGCGGTCTCCATGATCCTCATCCCGGTCGGCGACTACTTCGCGCGCTTCGACGAGTTCTTCGGCGCGCGTTATACGCTTCCGCTCTCCCTCGTGCTCGGCTGCGTCCTGACGGCCTACGGCGCCCTCTTCGCGGGCGCCCACTTGGGCGAGCTGCAGGCCTTCATGGAGCGCCACGCGCGGCGCGGCTAGCGAGCCGGCAGGAGCGCCTGTATGGCCGCGACGACGGCGGCCTTGGCGGCCGCCTCCTCGGGGTAGTTCGTCGAGTCGAGGCTGCCCGGGATCGTCGTCGTGACCCCGTTCCGCGTGAGCGCCACCGTCGTCGACGCGCTGCCTCCCGTCTTGATGATGCCGCCCCCCGAGACCGCGGCGATGTGCCAGTCCGTCCTGAATCCGTCCTCCGCGACGATGGCCTCGTACAGCGCGGAGCGCTGGCCCGAGCTGATCGTGAAGGACCGGTCGGTCTCGGTGACGCCGCGGAAGATGTCGAGCTCGCGGCAGGAGAGGCCGGGGCCGATCGAGATCGTGTTGTCCGCGCCCGTCGAGGAGTAATAGTAGCGATACACGGCGGCGAAGTCGGGCGGCAGGGTCGAGCCGATGGAGCTGTCGATCAGCCCCACCTGGTCGGTGTGGCTCGTCTGCGTGTAGTAATCGTAGTAGGAGAAATGGTTGTAGTAGCCCACCGGCCCGACGCCGGCCTTGAAGTATTCCTGGGTGCTCCCGCTCATGTCGGGCTCGCCCGTGCTGAAGTAGCCGTAGCCCTCGACGTAGAAGGCGGTGTCGCTCGAGAAGCCCGAGCCGATGCCGAGGACGCTCGAGTCCGTGATGTAGTCGTTCGAGATCGAGGCCGGCCCCGGCGCGTAGAAGGTGGCGTCGTCGAGGCTCCGGAAGAAGCCTCCGCCCTTCCAGAGCCCGGTCTTCGCGTCGAAGACGGTCTTGAGCGAGGCGCCGTCGACGGAACCCAGGATGCGGCTGTCGTCCATGGCGAGCCAGGTCCAGCGGGGCCTCGCCCAGGCTGGAGGCGAGCCGCTGATCGTCACGGGGAAGGCCTGTATCCCCCCGATGTCCTGCGGGGCCCCGAGGGAGAGGGTGAACTCGCCCGACGAATTACTGCTCGACGAGCCGAAGCCGGAGAGGCTCGAGTAGCTCCATCCGTAGGTCCAATAATCGCCTTGGCGGAGGGTGAAATCGAAGCCGGGATACTTGGGGCCCGCGGGCACGATCGAGGCGTTCGAGACCGCGAAGCCGCTCGCGGCGGCGGGCGCGAGGCCCGAGGAGCCTGCGAGGCTGCCTGAGGGGAAGGAGAAGGCTATCGAGAGGGCGAGGCCGCTCGTCACGGGCTTGGAGAGGGTCAGGGTCACCGTGGCTCCCGAGCTGGCCACCGCGGTCACCGTCGCGTCGGTTCCCGCCAGGGTGAAGGCCGTCGCGGGGGGCGCGCTTCCGGTGAGGGCCTCGCTGAAGGTGAGGACCAGCGTGGCGCCTCCTTGGTCCACCGCGGCATGGCTGAGGGTCGGCGCCTTGGCCGCCGCGGCGGATCCGCCGCCCGCATCGATGCCGCCGAGCGCCTGAAGGGCCCCGTCGCAGGACAGGGCCAGGCAGGCGGCCGCGAGGAGGAGCGCGGTGACGGCCGGGCGGCCGGTCCGGATCTCGTACGTGGACATGGGTACCTCCCTTCAGGGCCGGTCGTTGTGATGAATATATTATATTCCATCCGGGCCCGATCCGGGGTACCCTCGACGCATCCTCGACCCTCCCCTTTGACAGCGCCCCTCCCGCGCGTACAATCGGCGCCATGAAGTCCCGCCGTCTCGCCCTCCGCGTCTGCGCGAATTCCGCCCTCATGATCCTCGCCGTGTACGTCGTGATGCAGGTCCTGGCCTACCTGCGGGACAACGCTATCCTCGGCATCACGAGCTTGGCCGCCCTGCCCGCCTACGTCGCCGCCTTCATGGCCTTCTACGTGCTCCCGCCGGCGGCGCTCTTCGGCCTGATCCTCTACCTCACGGCCCTCCCCCTGGAGCGGACGCAGGCCAGGCTCGAGGCGGGCGAGGCGATCGACGCCGCGACGGTCGAGCGGACGCGCAAGCGGATGCTCTCCTTCTCGCGGCTCGTGCTCGCGCTCAACCTCATGGGCTTCGCCCTCGGCTTCGTCGTCATCACCGTGGCCGAGTCCGGCCTCGCGGGACTCCTCGTGCGGAACCGCCTGACCATCCTCGCCTCGAACCTCGCCGGCGGCTTCGTGTACGCCCAGGCGCAGTCGGCCCTCAACGACCTCGCCTTCGCGCGGCTCCGCGACCTCCTGGGGATCCGGGAGATCGGGAAGCGGCGGCGGGACCTCCGCGAATCGAGGCGGCAGCTCCTCCTGGTTTTGGGGCTCGCCCTCTACGCGCTCACCTACGTGCAGTTCAACACCCGGGACTTCGCGGTCCTGCAGGACCTCAGGGCCGAGTCGCTCAGGAGCCTCGCCCAGGGCTCCGCGAGCCCCGAGGCCGCGGGGGCGGCCTACCGCGAGGGCGTGCTGGCGACGGTGCCGGGGCTCCGCAATCGGCCCGGCTTCTCCGAGTCCTCGGTGCCCCTCCCCTGGGAGGCCGGCTTCTCCGCCGAGACGGCGCACTGGAGGCTCTTCCTCGTCGACTCGGTCTTCATCCTCGCGGCGGCCTTCGTCGTGCAGGCCGCCTTCTCGCGGGGCCTGCGCGACAAGGTGGACGCGATCGCGGGCCGCATACGCGAGTCGCTCAAGGGCGAGGGCGACCTCCGCGCGAGGATCAGCCTCCGCGCGATGGACGAATACGGCGAGCTCGCCGAGCTCGTGAACCGCCTCCTGGACCGCTTCCGCGAGCTGGCGGGGCGCATCGCCGGGGCGGCCGAGCAGACGCGCGACGGCGCCTCGGCCATCTCGCGCGCGTTGGGCGACGCCGAGAGGCTCTCGGCCTCCACGGGCGAGGCCGTCCTCGCCCTCGGCGCGGCCCTGGAGGCGCAGGCCGCCGAGTCGCGCGGCCTGTCCGCGCGGGTCGAGGCCTTCCGGGCCGCGACCGCGGCGGTGGCCGGGGCCGTGGAGGGGCAGCGCCGCTTCGCCGCCGACACCGCCGCGGCCATGGAGGAGATGTCCGCCAACATCCGCTCGGTCGAGGGCATGACCTCCCGCTCGCAGGCCCTCGCCGACTCGCTGGCCGAGCGCGGGGCCGCGGGCGAGGCCGCGGTGGGCGAGACCGGGGCCGCGATAGCCGCCATCGAGGCCGCCGCGGCCGAGGTCTTGAAGACCCTCGGCGCCCTCTCCAAGATCGCGGGCGACACGAACCTCCTGGCCATGAACGCCGCCATCGAGGCCGCGCACGCCGGCGAGAGCGGGGCGGGCTTCGCGGTGGTCGCGGACGAGGTCCGGAAGCTGGCCTCCTCCGCGGCGGCGCAGGCGAAGTCGATGAAGGCCCTCGTGGGCGACATGTCGGAGCGGGTGCGCCGGGGCGTCGAGAGCTCGCGCGCCTCGGGCGGCGCCATCCGGAGCCTGTCGGCGGGCATGGGCGAGGCCGCCGCGATCGCCCGGCGGATCGCCGACGCTATGAAGGAACAGGCGGCCGGCACGCGCTCCGTGGAGGACTCCCTCGTGCAGGTGGTGGCCTCCTCCGACTCGATCAAGGAGAGCGTGGACGGCCAGGGCAGGGAGACGGGCCTCATGGCCGAGGGCCTCGAGGCGGCGCTCGACCGGCTCTCCGGGCTGGCCGCGGCCTCGCGGGCCCAGACCGAGGCGGTCCGGGCCTTCGCCGTCTCCTTCGAGGCGGTGCGGCGCGAGGTGGACCGCAACCGAGAGGCGGTGGACGGCCTGGACCGCGAGCTCGCCGGGTTCAGGGACTAGGGGGAGTCCGCTTCGCTCGATATTTCAACCAAACGCCCTGTTTGATTGCATATAATATAACCAAATGCCAATATACTTGCGCTTGGTAAATACTTGCTATATACTCACTCCATGATCCTGCGTTCTTGGTGGGTGTCTCGCTTCGACGAACTCTGGAAGCGTCGTTCAATCATCTGGTTGACCGGGGTCCGCCGCGCGGGCAAGACCGTGCTGTGCAAGTCCGTGCCCGGCGTCCGGTATCTCGACTGCGAGCTCCCCTCGATCCGGAGGGAGCTCGCCGATCCCGAATCCTTCCTGCGCGCCGTCGGCCCCGGCCCCCTCGCCCTCGATGAGATCCATAGGCTCGACGATCCCGCCCAGCTCCTCAAGATCGCCGCCGACCATTTCCCCGGAACCAGGATCGTGGCGACGGGCTCGTCCACCTTGGGAGCCTCCGCGAAATTCAGCGACACCCTCGCCGGCAGGAAGTCGGAGCTCGCGCTCACGCCCCTGTGCGAGGCGGACGCGGGATTCCCCGCGATCGAGGATCGTTCCCGGCGCTTCCTCCGCGGCGGATTGCCCGGCTTTTTCCTCGCGGAGGCGCGGGACGACCGCGATTATGCCGAATGGCTGGAGGCCTACTGGGCACGCGATATCCTCGAGTCGTTCCGGCTCGAGCGGCGCGGCCCTTTCATGAAATTCGCGGAGCTCCTCCTGGCCCAGAGCGGCGGACGCTTCGAGGCCACGGCCTTCGCCGCGCCCTGCGGGGTCAGCCGCACGACCATCCAGAACTACCTGGCCGCCCTCGAGGCGACGCGGCTCGTCCAGGTGGTACGGCCGTATTCGCGGAGGGCCGCGACCGAGATCCTCTCCACGCCCATCGTGTACGGCTTCGACACGGGCTTCGTGGCCTGGGCCCAGGGGCTCCATGAGGTCGCGCACAAGGACAAGGGCTTCTTCTGGGAGCACCTCGTCCTGAACGAGCTGGAGGCTCGGCTCCAGTCCCGGGGAATCCAGACCTGGCGGGACAAGCAGGGACGCGAGGTGGATTTCGTTTGGGCGCCGCGCGGCGGGGCCCCCGTGGCCATCGAGGCGAAATGGCAGGCCGATTCCTTCGAGCCCCGGGGCCTCGCCGCCTTCAGGGCCTTGCATCCGGAAGGCAAAAACCTAGTCGTGGCCTCCGACGTTCAAGCCGCCTACACGAGGACGGTAGCCGGCCTGGAGCTGACCTTCTGCTCCCTGGCCGGGCTCGGCGAGCTCGTCGCGTAGGAGCGTCGTCGTCGAAGGGCGCCCGGCCTGCAGGGCCTCAGCGCGGCTTTTCAGCCGCTCCCCCGCGAAGGGCAACAGGTCCCCGATCGCCAGGGAGAAGTCGAGCCGATGGTCCGACTTCGTCACGAGCAGGGTATTGGGGATCCCGGCCTTGTCGAGCTCGGCGTGGAGGTATTCGCAGCCTTCCTTGATGAACTGGTAGTCGTCCGCGGTCCCGTAGGCGATCTTGAGGCCGGCGAGTCTCGCGGGGCGCGCCAGGTAGGCCGTTATCCGCCGGTCCCATCCGCCGAAGCCCGAGTTCCAGTCCGCGATGACGGCCTCGTCGGCCGGGGAGCCGTCGAACTTCGGGATGTCGCCGACCCTCTCCTTGCCCGGCGTCGGGGAGAAAACCGAGGCGTAGGCGTCGAGGAATTGCCGGTCGTTCTTCCAGGCCCCCATCGCGGAGACGAGGCCCTTCGGGGCGAAGAGCCCGGGAGCGTAGGCCCAGGCCACCGAGAAGACCTCGGGGTGCCCGAGGCCGCGCGCGAGGGCGCCGTAGCCGCCCATGGAGCTGCCCGCGAGGGCGCGGCCCGGGGCTTCCGCGATCGTGCGGTAATTCTTGTCGATGAAGGCGACGAGCTCTTCGACGAGGTAGTCCTCGTAGTTCCCGGTCACGGGCGAATTCGAGTAGAAGCCGCCGCCGTACCGCGTCGATCCGTCCGGTTCCACGATGATCATCTCGGGCGCCCTCGCGTCGGCCATCAGTCGCGCGAGGACCGTGCCCATGTTGTGGAAGTAGCCGGGGCCCTCTCCGTGGCCGTGAAGGTAGTAGAGGACGGGGTAGCTCTTCCGGGGCTCCGCGTAGTAGGAGGGGGGCAGGGTGACGAGGATGCTCCGGGCCGCCATCTCGCCGAGGCTGTTGTCCTTCAGCGCCGTCGAGGCGAAGAAATCCATGATGCCGAAGCTCCCGGCCTCCTGGGCCTTGCGCGCTGTCGCGCTGGAATCGGGGGGCGGCGCGGCCATGAGGCTTCGGGGGGCGAGGCACAGGGCGAAGGCCGCGGCCAAGATGACGTTACTGTTTTTTCGCATGATCGCTCCTTGTGCGCGAGATGATATACGGCGATAGCATTTCGCGCAACGTCCGCCGGGGGGCCTGGAAGCGATGCGGCGAGCGAAAAAAAACCCGGCCTCGCGGCCGGGTCCGTTCATTCCGGGTGAGCTACGACTAGTAGCGATCGTCCCGGCGGGGCTTGTCCATCGCCTCGTTGACCTTGAGCTGCCTGCCGTCGACGTCGCGGCCGTTGGCGCCCGCGATGGCGGCCTGGGCCTCGGAGTCCGAGCCCATCTCCACGAAGCCGAAGCCCTTGGACTGGCCGGAATCGCGGTCGGTGATGATCTTCACCGAGGCGACCTGACCGAAGGTCTGGAAGAGATCGCGGAGCGTGGCCTCGTGCGTGTTGTAGCTGAGGTTCCCGACATACAGTTTCTTGCCCATGGTGGCATCCTTCGCCCGGCGGTATCGGCTGCCGGGCCTTCGAATTTCGCCCATCCAGGATGGGCGGGTCCCCTTCGTCCCTCGAGCCGCCGAGAGAGAAGGGAGTGAAGGGAGCAACCGGAGCAGTACGTTCTTTCCGTCGTCCGAAGCCGATCGCCCCATCCCTCCCACCGCGGCCCTTTCGGGCGGCGGGCCGGGGATGGACGGGGAAACCGGCGACATCCTGGAAAATGGCTTACATACGGTGTCGCTAGTTTCTCTCTCTGCAAGCACAATACAGCATTTCGGCCGGATTGTCACGACCTCCGCGAGGGGGCGTCGTCAGGGCGCGAATTCGGGGAACTCGTACTCGATGCGGCCCGACTCGAGGATGCGCAGGGATGCGTGGCCGCGGGCCGCGAGGGCGTCGAGGGCGGACTGCGCCTCCTCGAGGCCGAGGCCCGTCTCGATGGCGACGAGCGAGGGGGTCACGACGCCGGAGCGCTCGCGCGCGAGGCGGAGGATGCCCCGCTCGACCTCGGCCCGGCGCTCATCCGCGCCGATGCGCCGCCGCGCGGGCGCGGCCAGGCGCTCGGAGAGGACGGCCTTGGCCCCGGACGCGAGGGGGAAGATCCCGGCGAAGACGAGGGGGAAGATCGCCCAGCGCCAATGGAGGAAGTAGTAGGCGGCGCCCCAGGCGAGGCACCAGAAGAGGCCGCCCGAGAGCTTCTCGGCGGCGCGGCGGCGTCGCTTCTCGCGCTCCCGGGCGGCCCGGTCGGAGTCCCCGACCGATTCCGCGTCGATGGTGATGCGCATCGCCGCGCCGCGGCTATTCGCCGTCCTTCACGATCTCGATGCGGATGCCCTCGGGCGTCTCGGCCTCATCCTTGGGAGGCACGACGACCTTGAGTATCCCGTTCCGGAAGACGGCCTTGACCTTCTCCTGCGCGAACTTGTCCGCGGGGACGTAGTACTTCTGCTTCTCGACGTCCTTGAGCTTCAGGCGGCGCTTGAAGTAGCGGACTCCCTCCTCGGGCATGTCCGCCGAGCCGATCTTGGCGGCGAAGACCATGTAGTCGCCCTGGAAGGTGAGGCTGATGTCCTTCTCGTCGAAGCCCGCGAGGGCGAACTCGAAGACGAGGTCCCGCCCGGGGGTCAGGTAGTTGTTCATCGGCGGGTAGGAGTAGCCCGGGTAGTAGTCCGCGTTCTCGTCCTGGCCCTGCTCGCCCCAGGGGCCGGGGCGGCCGGGGCCGCCGGGGCCCTGAGGCCCGTCACGGCCCCCGGGGCCGTGGCGGAACTGCTCGGCGAATTCGGGACCGAAGTCCTTCATCTTGTCGCCGAAGTCCTTGGCCGCCTCGAAGATCTCGTCGAGCATCGTGCCGATGTCGACGTACATGCGGTTGCCTTTCATGGGGTCAGCTTCCTTCCTTCACGATGGTGACTCGGATGGCCTCGTCGTCCGGGATGTCCTTGGCGGGGACGGTGACGGTCAGGAGACCGGACTTGAAGACGGCCTTGGCCGCGGCCTGGTCGTAGTCCTCGGCGGGTACCTGGTATTTCTGGCGCTCGACGTCGCGGCTCCGGTAGGAGCGGCGCTCGTAGCGGGCCTCGCCGGAGCCGGGCGCGGCGGGGACGCGGGCGGAGAGGAGGAGCCAGTCGCCCTGGAAGCCGATCTTGATCGAGGACTCGTCGGCGCCGGCGAGGGCGAACTCGAGGACGAGGGCGCCCTCCGCGTTCCGGTAGATGTTGGCCTGGGGGTAGGCGTAGAAGCGGGGGGAGCGGCCCTCGCGGAAGCGGCCCTCGGGCCTGAAGGGGTCGAAGCCGGGGCCGAAGTCGAAGCGGCCGCCGCGTTCCTCGGCCTCCTCGCGCATGCGCTCCCCGAACTGTCGGGCGAAATCCTTGGCGTTGTCGACGAATTTGTCGAAATCGGGACCCAGGTGCAGGTCGAAACCTTCGCAGCAGTTACCCATGATGTCCTCCGGCTAAGCGAGGCCGCTCGCCCGCGCGGCGCCGTCCGGCGCGTCGGGGAGCTGTCGTTCCCGCCCTCCGTACGGAGCGGCGGCGATCCGGGGCCCTTACGGCGCCCCTCGTCCATTTATAAAGTACCGTGCGGGGGTCGGCGGGGCAAGGGCAAAAAAAGCCGCCCGACCTCGCGGCCGGGCGGCTCCCTTCCCGCGGCCATTGGGCCGCGGTCATCGATTCTTTACTTGGCGGGCGGGTAGAGGAGGGGCATGTCGACTTCCTTGCCCTGCGCGGCGAGGTCCTCGGGGATGACCTTCCAGTTGCCGAGCTCGCCGACGGTCACGTCGCCCT
>CAYNPQ010000098.1:0-13321 GCA_964399065.1 uncultured Treponemataceae bacterium | reverse complement strand
GCGAGGGCGATGATCTCTACTGTCTGCTTCTTGGCGGCCATATCCGGTCCTTTCGCGGCGTCCGGCAGGCCGGCGCCGTGCTACAAGCTCGAGGGAAGCGGCTTGGCGGCCGCCGTCATCTTCCAGGTGAATCCGTAAACTACGGACTGTAGAGCCCTCGAACGGAATCGAACCGTTGACCTTATCCTTACCATGGATATGCTCTGCCAACTGAGCTACAAGGGCGTATGGGAAACGACGGAACCCTATCATCCGGGCGAACCTTTGTCAAGCGGCTGAAATCCGGAGGGGATTCGGCACGGGAATTGCATCACCCCGTCATCCGTATAGCGCCCGGGAAGAGAGCGGGAGGGGACACCTTCAGGAAGGTTTCCCCTCCCGCGCCCTCCTTTTCCAAGCGAGACGGCCTCCCAGCCTGCCTGAGAGGCCCGCGGCGAGCTCGTCCTTCGAGAGGGCCAGGAGCCCGACCCCGACGAGCCCGAAGACCAGGGTCTCGATGAGGAGGGGCAGGCCCGCGGAGACGAAGCGCGAGGCCGAGGCGGCGAAGGGGGCGAGGATCCAGGGCCGCAGGGTCAGGAGGGCCGCCCCGGCGACCGCCGAGAAGGCCAGGATGCGGAGGAAGTAGCGGAGGGCGCCGAGGAGGGAGGCCCGGAGGCCCTCGACCTGCCGCTTCCACAGCGCGCCGACGAGGATGAGCGTGTTCACGGCGCTCGAGACCGAGAGGGCCAGGGCAATGCCCCTGCCCCGGAGGGGGCCGATCAGGGCGAAGGCCAGGGCGATGTTGATGCCGAAGGAGACGAGCCCCGCCCAGGTCGGCGTCTTGGCGTCCGAGCGCGCGTAGAAGGCGGGGGCCACGACCCGGTTCAGGGCCACGAAGGCGAGGCCCGTCATGTGGAAGAGGAAGATCGAGGTCGTGAGGGCGACCGAGTCCTCGCCGAAGGCCCGGGCCTTGAAGAGAAGGGTGACGATCTCGCGGCCGGCTATCATCGAAAAGGCGGCGACCGGCAGGGTGATCAGGATCATGCTCCGCATCACGCGGCCGAGGTCGCCGGAGTAAGTGGCCCAGTCCGCCTCGCGGGCCGCCCGGGAGAGCCGCGGCAGGAGGACCGTGCCCGCCGAGACCGCGAAGACCCCGAGCACGAGCTCCATGAGGCGCAGCGAGTAGCCGATCGCCGCGGCCGCCTGGACCTGCGAGGCCAGCGAGGTGCAGACCAGCTCGTTCACCTGGTAGGCGGCCATCCCGAGGATGGTCGGCGCGATGAGGGCGAGGACCCGGCGCATCCCGGGGTTGCGGAGGGCCCGCCCGAGATCGATGAAACCGAAGCGGTAACCGGCCCTGAGCACGGCGGGGAGCTGGCAGAGGGCCTGGGCGAGGCCTCCGGCCAGGACGCCGACGGCCATGGCCCGGGCCGGATTGGCCGTCCAGCCGCCGATGAGGTAGGGCACGCCGATGAAGCAGACGTTGAAGAGGATCGGCCCGACGCCCGAGGGCACGAAGACCCCGATCGAGTTCAGGATGCCCTGCAGGAGCGCGGCGACGGAGACCAAGGCGAGGAAGGGGAACATCATCCGCGTCAGGATGATGGTCTCGCCCCGCTCCGAGCCGAAGAGGGTGGCGATCCAGGGCGTGGCGGCGATGCCGAAGGCGACGATGGACAGGACCAGGAAAGTCAGCACTGTGAAGGTGGCCGAGAGGAACTCCCTCGTCTTGTCGCGGTCCCCGTCCTCGAGGATGCCCGTGAAGGTGGGGATGAAGGCGACGGTCACCGAGCCTTCGGCGAAGAGGCGCCTCAGGAAGTTCGGGATGATGAAGCCGACCGAGAAGGCCTCGGCCAGGGGACCCGTGCCCATGAAGGCGGCCTTCGTCATCTCCCGCACCAGCCCCAAGACTCGTGACACCATAGTCAGGGCCGAGAGCTTCCCGCCTTCGCGGAGCATGCGGGAGCCGGAATCCGATGGCTTGGGGGAAGGAGCGACCTCGTCGGACATGGCGAGGAGGATAGCGGTAATCCTCGCCCGTGGAAATGGGGTCTGGCACCGCGACAAGGGGGACAGACCCCCACGATTGGGGGTCTGTCCCTCCACGATTGGGGTCTGTCCCTCTTGGATTTGGGTCTGACCCCTGGGAACAGAACCAATTGCTTTCCCTTGACAACTCGCAGGAATGTCTCCATACTGACCACATGCTCACTGAGCATTCAGTCATTGAATCTGCCTCAACTCGGAGTAGGCAGAAACTGGAAACGCGGCAGCGGATTCTCGATTCAGCCCTCCGCCTGTACGCGGAACAGGGAATAGCCTCGACGCGGAGCTCGGCGGTAGCAGAGGCGGCAGGGGTGGCCCACGGCACCCTCTTCCTCCATTTCCCGAAGCAGGAGGACTTGACCGTCGCCGTGATCGAGGGCTTCGGGGACAGGCTCTGCGCCCGGCTCCACGAGCTTTCGAGCCGAGGAGAGGGACTCGCCGCCCTCCTCGACGCCCATCTCGCGGCCATCGGCGAGGTCGAGGACTTCTACGTACGCCTCGTGACCGAGGCGAGCTTCCTGCCGGAGGCGGCGCGGACTTCCCTGGTCATGATCCAATCCACGGTTTCGTACCACCTGGCCAAGGCGGTGGAGGCGAGTCTGCGCTCGGGCGAACTGCGGCGCCTCCCCCTCCCCCTTCTCTTCAATACGTGGATCGGCCTCGTCCACTACTACCTCTCCAACCGCGAGCTCTTCTCCCCCGGCGGGAGACTCATCGAAGCCAAGGGCGCGGAGCTCGCCGCACACTTCGTCTCCCTCGTCTCGAACGAGGCCCCCGCCGAGGCGGGGAGCCCCGATACAGGAGGCATCGCATGAACCTGTGCATCGCCTGCGGCATGCCGATGGAGAAGGCGGCCGACCATCCCGGCGGCGACGAGTCCACGTCCTACTGCGTCCACTGCGCGCGGCCCGACGGCTCAATGCAGTCCTTCGAGGAGAAGCTCGAGTCCCTGGCCGGCTTCGTCGTGAGGACCCAAGGACTCGATCCCGCCGCGGCCCGCCGCCACGCCGAATCCATGATGCGGCGCCTCCCGGCCTGGAAGGAAGCGCGGTGACGCCGCTCAGGGGCCTGCCGAACATCGGTCCGGTCGTCGCGGCCGAGCTGGAGGCGGCGGGCATACTCGACGCAGAGGCACTGCGGGCCGCGGGCTCGGTCGGCGCGGGGGTCGCGCTCCGCGGCTCGGGCTTCGAGGTCTGCCGCTCCAAGCTCGCGGGCCTCGAAGGCGCGATCCGCGGCATCCGTTGGCACCTGGTTCCCGCGGCCGCTCGGGAAGGGCTCTGGGCCGAGCTGGAGGCTGCCACGGGGAAGCCCTGACCCGGCATCTCGACCCTCGGCGCCCTTCCGGGCTATAACCCAGCCATGCCCGTCCAGCTCATCGCCCTCGACCTCGACGACACCCTCCTCCGCTTCGATCTCACCATCTCTCAGGCCAACCGCGAGGCGGTAGCCGAGGCCCGCGCCGCGGGCATCCGCATCGTCCTCGCTTCGGGGCGCAACATCCACTCGATGCGGCACTACGCGGAGCTCCTCGGCCTGGACGGGCCGGGGAACTACCTCGTCTGCTCGAACGGCGCCGAGATCATCGAGCCGGACACCGGCCTCCTCCTTGAGGAGCGCAGGCTCGAGCCGGACTTCTGCGCCGAGATCGCGCGGACCATCGAGGGGCGCGGCTTCCCCTGGCAGGTCTACGAGGAGGGCATCATCCACGTCAGCCGTCCGAACGACTGGGCCCTCGCCGACAGCCGCCTGACGGGGCAGCCCGCCATCCTCCTCGAGGACGAGACGGCCTTCTTCGCGCGAGGCCTCATCAAGTTCGTCATTCCCGGGGATCCGGCGCGGATCGAGGAGCTCCGCCGCGATCTCGCCGCCCGTTTCCAGGGCAGGGCCACGGTGGTCACCTCCAAGCCCTATTTCCTCGAGGTGCTCGCCCCCGGCGTGGACAAGGGCGCGGCCCTCGCGAGGCTGGCAGCCCGCCTCGGCCTCGGCATGGAGGGCGTCATGGCGATCGGCGACGCGATGAACGATCTCGGCATGGTCTCCGAGGCGGGCTACGGCTGCGCCCCCGCAAACGCCCTGCCCGCGGTCAAGGCGGCCGCGCGCTTCGTGTCGCCGCGGACGAACGACGAGGACGCGGTCGCGGAGCTCATCGGGCGGGTGGCCCTCGGCCGGCCCTGAGTACGGCCGCCCCGCGGTAAGGTCCGGGGTCCCGCGAGCCGATAATTCAATGACGACATTGAAACAAGTGGAGGTTCGAAGTGTCCCAGGACATTCTCCGCATCGGGACGCGTCGCTGCTTCGCCTGCATCCAATGGGACGGCCGCCGCAGCTACGACGCGACCAGGGCGAGCATCAAGACCGACCCGGGCTCCGAGGGCAATTGCCGTGTCAAGCACCACCCCGTGAAGGGCAACCACGTCTGCGACCTGTACTTCCCCCTGAGGTGACGGATCCCCGGGGAGGGGCCGCCCCCTCCCCGGTCGCCGCCGCCGGTTTACAACGAGGCCGCGATTGCCGACAATGAGACGGGAAGGTAGCGAAGCATGAAAAGAACCTCGTCCTGCATCTCGCCCCTCGCGATCCTCGCCGCGATCCTCGTCCTCTCGGCCGCCCCCTGCGCGGCCGAGGTCGAATTCGGGGGCCTCGACCTCGGGCCCGACGACGGGCTCCTCTTCTCGTCCAAGGCCCTCCTCCCGGCCGACGGGTCCTTCTCCACCCTCTTCGCCGCCGACCTCGGCTCGGGTTCGATCTCCCAGCTCACCGTCTATCCCGAGCACGTCGCCCTCATCGAGGGCGGCCGCAGGCTGCAGGTGCAGAACCGCTACGGCCTCTTCCGGAGCGACACGAGCCTCGCCAACCTCGCGCCGGTGGCCGGCTACCCCGCCTTCGCGCGGGGGGCGGCCGTGCGGGCGGGCAGGCTCCCCCCCTCGGCCGCGAGCCCCGACGGCTCCTTCGTGCTCTCCGCCGTCCCGACCTCGGCGGCCTACGCCAGGCTCGTCCTCTTCGACGCCGCCAAGGGCTCCGAATCCGTCGTGGCCTCGAAGATCGAGTACTCGGTCGAGGACTTCCCCGCCCGCTGGTCCCCCGACTCGCGGCGCTTCGTCTACGCCAAGGGCGGATCCATCTACTACTACAGCGTCGACCAGCTCGCCGGGGGGCGGGTCCTCGACGAGGAGTACCGTCGCATCGGCGCAGGCAGGATCCAGTGCCTCCGCTGGGGCCCCGACGGCTCCCTCTACTACCTCCGCGGCACCTCCCTCTTCCGCATCCTGCCCGCCGAGTTCTTCACCCAGGCCCTGTACCGCGGCGCCGCGGGCATGGGCGTCCTGACCGGCAAGACGCCCTTCCCCTTCGACCCGAACTTCGACTCCTTCTGGGTCTCGCAGGACGGCTCCCGCGCCATCCTCGCCAAGGGCGGCCGCAACCTCTTCCTCCTTTACCTCGACCCCGACGACTTCGGCTCCACGCCCCGCGTCACCGCCCTCCCCTACCTCTTCCTCCAGGGCGACACCATGGTCCGCGAGGTCCTCTGGCCCGCGGGCGGTGCGGTCACCGTCTTCACCGGCTCGCTGAGGAACGGCTCGCGGAGCTCGGGCGCCTATCGCCTCGAGGCGCCGCCCGACCCCGCCCTCATCGGCCTCGCGCCGGCAGTCGCCGAGCTCGACGCCAAGGGCGCCCTCGAGCTGGTCCTCTCGCCCGACGAGACCCGCGTCGCCGTCGTGAGCGCCTCGGGCGTGTCCGTCCGCTCCTACCTCGACTGGTCCCTCAGGACCGAGGTCAAGGCGCCGGGCGCCCTCCACGTCCTCTGGGCCTCGGACGACCGGATCGTCGTGGCCGGCTCCAGCCTCATCGAGACCGTGACCCTCTCCACCGGGACCAGGAGCCTCGTAGCCCTCGCCCAGGTCGAGAAGTACTGCCGCGCCGAGGACGGCACCGTGCTCGCGACGGCGGGCGGCCTCGCCTACGCGCAGAAGGCGTTCCCGGGGAAGGCCGCGACCGCCGCGAAGGCCGCCGCGACCGCCGCGGCCCCGGCCTGGGCGCCCGTAGCCTCCTACGAGGCCAGGCCCTCGGCCACGAGCTCGGAGTCCTACCGCGTCTACCTCGACGCCCTCGCCGCGGGCTCCTACCGCAACACCGTCATGATCCGCTCGGTGAAGGCCCTCGGCACCCGCGCCCTCTTCCCGCCACCCCCCGTCGCCTACGCGCCCTTCCCCGACAAGGACGAGCCGCGCTCGGCCGGGATCTTCGACCACGGCTCGCGCATCCGCCGCCGCGAGGTCGCCCTCGTCTTCAACGCCCTCGACTCCTCCGAGGGCCTCGTGCAGGTCCTCGGCGCCCTCAAGGACTACGAGGCCACCGCGACCTTCTTCGTCAACGGCGAGTTCGTCCGCCAGAGCCCGGGCGCGGCCCGCCTCCTCGCGGGCTCGGGCCACGAGATCGGCTCGATGTTCTTCTCCGCCGTCGACCCGACCGACGCGCGCTACCGCATCGACCGCGACTACCTCCGCCGCGGCCTCGCGCGGGCCGAGGACGACTGGTACGCGACCACCGGCAAGGAGCTCTCCCTCCTCTGGCACACGCCCTACTACACCGTGAACTCGGACATCATCGAGGCCGGCGCCTCGATGAACTATTCCTACGTGGGCCGCGACATCGATCCCTTGGACTGGGTGGGCAAGGCGGACGCCGCCTCCATGCCCGGCTCCTACCTCGGCGCCCACGCCATCGTCGAGAAGGTCCTCTCCCAGGCCAAGCCGGGTTCGATCATCCCGATCCGCCTCGGCGCCCCGGAGGGGGGGCGGGACGACTACCTCTTCAGGGAGCTCTCCCTCCTCATCGACGCCCTCGTCGGGGCGGGCTACGAGATCGTGCCCGTTTCGTCGCTGATCCTGCACGCGGAGTGAGACGAATGGACACATCCCGCCTCGAGCTCAAGCCCGCCGACGTGGTGTTCGGCATCGAGAGGGAGCGCGCCGAGCGCGTTTCGGCCCGCGCCTCCGAGAGCTCGCCGCGGGGCTCCCAGTCCCCGGGCTGGGGCGTCATCGGCCAGCCCCGCGCCCTCGAGGCCCTCCGCATGGGGGTCCGCGTCCGGGCCAAGGGCTACAACGTCTTCGTCTCGGGCGCCCCGGGCACGGGCCGCCGCACCGCCGCCCTCGCCCTCCTCGCCGAGGAGCCGGCGGCCCCCGAGCGCCTCCGCGACGTCGCCTACGTCTACAACTTCTCCTCGCCCCTCGAGCCGACCGTCCTCTCCTTCCCGGCCGGCGGGGGCAAGGCCTTCAAGCACGACCTCCACCGCCTCGTCGAGGCCCTGAAGCGCATCGTCCGGCTCCAGGCCGAGAGCCCCGCCGCCAAGAAGGCCGAGGCCGACGCATCCGCCGAGGTCGAGGCGCGCGAGAACTCGAGCCTCGCGGCCTTCGAGGCCGAGCTCGCGGCCGACGGCTTCCGCGCCGTCCAGGTCGAGGGCGATGGCGGCGCCGCCATGGACATCGTGCCCCTCGTTCCGGCCGGGGAAGGCGGGGAGGCGTCCGGGCCCTCTCAGACGCACGCCGAACCGAAAGGTTCGGCGGCCATCGGGCCGGACGGCCCGATGGCGGAGACGAGCTTCGAGGAGCTCCAGGCCGCGGTCGCGCGCGGCGAGCTCGCGAGCGAGGCGTACGACGCCCTGCGCGAGCGCTGGTACGCCCACATGGACCGCATGAAGAAGCTCTTCGGCGAGCTCCGCAAGGGCCGGGTCGAGCTCGAGCGGAGGCTCGAGGAGCTCCGCGACGCGGCCCTCTCGCCCCAGGTCAGGGCGGAGGCCGGAATCCTCGCCGAGAAGTGGCCCGACGGCAAGGTCCGCTCCTGGCTCGGCGCCCTCGAGAAGGACGTCCTCGAGCACCTCTACCTCTTCCGCAGCGAGGAGGAATCCGAAGGCCCGCGCCGGCGGCGCAGCCCCGCCCTCGCGCGCTACGGCGCCAACGTCGTGGTCGACCGGGGCGGCGTCGAGAAGCCGCCCGTCGTCGTCGAGAACCATCCCTCGGCCGCCAATCTCTTCGGCTCCGTCGAGCCCAAGCCCGAGGACGAGGGCGACACCCGCACGGCCTACCTCCGCATCCGCGCGGGCTCCTTCTTCCGCGCCTCGGGCGGCTTCCTCGTGCTCCGCGCCGAGGACGTCGTCGCCGACGAGGAGGCCTGGCTCCGCCTGAAGCGCGCCCTCCAGGACGGCCGCGCCGAGATCCAGCCCCGCGAGGGGCCCCTGGGCGGCTCCGGCTGGCTCAAGCCCGAGGCGGCCAGGACCGACGTCAAGGTCGTCATGATCGGGGGGGAGTCGAGCTACGACCTCCTCTACCAGGCCGACCCCGACTTCCAGAAGCTCTTCAAGGTCCACGCCGAGTTCGACTCCTCGATGCCCCTCGACGAGGCCGGCCTCGTCGACTACGCCCACTTCGCGCGCCGGGTGGCCGAGGACGAGGGCCTCCTGCCCCTGGCGGCCGACGGCCTCGCCGCGGTCATCGAGCAGGGCGCCCGCCTCGCCGAGTACCGCGACCGCCTCTCGACCCGCTTCGGCATGATCGCCGACCTCCTCCGCGAGGCGGACTACCAGGCCCGCGCCGCCGACGCCGCGAGTTCGGGTGCCGCCTCCGTCCGCGCCGCCGTCGAGGCCCGCGCCCGCCTGGCCAACCTCCCCGAGGAGAAGCTCGGCCAGATGATCGCCTCCGGCGAGATCATCCTGCAGGTCTCGGGCCAGGCGGTCGGCCGCGTCAACGGCCTCGCCGTCCACGACCGCGGCTACTACGCCTTCGGCATGCCTGCCGTCATCTCGGCCCAGGTCAGCCCCGGCGAGGGCGGCGTCATCAACATCGAGGGCGAGTCGGGCCTCTCCGGCGAGATCTACGACAAGGCCGTCCTCATCGTCGAGGGCTTCCTCCGCAGCCGCTACGCCCGGGACTTCCCGATGGCCGCCACCGCGAGCATCTGCTTCGAACAGTCCTACACCGCGGTCGAGGGCGACTCCGCCTCATCGACGGCGGTCTACGCCCTCCTCTCGGCCATCGCCGGCGTGCCCCTCAGGCAGGACATCGCCGTCACCGGCTCGATGAACCAGATCGGCCAGGTCCAGCCCGTCGGCGGGGTCAACGAGAAGATCGAGGGCTTTTACCGCATCTGCAGGCAGGCGGGCCTCACCGGCACCCAGGGCGTCATGATCCCCCGCCGCAACGTCGTCAACCTGACCCTGTCCAAGGAGGTCCAGGAGGCGGTCGCGGCCGGGCGCTTCCACATCTGGGCCGTCTCCTCCATCGACGAGGGGATCGAGATCCTGACCGGCATGGCCTCGGGCAGGCCCGACGCCCGGGGCGACTTCCCCGGCGACTCCTTCAACGGCGAGGTCCGGCGCGAGCTCCTCCGCATGGCCAAGACCGTGAAGAGCTACATGTGAGGGAGTCGGGCGCCGCCCGGGCCGGGGCCCGCGCGGACCGGCTCCCGTGGTTGAAAAAGGGCCGGAAACGGTCTAGGATGTCGCTATCCGCAAAAGCAAGATCAGCGAAAGTGAGAGGTGTCCATGCCCGCTAGCGAGCTCGTCGTCGACGTCGCCAAGATCAAGAAGGCGGCCCACAACGCCATCCCCCTCAACATACTGACCTACACCCTCCCCCACGACATAGAGGTCTACATGGAGGAGGTCCTCGACGTCTTCCTGTCCGAGCTCGGCCAGAAGAAGCTCAAGGACTACCTCGTCTACTGCCTCCGCGAGCTCGCGGTCAACGCCAAGAAGGCCAACACCAAGCGCGTGTACTTCGAGTCGCGCGGCCTCGACATCAACGACGCCGAGCAGTACGAGGAAGGCATGAAGGGCTTCAAGCAGGACACGATGGACAACATCGCCTGGTACCTGCAGAAGCAGAAGGAGAAGGGCTTCTACATCAAGATCATCTTCCAGGCCAAGGGGGCCAACGTCGTCCTCGAGGTGCGGAACAACGTCGAGATCACGAAGAAGGAGTACGTCCGCATCCACGACAAGCTCGCCCGCTCGCGGAAGTACACGAGCCTCGAGGAGGCCATGTCCCAGGTCCTCGACGCCTCCGAGGGCGCCGGCCTCGGCCTCGTCATCCTCGTCCTCATGCTCAAGAAGATCGGCCTCGACGAGGAGTGCTTCGACCTCTGGGCCGAGTCGGGCGAGACCGTCGCCCGCATCACCGTGCCCGTCGCCGCGACCAAGATCGAGTCCCTCTCCCTCCTCACCGACGAGATCGTCAAGTCGATCACGAGCCTGCCCCAGTTCCCCGAGAACATCGTCACGATCCAGCGCATGATCGGCAACCCCGACAGCCAGATGATCGACATCGCGCGCTCGATCTCCACCGACCCCGCGCTCACCGCCGACCTCCTGAAGCTCGTCAACTCGGCGGCCTTCATGCTGTCGAAGAAGGTGGACAACATCGTCGACGCCGTGAAGATGGTCGGCCTCCGCGGCATCAAGAACCTCCTCTACTCCTACGGCACCTTCCAGATCCTCGGCTCGGGCGAGGGCGACAGCGACAAGAAGAGGCTCTGGGACCACTCCTACCGCACCGCCTACTACGCCTACAACCTCGCCAAGAACTTCAAGCCCGGGGTCAAGGGCCTCTCGGACGACGCCTACATAGGCGGCATGCTCCACGACATGGGGAAGATCGTCTTCTCGAACGTCCACCCCGCCCTCCTCGACAAGATCAAGAACTTCTGCAAGGACAAGGGCATCCCCTCCGACACCTTCGAGGACATCGCGGGCGGCATGAACCACGCGGAGATCGGCGCGCGCATCGCGGAGAAGTGGAACTTCCCCGAGGCCCTCGTCGCGGCCATCCGCTTCCACCACGAGCCCTCGCTCATGACCGCCGACTACAAGGACGTCGTCAACACCGTCTACCTCGGCAACATCTTCTGCGAGTACGAGGCCGGCAACATCGGCTTCGAGCAGATCGAGTCCTACGTCCTCGCCGAGTACGGCATCACCAACGAGAAGAGCTTCAAGGGCATCGTCGACAAGATGTCCGAGGGCTTCAAGCTCGAGACGACCCGGATGATGCGCGACGCGGCGGTGAAGCGCTAGTACCTCTCCATGAACGCGATCATCCTCGCCTGAAGGCCGCCGAGGAATTCCTCCTCCAGCGCGGCCGCCGCCTTGCCTACGTAGCGGTAGTGCCAGCTCTCCCACAGGTAGCCCGTGAGGGCCTCCATGCCCTTCGGGTACGAGGCCGAGAAGCCGAATCGACGCGCGTTGCGCGACAGCCACTGCCCCTCGCGGGTGGCGGCGAAGGTGTCGTCGATGGAGCCGAAGTCGATCGCCGATCCGAGCTGGTGCTGCGACCGGCCCGGCTCGGCGGAGAGCATGCGCGCCCTCTCGAGGCCGTCCTGGGCCGCGTTGCGCGCGAAGACATCCTTCTGGTAGGCGTAGGAGCGGTAGGAGGAGGACACGAGGAGGACGAGGCCGGCGGCCCGCGCGGCGGCATCCATGTCGCGCAACGCGTCGAAGGCCGGCCGCCTGAGCCTGTGGCCCGGCCGCGAGACCGACAGGCCCGTCCCGTCGAGGGCGACGAGGTCTGCCGGGGCATAGGTTTCAGCCAACGCGCCGCCGGGCTTCTTGTCCACGCGGCGGAGGAGGGCGGGATCGGCGGCGCGGTCGGCCTCGGCGCGGGCGAGCAGCTCGAGGAAGCGCGCCGGCGACGCCGCGATCCGCGCCCGCGTCGCCTCCAGCTCCGCCGCGGGGAAGAGGGCGGCGAGCGCCGGGTCGGCCGCGGCCGCGTCGAGCGCCGCGAGGGCGCGGGCCATGCGCGGATCGGGCGCCGCCTTGCCGGCCGATGCGCCGCGCGCGGGGGAGCAGGCCGCGAAGCCGCTGAAGAAGAGGCTGGCGGCCGCGTACGCGACGACGAGCAGGGACCGGGCGGGGCGGGAACGCATGCCTCGATGATACCGCGAGGCGCCCCGGCGGGATAAGCTCCCTCGCGTCCGTCCATTGACAGCGCGATGGGGCGGCAATACTGTTTTAACGTGGGCTTGGCGCGACATTCCGGCGAAGCGCCGCCGCGAGGCTCGCGCGGGAAGGAGTGCGGGGATGAGCGATGCCGCCTATTCGGTGTCCGACTTCATGCGCGCGGCGACCGCGCAGAGGAAGGCCCTCGCCCAGGCCCTCGAGGGCTTCCGGAGCCGCCTCAAGGAAGGCGAGCCCCGCATGGCCGAGCTCGAGCGGCGATCGCGGGAGGCCGTCGACGGCCTGGCGCGGCTCCTCCTGCCTGAGATGTCCGCGGAGTCGGTGAAGCGCGCCCGCAGGCTCAGCGCCTGCGCCTCCCTGCTCTCCACCGATCCGATGGCCGACATGAAGGCGGAAGCCGAGCGGCTGGCGGCCGACATCGCGAGGATGGAGGCAGACCCCCGCTACGCGAAGCGACTCGAGCTCAGGGCGCCCGGCGTCGGCACGCTCTCGCGCGAGCTCGCGGAGCTCGAGGAATACCGCGCCTCGATCAGCGACGTCCTGGGCCGCGCCGCGCATCCCCGGCTCGACCGGCTCCTGTCGGCGGGCTACGGCACCGACGGGTACTCGGTCGGCTGGTGGCGCCTCGCCTTCTACTCGGACTGGAAGGCCGGCGACGAGATCCTCGAGCGCTTCCCCGGCAAGAAGGACTTCGGCGAGGTCCGGGATGAGGTCCTCCGCGCGCGCGGGGACATCGTCGAGTACGACAGCCGCATCGAGGCCCTGCGGCGCGAGATCGGCGCGGGCGAGAGGCTCGAGAAGGAGCGCGACGAGGCGGCCGGGCGGCTGTCGAAGCTCTCCTCGATCCACCTCGAGGACTGGCGGCGGCGGCTCGCCGATCACGCCCTCGAGAGCCCCGAGATCGTGGCCGAGCGCCTCTCGGGCGAGGGGGACCTCGAGGTCCTGCTCAAGACGGGCGTGGGCCTCCGCAAGAAGCGGGACTACCTCGGGCAGCTCGCCCTCACCCAGCTCTCCGAGCCGGCCGCGAGGATCGAGGAGGCGCTCGCGAAGCTCGACCACGACATCGCGAAATACTCCAGGCCGAAGCGGGCCGGTGAGCGCTTCGAAGCCCAGGCCTTCGAGCGCCGCTTCCGCGACCGCTCGGAAAGTTTCGGCAAGTCCCTGCGGCGCTACGACTCGGCCTCGGGCGCGATCCATTCCTTCGACGACTACGGCAGGGCGAGCCTCACGGGCGACTTCCTCTGGTGGGACCTCATGACGGACGGACGGATCGACGGGAATTTCATCCCCGAGGTCGAGGGCTTCCGGGAATCCCACCCGGACTACACCTGGCGATCCGAGTCCTTCGAC
>CAYNPQ010000097.1:0-13348 GCA_964399065.1 uncultured Treponemataceae bacterium | reverse complement strand
GCGCGCTCGAGCTCGGGCACCGCCTTGTCGAGGGCGCCCTGGCTCATGTAGCAGCCGCCCCGCTCCACGAGGGCCTTCAGCTTGAACTCCTGGCTGCGCGCCGCCTTCTCGAAGGAGAGGAGGGCGGCCGTGTAGTCGCTCATCTCCTTGAAGACCTTGCCGAGGTAGTAGAAGGCCTCGAAGTCGTCGGGGTTGTACTTCAGCGCCCCCTCGAACTCGGCCTTCGCCTCCATGGGATGCTTGGTCCGGTAGAGGATGAGGCCTAGGGCGTGGTGCGCGTCGTGGAGCCGCGGGTCCATCTCGATGGCCTTGCGCAGGTAGTTGACCGCGACGTCGGTGCGGCCCCGGGCCTCGAAGAGCCTGCCCGCGTCCATGAAGTGCTCCGCCGCGTTCGGCGCGAGCTTCGTGAGGAGGATGTACTCCTTGAGGGCCTCCTCGGTCTGGCCGAAGCGCTCGTAGAGCCCCGCGATCTGGGCGCGGAAAGCGGCCTCGGGCAACTCGTGGCCGAACTGCCCTATCTGGTTGACGGACTTGAGCTCCATGAGCGCGAGCTCGGGCTTGGAGTCGGCGAGGTAGGCCTGGGCGAGGTACCAGTGCGCGGTCGCGTTGTGCGGATCCTTCGCGATGAGCGCCTTCGCCGAGCGCACCACCGACGCGGTCTTGCCCTGCTTCAGGTGCTCGGCGATGGCCTTGGCCTGCCTCGGCGTGGTCACCATGCGGACGATGAACCAACTCAAGAAGCCTACCGCCACGCCGAGAATGATGATTAGGATGACGATGAACGACATCTGCCTTTTCCCGTCACGAGGGGAGGCTCCCGCCGCGGGCCGTGGCTCCCGGTCGCTGTGACTCCGGCCCCCCTCCGTGGTATCATACTATAGAGCACTTCGCGCCGTTTTGCGACACCCGCGCGCGGAGGGCCCGACTATGGAGGATCCCGTGAGCCCGTCCCTTCGCCCCGCGGCCCGCCCGGCCGCCCGCATCGCGGCCGCCCTGGTCCTGGCGGCCGTCGCCGCGGCGCCGGCCCTCGCGGCGGGCGACTTCGAGGAGGGCGAGCGGCTCTTCCGCGAGGACAGGCCCAAGGACGCGGCGCCCTACCTCGAGCGGGCCGCCGCCGAGGCGAGCCCCGACGAGCGGGCCCTCCTCTACCTCGGCCTGGCCTACCAGCAGCTCGGGCGCCTCGACGAGGCCGTCCTCGCATTCCGGAAGGGCGCGGCCTCGGCCCTCCGCTTCAAGGCCCTCTACCTCTACGACCTCGGGAACGCCTACATCCTCCAGGGCAAGAACTCCTTCGCCGCCGAGATGCTCGGCCAGGCCATCGAGATCGATCCCGGCCTCGCCGAGGCCCGGCTCAACCGCGCCAACGCGCGGATGGCGCTCCGCGACTACCCCGGGGCCCGCGAGGACTACGCCCGCTACCTCGAGCTGGTCCCCGGAAGCGCGCAACGCGCCTCCATCGAGGAGATCCTCAGGCGGCTGTCCTCCGGGATCGAGGCCGCCGCGAAGGCGGCGGCCGAGGAGGAGGCGCGGCGGATCGCGGCCGATGAGGCCAGGAAGGCCCTCCTCGACCAGGTGGCGGCCTCGCTGAAGGCCGCCGCCGACGAGACCAAGAACCTGTCGTCGGGCTCGGGCGCCGTGCAGGGATACGGCGACGAGCTCACCCTCGACCAGTAGCACCAGGGAGCGCCATGACCAACAAGAACAGGAACATCCTCATCGCGGCGATAGCCGTCGTCGCCCTCGCCTCGGCCGTGGCCGCCGCGGCGTTCTTCCTCGGTTCCGGCCGGGCCGAGAAGACGCGGCGCAACGCCCTCGCCTCGGCCCAGTACTACATCGACAAGGGCGACTTCGACCGCGCCCTCAACCTCCTCGACGGCCTCCTCCTGAAGGACGCCGCCGACCCCGAGGCGCGGACCCTCCGCGACAAGGCCATGGACGCGAAGTCCTCCATCGAGGCCGCCCAGGCGAGCAAGGCCGCCCAGGCCGCCGAGTCCGGCGAGAAAGCCATCGCCCAGAGTCTCGACAAGCTCGGGAAGAAGCTGGGCTCCGCCCCGCCGACCTCCTCGGCGGCCCCGCCCGCGGCTTCGGCCGGCCCTCCCGCCAAGTCCGCCGCGGAGCAGGCCGAGGAGGCCGCCGCCAAGGCCCGCAAGGCCGAGGAGGAGGCCCGTCGCAAGGCGGAGGCCGAGGCCGAGGCCGCGCGGAAGAAGGCGGAGGCCGAGGAGCTCGCCCGGAAGGGCCGCGAGTTGCAGGACAAGATGCGCGCGGTCAACGACCTCGTGGACCGGGGCTCCAAGGCCGTGGGCGCGGGCGAGTTCGACGCGGGCGAGCAGCTCTTCGCCGAGGCCAAGGACAGGTTCCCCGAGGGGGAGGACCGCTTCGCCTCGCAGAAGCTCGCCGAGATGGCCGACGCCCTCTACACGGCCTCGAAGAAGAACCCCGGGCCCCTCGCCGACGAGGCCCTCAAGCAGTCGATCCAGACCGCCCGCGACGCCAAGAAGCGCGACGCGACGAACGCCCTGCCGTACTACACCCTGGGGAAGATCAACGCCGACCTCAAGCAGACGGAGAACGCGATAACCGAGCTCAAGGAGGCGGCGCGCCTCGATCCCAAGAACTACCTCTACGCCTACGAGCTCGGGAAGGCCTACTTCAACGCCCGGCGCTACGAGGACGCGCGACAGTCCTTCGAGGCGGCCGCGACCCTCAACCCCTCCTTCGAGCCCGCGCTCTACAACCTCGGCGTGACCTGGAAGGCGCTCGGCGACCAGAACAAGGCCCTCGATTCCTTCCGCAAGGCGGTCAAGGCGAAGGCGGAGTACGGCCGCGCCTGGCAGGAGATCGGGAAGATCCAGGCCGCCCGCGGCGACGCCAAGTCGGCGGTCGAATCCTACGGCAAGGCCATCCAGTTCGAGCCGGACAACGCGCAGGCGATGCGCGAGCTCGCCGTGGTCCAGGCCGAGGGGGGCGACTACAAGACCGCGGAGTCGCTCTTCCAGCGGGCCCTCGGCGTCAAGGACGACGCGCTGACCAACTACAATATGGCCACGGTGAAGCTCAAGCTCGAGAAGGCCGCCGACGCGACGAAGTACGCGGAGAAGGCGGTGGCCCAGGCGGGCAACGTCGCCCTCTACCAGTACACCCTCGGCCTGTCCTACGAGAAGTCGGGCAACGCGGACGGGGCGATCGCGGCCTATACCCAGGCGGCGGGCCTCGACAGGAAGTACGCGGAGCCGCGGATCAACCTCGGCCGTATCTACCTCGACGCCGGCCTCGTGGACAAGGCCCTCGGCTACCTCGACGAGGCCTACCAGGCCAACCCGAAGTCCTTCGAGGCGAACAACAACCTCGCGAACGCCTACGGGAAGAAGGGGCTCTACGACAAGTCGGTCTTCCACTACGAGATCGCGAAGAACCTCTCGCCGCGCGACCTCACGGTGCAGCTCAACCTCGCCAAGGCCTATGTCGGGGCCAACCAGACCCAGGCCGCCAGGGAGGCCTACGTCGCCCTCCTCAAGCTCGACCCCCGGCAGTGGGACGCCGCCTTCGAGCTCGGCAAGCTCTACGCCTCGACGGGCGACGCGGCCAACGCGAAGAAGACCCTGGGCGACCTCCTGGCGAGGAACCCCGGCTACGCAAAGCGCGCCGAGGCCGAGCGCATCCTCGGCGGCCTGTAGGCCGGTCCCCTACACGATCCTCCGCACGAGCCGGTAGAGCTGCTCTCGCGTGACCTCGGCCCAGATCGGCCGGCCGTGGGGGCAGCGGGGCTCGGGCAGGGCGAGGGCGGCGGCGATGAGCTCGACCGCCGCGGCCTCGTCGAGATCGTCCCCGTCCTTCACGGCGGCGCGGCAGGCCGCGGTCGCGCGGAGGCCGCGGACCGGGTCCGAGGCGCCGCTCCGGACGAGTTCGCGCAACGCGCCGGCCGGATCCTCCGCGAGCTCGGGCGGCGCCGCGGCGACCACCAGCGCCCCCTCCCTCCGCTCGAGCCGGAACCCGAGGCCCGCGAGCTCCCCCTCCATCGACGCGATGCGCGATTCCTCCTCGTCGCTCTCGGCCCCGAGCTCCTGGGGCACGAGGAGCTCCTGCGAACCGGCGGGGCGCGAGGATAGGCGGTCGAAGATCGCGCGCTCGTGGGCTGCGTGCTGGTCGAGGAAGTAGATGGATTCGCCCATTTCGAAGAGGAGGAAGGGCCCGAGCGCCCTGCCGAGGTAGCGGAAGGGCGGGGCGGCGGCGGGCGGAGGGAGGGGGGCGGCGCGCTCGCGCATCGCCTCGATCCCCGTCCAACCGCCTTGCGGGCCGGGGACGCCGTAGGCCGGGCCCCGCGGAAACGAGGCGCGCGCGGGAATCTCGCCGCCGAGCGGGCCGCCGCCGTAGGCCGCCGGGTCGGGCGGCCAGGGGCCCGCGGGCAGGCTCTCCAGAGCGAGCTCCGACTCGGCCGCCGGCCGCAGCTGGCCCGGGTCGCGCCGGGCGAGCTGGCCCAGGAAGTCGCGCAACGCGCGGACGAGCTCTCGCCGTGGGCCGTCGGGGTCCTTGAAGCGCACCTCGCGCTTCGCCGGGTGGATGTTGAAGTCCGCGAGGGCGGGATCGATCTCGAGGAAGAGGAAGGCGCAGGGATGGGTCCCGCCGGGCAGGAAGCCCTCGAAGGCGTAGTCGAGGGACTGGAGGAGGGACCACTCCTGGACGCGCCGGCGATTGACGAAGGCCTGCATCAGCCTGCGGTCGGGCCTGCAGAAGGCCGGCCCCGCGATGACGACCTCGCCCTCGAATCCCTTGCCCGAGAATCGGAGGAGGTGGAGGAGGGCGCGGGGCGGCTCGGGATGGCAGTCGGCGACGCGGCCTTCGCGGGGGGACGGCATGAGGATCTCCGGGCCGCCCGGGCCCGACTCGAAGCGGAAGCGGACGGAGGGGTGTGCGAGGGCCTTGTCGACGAAGACCTGCCTGCATAAGGCGGCCTCGGCCTGCGGCCGCTTGAGGAACTGGCGGCGCGCGGGGAAATCCGCGAAGAGGCCGGAGACCGAGACAGTGGTGCCCTTGCGCCCGGCCGCCGCCTCGATCCGGGGCTCGAGGCCCGGGCCGGCGACGAGCCTGTGCGCGGAATCGCCCGACGCGTCCCGGCTCAGGATCTCGAGCCGCGCCGCGGCGCCGACGGAGGCCAGGGCCTCGCCGCGGAAGCCGAGGCTCCTCGCGCGCAGGAGGTCGTCGGCCGAGGCTATCTTCGAGGTCGCGTGGGGCAGGATCGAGAGGGCCAGGTCCTCGGCGTCCATGCCCGCGCCGTCGTCCGAGACGCGGATGAGGCCGATCCCTCCCTCCTCGATCCGCACCGATACCTCGGAGGCCCCCGCGTCGAGGGCGTTGTCGAGTAGCTCGCGGAGGGCCGAGGCCGGGCGGTCGATGACCTCGCCGGCGGCGATGAGGCGGGCCGTGGCGGGCGGCAGGATCCTGATGATGCCCATGCCGCCTTTATACCCGCGGCGCTCGCTTCCCACAAGCGCCGCGGCGGAGCCCCGCAAGGCCGCCTTCCCCGGTCCGCGCGTCCGAGGGCCGGATTTGGAAAAGGCCGCCCCGGTTTCCCGGGGCGGCCTCCTTCAGGTGACGTTATGCGATGCTAGAGGTGGAAGCGGGTCTCGATGCCGATGGTCGGCTTGATGTCGGGCGTCGAGAGGTTGGTGACCTTGCCGTCCGCGTCGTAGGTGTAGACCGGCGCCGCGCCGAAGCTGACCGCGAGGTCGAGGGTCGGGGTCTTGGGCACCGGCACGACGATCTCGCCGCCGAAGTAGGTGCTGGTGTCGAGGAGCTTGAAGTCGCCGTCGGCGATGGCCTTGGCGAGGCCGCGTCGGTCGTAGGAGATCGAGCCCGCCGCGTCGAAGATCGGGATGAGGCCCTTCTTGATGTAGAGCTTCGCGTGGAACTCGTCGGAGCCCGCGACCTCGGAGAAGGCCTGGCCGGGCGCCCAGGGCATCATGTAGCCGAGGGTGAGGCCGAGCTTGTCCTTCATGACCTTGAAGCCGCCCTCGCCGTAGACTCCCATGACCGTCGGGGTGTCCGCGTAGGCGGTGGTGCCGCCGAGGTAGCCGGCGTACTCGAGCACGTAGTCGCCGCGCTTGCGGTCGTAGGTCGCGTCGAAGAAGGAGGGCCTGAAGGCGCCGGTGAAGTAGCGGTACTCGAGGCGGTAGTCGATGAAGAGGACGTTGCCCATGAGGCCGCCCGCGGCGCCCCAGTTCTTGACCTTGCCGCTGGCCTTGTCGAAGACGAGCTCGTACTTGAGCCCGCTCTCGACGGTCTTCGCGCCGACGGTGAAGGAGTCGCGCAGGTAGGGCACCGTGGCCGCGCCGTCGGCGTAGAGCCGCATGCTCAGGAGGCCGCTCGTCACGATCGGGAGGTCCAGGTCGAGGCCGGCGCCGATGAAGATCGGGTCGCCGTTCGCCTTGGCGACGGCTTCGGCGAAGCCGGAGGCCGGGGCGAGGTCGGCGACCGCGGAGACGCCGAGGGCGAGCTTGAAGTCGGGGATCGGCCGGATGAAGCCGCGGAGGCCGAAGACCTCGGGCTCGGCGAGGTCGTTGACGAGGGCCTCGAAGCCGCCGCCCTTGCCGTCGACGCCGAGGTTGAAGCCGACGCGCCTGATCGAGGGGAACTCGGTGTCGTTCGCGTAGTTCCGCATGATGAGGCCGTGGCCGAGGGTCAGGTCGTTCAGGTTGCCGACCTTGACGAAGAAGGGATCGACCATCTGCCGGCCGTACTCGAAGTACTTGATCTTCAGGGCGAGGTCCTTGGCGAAGTCGAGGCCGCCCTCGAGGTACTTGCCGTCGGCGAATTCCTTCGAGCCGAAGGACCACTCGTCGTTGCCGGCGGGGTGGTACCAGTCCTCGGGATCGAAGAGGTCGGAGGTGTAGATGATGGGCAGGTAGAGGCCGAGCTTGACCTTGCCGAGGTTGAGGTTCGGCTGGATGACGGCCTTGGAGTAGGTCTGGCCGTCGATGGTGACGGAACCGAGCTCCATGCCGAGGGTCTCGCGGATCCACTTCATGATGCCGGACTCGACGGCGGCCTTGTCGGGCGTCAGCGTCTCGGCGGCCTGGGCGGCGGTCATGTCCTTCTGGGGCTCGGGCGGGATGGGCGCGGCCCCCGTCGGCTCAGCGTCGAGGGCGGCCGGAGGCACGTCCTGGACCAGGAGCTTGGCGAAGTCCATGTCCCCGAACTCCTGGAGGTACTGGGCCGCCTCGAAGGCGAAGGACTCGAAGACCGGCGCGAAGGCGTCGGCCGCCTGTCCCGCCGCGATCGGCAGCGAGCCGAGGACCGTGCCCGCGGCGTCGAGCTTGTCGAACTGGACGAGGCCCTCCTTGACCATGAGGACGGCCTTGGCCCCCTCCTCGACGCCGAACGAGAAGTCCGTGCCGCGGACGCCGCAGACCGCGGTCTGGGAGCTCATCTGATAGTTGCCGCCCTTGGCCGCCACGGCGCGCACCTTGCCGGCCGCGAGCGCGAAGGCGTTCTGGTCCTTGGAGGTCGCGCCGATCGCGGTGACGGTGAAGACGGTGGACTTGGCGAGCTTGAGGATCGAGCCGTTCGGCTTGATCCGGAGCTCGGCCGAGGTGCCTGGTCCCGTCTGGACGGTGGCGCCCGCGGGGACCGCGTCGCCCTCGAAGATGCCCACGTTGATCTTGAGCACGGACTGGTCCGCCGTGGTCACCGTGAGGTCCGGGCCGTCGACGAACTCGAGGATGAGTTTCTGGCCGGCGGCCGGTTGCGGGGCCGGCTTCGCCTGCGCGGCCAGCGTCGCCGGCGCGAGGAGCAGCGCGACGCACAGCCCGATCAGTATCCGCTTCATAGAGGGTTCCTCCCTAAGTCCTAGAACTTCATCGACGCCGACAGGCTCGAGCGGACCTCGAACTTGCCGAAGGTGCCGTCGCCGTTGTTGAAGTCCGGGTTCCAGCTCGCGTCGTACTTGAGGGTCAGGACCGACGCGCCGGTCTTGTAGTTCACCGCGAGGCCGATGACCGCGTCGGTCGGATCGACGAGATCCTTGAAGAAGCCGTTCTCCTTGCCGAGGAAGTACTTCTCGTAGGAGGCGTCGAAGTAGATGCCGCCGATGACCCCCTCGCCGAAGTGGAAGATGCCCCTCAGGTGGGGGTAGTCGGTCTGGTCGGAGGAGGCGACCGCGGGCTTCTCCTTCATGGGGCCGTCGAGGGCCGCGTTGAAGACGATCTGGTCGCCGAGGAAGGAGGTGCCGAGGCTGGCGTACCAGCCCGCGTTGAAGGCGTCGCCCTTGAGGGCGTCGGTCGTCATGAAGTCGTGCTTCCTGGCCCGGTAGAGGTCGTAGTTCGCGTCGAAGTACACGGGGATGAAGCCGTCCTGGAGGACCCGGATCTGCGCCCCGTAGTTGATGATGCCGACGAGCTTGCCGCCGAAGCCGATCATGCTGCCCATCGTGGCGTTCGGGTCGAAGGCGATGTCCATGAAGGCGGCGAGGGGGAAGGCCTTGCCGCCGAGTATGGGCGCCATGACGTCGACGCCGTAGGCTGTCATCGTCTCGACCGGGTTCGAGGGCGCCTTGTAGAGGTCGGGCTGCGTGTCCATCGCGACGGTGAGGCCGGCCTGCAGGTTCTTCAGGATGGGCAGCTCCGTCCCCACGAAGGGCCGGGCGAAGACGCGGCCGCCGATGACGTCGAAGCGAGCGAGGTTCCCGGTCAGGGCCTCGAAGCCGACGTAGGGGAAGTTGAAGAGCCGGCCGTCGATCCCGAGGTCGAGGCCGAAGATCCTCGTCTCGGGCATGAACTTCATGTTCGAGTAGTTGCCGACGATGAAGCCGTTGCCGAGGCTGAGGTCGTTGATGGAGCCGAGCTTGGCGAAGAGGGGATCCTCGCCCTTGAGGCCGTAGCGGAAGTACATGATCTTGGGCAGGTAGACGTCGAGGAAGTTCTTGTCCCCCGAAGGCACCCAGTCGCCCTCGTAGATCTTGATGGCATTGTCCGAGTCTTGGGGATAGAGCTGGAAGCGGAAGGAAAGGTCGATGCCTACGCCGAATTTGCCGAAGCCGAGGTCGGGCTGGAAGCCGAGCTTGGTCCAGGCTTCGTTCGTGGGCTTGCCGTTCACCAGTTCACCGGTAGGCAAGACATCGGAGCCGAGCTCGATGCCGCCCTTGAAGGAGAAGGGTTTTGCCGGCGCCGCCTCGCCGCCCTGGGCGAAGGCCGCCCCCGCCAGCAGCGCAGCCATGATCAGCGCGATGGTGACTCTCATGTCCTAAGCCTCCTTGGGCTCCAAATGTACAGTCGCTCCATAAAGTATACAACCAGGGCCGGGAAAAAGCACGCGGGCAACGGGGCCGTTCGGAAGTAGATGCGCCAACTGGACTCCGGCGCTTCGCCATGCTAGGCTTTTGGCATGGATTTCTTCGACCGACTCGACGCCGCCGCGCGCTCCAAGGGCAGTTGCCTCTGCGTAGGGCTCGACCCCCGCCTGCCTCGGGACGCCGCGGACCCGAAGGCCGCGATCCTCGCGGCGAACCGCCGGATCGTGTCGGCCACCGCGCCGTATGCGATCGCGTACAAGCCCAACGTCGCCTTCTACGAGAAATGGGGCCCAGCCGGCCTGGAAGCACTCGAAGAAACCCTTGATCTGATACCCGACGACATAGCCGTCATCCTCGACGCCAAGCGCTGCGACATCGACGCCACCGCGGAGGCCTACGCCGAGGCCCTTTTCGGGCGGCTCGGCGCTGACGCGGTCACCCTGAGCCCGTACATGGGCCGGGACGCCGTCGATCCCTTCCTCAAGTACGAGGGAAGGGGAGTGTTCCTCCTCTGCCGCACCAGCAACGCGAGCGCGGGGGCCTTCCAGGACCTCTCCGTCCGCGGCCCCCTCCCCGCGGTCGCGGCGCCGACCGGCGGTCTCATGCCGGGCGCCGCCTCCGCCTCGGAGGGGCCCCTCTACCTCCGCGTGGCCGCGGACTGCGTCTCCTGGAGCCCGAGCGTCGGCCTCGTGGTCGCGGGCAACGATCCCGTCGCCCTCCGGGCATGCCGCGCCGCGGCGCCCGGGGCCTGGTTCCTCGCCCCCGGCATCGGCGCCCAGGGCGGCAAGGCCGACGAGGCCCTCGCCGCGGGCGCGCGCGCCGACGGCCTCGGCGTCCTCGTCGTGGCCGCCCGCTCGGTCGCCGATGCGGCCGATCCCGGCGCCGCCGCCCGCGAGCTCCGCGACGCCATGGAGGCCGCCCGCGGCCGGGCGCGGGCCTCCGCCTCGGCCCGCCCCTCCTCAGGACCATCAGTTTCCCGGCAGGCCGGAGGGCTGAAGGAGCGCCTCATCTCCGCCTTCGTGAGGACGGGTTGCTTCAAGCTCGGCGACTTCGTGCTGAAGAGCGGCAAGCGCAGCCCCTTCTACATAGACCTGCGCCGGCTCATCTCCGATCCGGAGGCCCTGGCCCTCGCTGCGGAGGCCTATGCCGAGGCCGCGGGGGACGCGAGCTACGACCGGATCGCCGGGATCCCGGCGGCAGGCCTTCCCCTGGCCACGGCCGCCTCCCTCCGCCTCGCGAAGCCCATGGTCTGGCCGCGCATGCCGGTCAAGGAGCACGGGACGGGGAACAGGGTCGAGGGCGCCTTCGAGAAGGGCGAGCGCCTCCTCCTCCTCGACGACCTCATCACCACCGGGGCGAGCAAGCTCGAGGCGGCGGAGATCCTCCGCGGCGAGGGCCTGGTCGTCGAGGACCTCGTCGTCCTCGTGGAGCGGGGCAAGCAGGGCAGGAAGGACATGGAGGCCGCGGGCATCAGGCTCCGGCCCTTCGTCCACGTCCGCGAGCTCTTCGCGGCCTGCGAGTCACTGGGACTCGTCGATGCCGCGAGGCGGCGCGAGCTCGAGCGCTTCGTCGACGAGGAATAAGCCGGTCAACCGATGATGTCGGCGAGGGTGCGTCTCTCGGCGTAGCCCTGCACCGTGCTGTGCAGCTCCCGCCAGACGCCTCCGGCGATGCAGGTCTCCGGGTTCACGCAGGATTCCTTCTTGCCGCAGCTGCAGGGCGCGATGCCGAGCCCCTCTCCCGAAGCCTCGATGATCTCGAGGAGGCTGATGCTGTCGAGGGGCTTGGCGAAGTAGAAGCCACCGCCGGGACCCCTGACCGAGCAGATCACCCCGGCCCTACGCAGGCGGTAGAATATCTGCTCCAGGAATTCCGCCGAGATGTCCTCATGCTCGGAGAGGTACTTGATCGATACGGGTTGGCCTGCGGGACTGGCTTCAGCCAAGGCGAGGACGGCTCTGAGGGCATAGCGACCTTTGGTTGTAACGCGCATTTTTAGCTCCACTCAGGATTATGGTTAGCGTTACGATATACATATTACCGCCGGAACGCAAGGCGAAAATATTGTTTTTTCAGTCGCGTACATCCATGCCTTGGCAAGGAATGCACCACGTGTCGCAGGGCGCGAAGCCGGGACGGGTCAGGCCGGGGGCTGCCCGAGCCTCCAGCAGCGATGTATCCTGCGGTCGCGGAAGTCGGGCGGGATCGTCGACTCGCTGATATCCTCCCAGGGAAGGGGAGAGAGGGAACCGTCCCATCGCAGGCGCCTCGAATTGCTGGAGAAGTACATGGCTCCGCCGGGGGAAAGGACGCGGGCGCAAGCGGCGAGAAGCGCGGGCCAATCCCGGTTCACGTCGAAGTCGCCGCTCGACATCTTGGAATTCGAGAAGGTCGGGGGATCGACGACGACGAGACTCCAGCGCCTCCCCTCGGCCGCGGCGACCTCGAGGAAGCTCCTGACGTCGGCCCTCGCGTAGCCGAAGCGTGAGCCCGTGAAGCCGTTGCCTTCCATGTTTCGGCGGGCCCAGTCCAGGTAGGTGTTCGAGAGGTCGACGCTCGTCACCGAGGAGGCGCCGCCCGCGGCCGCATGGACCGAGAAGCTTCCCGTGTAGGCGAAGAGGTTCAGGACATCCCGCCCCGCCGACTCGCCGCGCACCATCGCGCGGGTAGGGCGGTGGTCGAGGAAGAGTCCGGTGTCGAGATAGTCCGAGAGATTGACGAGGAAGCGGAGGCCGCCTTCCTCGACCCAGAGCTCCTCGCGTCCGCCGGAGCTACGCTCGTACTGGTCGAGCCCCCGCTGCCTCCTGCGGGTCTTCACGAAGACCCGCGCGCGAACGACGCCAAGGGCCGAGGCGGCCTCGGTCGCCATGAGGCCGAGCCAAGCCTCCTCCTCGGCCTCGTCCTTCTCGTAGGGCCGCTCGTAGAGGGCCATGACGAGGGCGGCGTCCGGCCCCGAGCCGTAGCGGTCAAGGGCCAGGGGGACCTCGGGAATGTCGCGGTCGTAGAGCCGAAGCGCCCCGACGCCCTCGTTCCGCGCCCAGCGCCTGAGGCGCTTCTCGTTCTTGAGGACGCGGTTCCTGAAGTACCCGGCCTGTTCCCCGTCCTTGTCCGTCATGGATCTCAGGTGACGCGGCCCCTGCGCATCTGCATCATCACGCTGAGGAGGGCGTAGCCGGAGGAGAGGTCCTCGCGCTGAACGACGACCGAATCCGGCACCTTGAGCTTCTGGTTCGTGAAATTCCAGATCGAGGTGATGCCCGCGCGCACGAGGATCTCGGCCGTGGCCTGGGCGAAGGGCGAGGGCACCGTCAGGATGGCGATCTCGGCCTTGAGTGACTTGATGTTCTCCTCGAGGCCGTCCATGGAGAGGATCGGCACTCCGTGGATCTTCGCGCCGACCTTGTCGGGGTCGGTGTCGAAGGCGGCGATCATGTTGAGGCCGTGGAGCTGGAACTCCTGGTAGCCCATGAGGGCCGAGCCCAGGTTGCCCGCGCCGACGAGGACGGCCTCGTGGGACTCGTCCCAGCCGAGATAGTGCTCGATCGCGGCGATCAGGGCTTCCACGGGATAGCCTTTCTTCGGCTTTCCGATGATACCGGTGATCGCGAGGTCCTTGCGGACCTGGATCGGCTCGAGGTTGAGCTCCTGCGCGATGACCGTTCCGGATATGTAGTAATCCCCGTTGCGCTGCGCCTGGCGGATGATATGAAGGTAGGAGGGGAGGCGACGGACCGAGGGGGCATAGGAGACTTTGATCTTGGCCATAGGCACTCCGTTGCTGAGGACTATACTCGATTCGATATAAAAGTCAAGAATGAGTCGATATGAAAGTATCGAATGTTTGTGTATTTTGGGGTCTTGTTATATATCGTGCCAATAATTCTTTTAAGAGGAATAAAATAAAAAGCTCCGGGGCAAAAGGAGGTTAAAACCCCGGAGCTTACGCACAGCGCAGAGTCTGCAAGACTCTTGCATAATTATACGGGGAATTAGTCGAAATGGCAACCCAAAGGTAGTGTTACGAAGCTTATGATTCATTCCCGGCCGTCCACGGCTCAGGCCAGC
>CAYNPQ010000096.1:0-13790 GCA_964399065.1 uncultured Treponemataceae bacterium | reverse complement strand
AGGATGGGAGGCAAACATGCAGTTCAAGTCGATCAAGACGCCATTGATCATCATGCTCTGCGCCATCACCCTCGTCCCCCTCCTGGTCCTCTGGGGGGTCGTGACCGCGCAGAGCGCCAAGATGGTCGGGACGGCCACCGACGAAAGCATGGCCCTCGCCTACGCCGACCTCGACCACATACTCGGAGGCGTGATGAGCATGCTGGCCCTGAGACGCGACGCCGGGGACGAGCAGGCCATCAGGGCGCAGGTCGTGAAGATCAAGGTGGGGAAGACCGGCT
Source organism: uncultured Treponemataceae bacterium (assembly GCA_964399065.1). Classification (GTDB taxonomy): domain Bacteria; phylum Spirochaetota; class Spirochaetia; order Treponematales; family Rectinemataceae; genus JAKLFE01. The sequence continues at coordinate 13,509 of CAYNPQ010000096.1, read as the reverse complement.
ACGTCTACGCCCTCGACAAGGGCGGGCGGTACCTTATCTCCCAGGACGGCAAGCGCGACGGCGAGGTGATCTGGGACGCCAAGGACTCGGACGGGAAACTCTTCATCCAGGAGGTCGTGCAAAAGGGGCTCGCGCTCAAGGCCGGCGAGATCGCGGAACAGCGCTATCCCTGGAAGAATCCCGGCGACCCCGCCGCGAGGATGAAGGTCGTGCGCATCGGCTACGACGCGGCCTCGGGCTGGATCGTCGGGGTGGGTTCCTACATCGACGAGTTCATGGCGGCGCCCGCGAGGATCGCGGCGCTCAGCTCGAGGGGCAGCCTCGTGATCATGGCCACCCTCCTCGTCTCCCTCGCCGCGGCCATCGTCACCGCCTTCGTCTACAGCTCCTTCTTCGCGAGGCAGATCGCATTCGCGATGGGCTACATGCTCAAGCTGGCCGAGGGCGAGCTCGCGCAGGGCATCGTCGACATGAGCATCAAGCGCCGGGACGAGATCGGCAAGCTCCTCGGTTCGGTGAAGGAGATGGTCGGGAGGCTCACGGAGGTGGTGACCGGGATCACCGCCTCCGTCGGCGCGCTCTCGGACGGGAGCTCGCAGCTCTCGGAGACCGCCCAGCTCCTCAGCCAGGGCACGACCGAGCAGGCCGCCTCGAGCGAGGAGCTCTCCTCGTCGATGGAGCAGATGGCGGCCGCGGTCCGCCAGACGGCCGACAACGCGCAGGCGACGGAGCGCATCGCCGCGAGCAGCGCCACGGCCGCGGAGACGGGCGGCAAGGCGGTCGTCGAGGCCGTCGAGTCGCTCAAGGACATAGCCTCGAAGATCGGGGTCATCGAGGAGATCGCCAGGCAGACCAACCTCCTCGCCCTGAACGCGGCGATCGAGGCCGCGAGGGCCGGCGAGGCCGGGCGCGGCTTCTCGGTCGTCGCGACCGAGGTCCGCAAGCTCGCGGCCAACGCGCAGGCCGCCGCGGCGGAGATCACCACCCTCGCGTCCTCGAGCGCGCAACGCGCCGGCGCCGCGGAGCGCCTCATCACCGAGATGGTCCCCGACATCAGGCGCACCGCCGAGCTCGTCCATGAGATCAGCGCCTCGAGCCGCGAGCAGACCGCGGGCATCGAGCAGGTGAACTCGGCCCTCATGCAGCTCGATCAGGTCATCCAGCGGAACGCGGCCTCCTCGGAGCAACTGAGCTCGATGGCGGAGGAGCTCGCCTCCGAGGCCGCCAACATGAAGGACACCGTGACCTTCTTCAGGATCACCGAGCTGCGGGACGAGATGGCCAAGCTTGGAGCCCGGCCCGCCCCGGCCTTGGCGCCGCCTAACGCGTCGTAGCGTCTAGGAAGGCCGCCCAGGCGTCGAGCTTGTCCTCGGCGCGGCGGTAGTCCCGCGTGGGGACGGGGCTCGTCGACGGGAGCCTCGTCACCGCGACCGACCTGCCCGCGAGCCCGGCAGGCCGCCAGTCGAGCGGCTCGCCGATCGCGGGCGGGCGCGGCCCGAGCCCGGCGGCGACGAGGCGCGCGAAGGCCGAGGCGGCCTTGCCTCCGTTGAGCCCGAGCCTCTCGACGCGCGGCCTCCCGGCGAGGTAATCCAGGATCGCGTTGGGCTCCTCGGCCCGGATGTCGCGGTCGAGGCTGCCCTCGCGCTCGCAGGAGGCGATCACGTCCCAGAGCGCGATGCCCGCTCCCGCCAGGGCGGCGAGGCGCTCCTCGTAGGGCAGGGCGGGATCGAAGCCGCACAGGGTCCCCATGATCGCCCAGAAGTGGTTGCGTCCGTGGCCGTAGTACCTTCCCAGCTCGAGGGAGCGCGCCGAGGGGAAGGAGCCGAGGACGAGGATGCGCGGCTCCGCGGAGCCCGCGGGCGGGAGGCCGAGGAGCCGCCCGCCCCGCGCATCCCGTCCCCTGTCATACATTGAACTTGAAGAATATCACGTCTCCATCCTGGACGACGTACTCCTTGCCTTCCTGGCGGAGCTTGCCGGCCACGCGGACCGCGTGCTCGGACCCCAGGCTCGCGAGGTCCTCGTAGTGGTAGACCTCGGCCTTGATGAAGCCCTTCTCGAAGTCGGTGTGGATGACCCCGGCGGCCGCGGGCGCCTTGTCGCCGGCCTTGATGGTCCAGGCTCGGCACTCGTCCTCGCCGGCGGTGAAGAAGGTGCGCAGGCCGAGGAAGCGGTAGGCGGCGTGGATGAGGGCCGAGAGCCCCGATTCCTCGAGGCCGAGCTCGGAGAGGAACTCGCGCTTCTCCTCCTCGCCCTCGAGGTCGGCGAGCTCCGCCTCGAACTTGCCGCAGATCACGACGCAGTCCGCGCCCTCGGCGGCGGCGATCCCCTTGACGGCTTCGATGTGCGCGTTGCCCGACTTCACTCCCGCCTCGTCGGCGTTGCAGACGTAGATCTCGCGCTTCACCGTGATGAGGAAGGAGCGCTTCAGCGCCTCGGCCTCGTCGTGCTCGAGGGGGACGGAGCGCGCGGGGCGGCCCTCCTGCAGGGCGGGCCGGATCTTCTCGAAGGCCTTGAGCTCGTGCTCGGCTTCCTTCTTCTTCGCGGGGTCCTTGAGCTCCTTCTGCAGCTTCTCCGCGCGCTTGTCTATGGTCTCGAGGTCGGCGAGGGCGAGCTCGAGGTGGAGCATCTCGATGTCGTCGGCGGGGCTGACCCTGTTCGAGACGTGGGGCACGTCCGGGTCCTCGAAGCAGCGCACCACGTGGACCATCAGGGCCGAGTCGCGGACGTGCGAGAGCATCTGGTTGGTGGCGCCCTCCTTCTTGGAGGCGGCCGAGGCGAGGCCCGCGATGTCGACGAATTCCACGGTCGCGGGGACGCGGCGCTTCGGCTTGAACATGTCGACGAGACGGTCGAGCCGCGGGTCCGGCACCGCGACGATGCCGAGGTTGGGGTTCTTCGCCCCGGAGGAGAAGCTCGACGTCTCCGCCTTGACTCTCGTGAGGGCGGTGAAGATGGTGGTCTTGCCCACCGTGGGCAGGCCTATGATTCCGCAGTTCAGGGGCATCGCGATACCTCTTTCCCGTCTGTATAGGCACTACTCTAGCCGGATCGCCCCCGAGGGTCAACGACGATCGCGCCCTTCGATTGACCCGAGGATGGAATGACCGCATAATCCCATGGAAGATCATGGAACGGAGGGCCAAGGACATGTCCCGAAATCGCCGAACCTCGATCGCCGCGGCCTTGATCCTGGCGGGAGGGCTCTGCGCCGCCCAGGTCAGTCCGGGTCAAGGGCCCGGAGTGGCCCTCGTCGTCGGCAATTCCTCCTATTCGAAGCTCCCGGCCCTCCGGAATCCCGTCAACGACGCGAAGGACCTTTCGGCCTCTTTCACGTCGCTCGGATATGTCGTGACGACACTCCTGGACGCGAGCCTGCCGCAGATGGAGAAGGCCGTCCGCGATTTCGCGGCCTCGGCATCCAAGGCAAAATCCTCGGTCTTCTACTACGCGGGTCACGGCGTGCAGTCGGGCGGCCTGAATTACCTGCTTCCCGTCGACGCCGACATCAGGTCCGAGGCCGACTTCAAATACAAGTCCCTCGCCGCCGATCTCGTGCTCGAGCAGCTGGACGCGTCAGGCTGCCCCTTCAACCTCATCGTCTTCGACGCCTGCCGGGACAACCCCTTCTCCCTGAGCCGCTCGGCCTCGCGCGGCCTGTCGGTGGTGGGCGCCGCCCCCCGCGGCTCCATCGTCGTGTACGCGACGAGCCCCGGCAAGACCGCGGCCGACGGCGAGGGCCGCAACGGCACCTTCAGCGCCTCCTTCCTGGCCGCGCTCGCCGATCCAGGCATCGAGATCAAGGCCTTCCTGGACCGCGTCGGCTCGGGCGTGCAGGCCGCCACCGGCGGCGCGCAGGTTCCCTGGGTCCTCTCGAGCTACTTCGGCTCCTTCTATCTCCAGTCGCCAGAAGAGGCCCTGGCGGCGGCTCGGGCCCGGGACAAGGAAGTCGCGGGCCAGCTATCCGCCCTCCAAGCCGAGATCGCCGCGCGACAGACCGCCATCGAAGGCGCCAAGAGCGCGGAGCAGCGGCAGGCCCTCGAGCTCGAGCAACGCAAGGCCCGCGCCGCCGAGGAGGCCGCGCGCCTCCGCTCCGAGGCGATGGCCGGCGAGCTCGCGCGGCTCAAGGCCGCGAGCGCGGGCGCCGAGAAGTCCAAGGCCGCGGCCGCGGCCATGGACAAGATCCAGACGGAACGCCTCGCCGCGCTCCGGGAGGAGTCCGCCCGGCAGCTGGCCTCCCTCCGCGGCCTCGAGGCCGGCGAGGCCGACCCGACAAGGCTGGTCGCGGGGACCTTGCGCGCCAGGGCCGCCATCGCGGAGGTCGCTTCCTCCTACGACGCCTCATGGGCCTCCTTCCGAAAAGAGATCGGCGCCGAGCTCGACAAGCGCCGGGCCGAGATCAAGAGCCAGACCCAGGACCCCTTCGAGACCAAGAAGGAATACAGCGACCGGATCGCGGTCGAGCTGGCCTCGCTCGAGCGGGACTTCTCCGCGCGCTCCGAGAAGCGCAAGGCCGACCTCGAGGCGGCCAAGCGAGCCGCCGTCAAGGAGGCGGAGGCGGCGCATGCGGGGGCGGTCGCCTCGGCCCTCGCCGCCCCCCTCGAGCTCGGCCCCACGGAAGTGGAGCTCGAGATCGGGGCCTTCGACGCCGAGCGCAAGGCCTGGCCGGTCAAGGCCGTCTCGAAGAGGCTCGCGCTGCCGGCCGCCTGCGCGCTGGACTGGGCCATCCCGGCGCCGGACCGCGAGACGCTCAAGAACAATTATTACGACAGCGAGGCGCTTATCAAGGCAAGAGCGATCGGCGCGAGCCTCTCCTTCCGCCTATCCAAGGGAAAGGACGAAAGCTCGCCCTGGACCCTCATCCTGGCGCGGGCGAGACTCCTCGACCTGTCCAAGTCGATGTCGACCATTGTCGAGCTCAAGCCCGAAGCGCTCGCGGGCTTTGTGGACGTTTCGGCAAAGGAACCATTCTTCTATCGCGCGAAGGCCTTGGTCCAGACCTGGCCCGTCGGAGCCAGGGTCTCGATCGACGAGGGGCCCGCCCAGGATTCCGGCACGCCCCTCCTTCTCGGCCCCGGTCCCCTCCGGGTCAAGGCGACCTGGCCGGACGGCTCCACGGCCACTCGCAGCCTCGAGCTCGCCGCTTCGCCCTCGTTCCAAGTCATCCATGTCGAGCGGGGCGAGGAGAAGCCCGGCAGCCTGTCCGTCACAGCCCCTCCCGAGAGCGTGATCAGCATCGATGGGGCGGATAGGCGGGTCGTTCCCAAGAAACCCGCGGGACCGGAGCAATTTCCGAGCCTGAAGCCCGGCATGCGCAAGGTCCGGATCGACTGGAAGAGCGGCCGCGGCGAGGATCGCATGGTCTGCGTCGAGAGCGGGCTCGAGCGGAAGCTCGTGTCCCGGGACTGGGTCGGCGAGGCGGAGGAGGCCGACGCGGCCGCGAAGAAGTCCAAGGGGCCGATACCTCCGAGCGTCGTACGGGTATATCCCCCGGTGCTCCTCGATCGGCGCGGTGGCTCGCGCATCGACATGCCGGCCTGGGTCGAGCCCTTCCTTGAAGGCGTACGGGCTTTGGAGAAACGCTATCCCGAGCTCGCCGAGCAGTTCCTCGTCCGCTTCGATGAGGAACTGCCGATCGATGTCCATCCGGACCTGCACCTGGCAGGATTGCGCCTCCTTCTCCCCGTCCGGACGGCGGAGCGATTGAGGGCAGATCTCGCCGCGATCGCCAAGGACACGTACGCGGGCTGGCAGAGGCCGGGCAAGGACACGGAGGGATTGCGCAAGCTCGTCGACATCTTCTCGGCCAAGCTCGCGTCCATCAGCAACCTCCCCTCGGCTTGCATCCGCGACGCGTACTGGGTGCAAATCCAGGAATTCTCCAGGGAGCGGCGAGCCCCCGAGCGGGAGTTCCTCCGCTGCGTGTACTTGGTCGTCGTGCCCGGAAAAAAGGAAATCCTCGATGGGATCTTCGCCGCCTTCCGCTCCGATCCCGCACTCAAAGCCTTCGATCCGAGTACCGTCGAGGCCTTCGAGCAGCAGCTTCGCCTCTGTCTGTGAGCGGATTTGTCCCGGCAAGGGATGACCACTCAATGAATATCCCCAAACAACGTTTCGATTATCGAAACGGTGTCTTGTTGTTTGATCCATACCTCTTTACGGTTCTCGTGAGGGGGTGTACTCTTGATCCCGAGCCCCGCCGCGGCTGGAAGCGGCCGGGCCTACCACAGCACGAGGAGCCGCCCATGCTCGATCTCGACTCCCTCTATTCCAAGAACGCCAACAACATGAAGAAGTCCGTCATCCGCGAGCTCCTGAAGCTCACGCAGCAACCGGACATCATCTCCTTCGCCGGCGGGCTGCCCGCCCCCGAGACCTTCCCGGTCGAGGACCTGCGCGCCGCCGCCGACGCCGTCTTCACGAAGCACGCGAAGGTCGCCCTCCAGTACGGGACGACCGAGGGCGACAACGACCTCAAGGCCGAGCTCATCAAGTTCGAGGAGAGGCAGGGCATCAAGCTCGGTCCCGAGAACCTCCTCGTGGTGTCGGCGAGCCAGCAGGCCCTCGACATGATCCCCAAGCTCTTCCTCGATCCGGGCGACTACTGCATCGCGGGCCGGCCCACCTACGTCGGGGCCATCCAGGCGGTCCAGTCCTACCAGGGCAAGATCCTCGGCGTGCCCTTCAGCCCCGAGAACGACGGCTTCGACATGGTCGAGCTCGAGAAGCGCTTCGACCGCGCCCGCCGCGACGGCAAGCGGGTCAAGTACGTCTACGTCATCCCCGACTTCCAGAACCCGAGCGGGATATGCTGGAGCCTCGCGAAGCGCAAGGCCCTCCTCGAGTTCGCCTACCGCAACGAGCTCCTCGTCGTCGAGGACGCGCCCTACCGGGAGATCCGCTTCCTCGGCGAGGGGATACCCTCGATCTACCAGCTCGACCAGGAGGGCGAGAACCGCGGCATCGTCGTCGGCATGAAGACCTTCTCCAAGATCCTCGTGCCCGGCGCGCGCGTGGGCTGGGTCGTCGCGCGGCCCGAGATCATCGCGAAGCTCGTCATCGCCAAGCAGGCGATGGACCTCTGCACCAACGTCTTCGCGCAGAAGTGGCTCGCCGAGTACCTCAAGACCGGCAAGATATACGATCTCATCGGCAAGACCTGCGCCCTCTACCGCGACAAGCGCAACTTCATGATGGAGATGCTCGAGAAGTACCTGCCCAAGCGCTGGGACCTCTCCTGGACCAAGCCCGAGGGCGGCCTCTTCATGTGGCTCTCCCTGCCCCGCTACATCGACACCGACGCCATGATCCACAAGGCGATCGCCGAGAAGGTGGCCTATGTCGTCGGCTCGGCCTTCTACTTCGACGAGCCCGAGCACAACGCGATGCGGCTCAACTTCTCCTACTCCTCCAAGGAGCAGATCGAGGAGGGGGTGAAGCGGCTCGCGAAGGTCGTCGCGGCCGAGATCGCGGCCCACGAGGCCGGTCCCCGCGGCCAGACCTCCGCGGAAGGCATATAGCCCTTCAGGCCCGGGCGGCGAGCACGAAGCGCTCGCCGCCCGGGCCCGCGGCCTCGCGCCTGAGCTCGCCGCGCAGCTGCGCCGCGAGGGCCCGGGCGATGTCGAGCCCGAGGCACTCGCAGGTCCCGCCGGCGCCCTCCCCGTCGTCCTCCACCGACAGCTCGAAGCCGCCCTCCCCTCCCGTCGCCCGCACGAGTATCCGCCCCGCTACGCGGCCGGGGAAGGCATGCTCGTAACGGTTCGCGATGAGCTCGGAGGCCGCGAGGCAGGCGGGGAGCGCCTTGTCCGCGTGCAGGAAGACGCCCTCCGCCTCCACGCGGAGCTCCACGTCGAGGCCGGGCCGCCTGCGCCGGCGGCCGATGTCGGCGGCGATCCCCTCGAGGCAGGCGCGGAGGTCGACTCCCGCGAGGGAGCCGCCCCGGTACAGCTCGTCGTGGACCATGGCCATGCCGTGGACCCTCGTCCTGGTCTCGGAGAGGGCGGCCGCCACCGACGCGTCGCCGCAGTCGCCCGCCTGGAGGTCGATGAGGCTGGCGATCACCTGCAGGTTGTTCTTGACGCGGTGGTGGACCTCGCGGAGGAGCTCCTCCTTCTCGGCGAGGGAGGCCGCGAGGGCGTCGCTCCGCTCCGTGATGGTCCTGACCATGTCCGCGATCCCGCGGGCGATGGCGCCGATCTCGTCCTTCCCCTCGTCGACGGCGGAATCGAAATCGCCTAACGCGATGCGCGACACCGATGCCTCGAGCCTCTCGACCCTGCTCGCGACGTCGCGGTCGAGGCTGCGCTTGGCGGACAGGAAGGCCGCGGCCGCCGAGAGTCCGCAGGCGACGAGGCCCGCGAGGACGGCCACGAGGCGGAAGCGCGCGAGGGGGGCCAGGTCGACCTCGATGGCCGAGAAGCGCCGCTCGCCGGCGACGAGGCCCGTGGATGAGGTCGGCGTCGAGCGGAGGACCAGGGTCTCCACGAGGCCGCGGGTCCTGGTCGCCGTGCCCTTCTCCCTGGCCTCCGCGACGAGGGGCAGCAGGTCCGGCCTGGACTGGCCCTCGCGGGCGAAGGACCAGACGACGCCCCCCGACAGCCCGACGAGGTCGACGACCCTCGCGAGCGGCCGGGCGCCCCCTCCTGTCGCGGCGCCCGCCGGGACGAGGGAGAGGAACTCGTCGTAGCGCCCGGGGCCCGTCGCGTCCATCGCGTCCCGGAGGCCCATGGAGGCCTCGATGAGGATGTCGGAGCCGGGCGGCGAGTAGTAGTGGTAGCTGGCCGCCCTGCCGGTCCGCGCCGACTGGGAGAGGCGCTGGTGAGCGACGCGGCCGGAGCCGTAGAGGGCGCGGAGGGCTTCCGCGGACTTGCGGCCCGCGGCCATGACGTCGACGCCGAACTCGGCCTCGAGCGAGGAGGCGCGGATGTGACCCTCGGGCCCGATGAGGAAGAGGTCGGTGAGTCCCAGGCGGGAGGCCTGGGCGCGCAGCCCCGCGGCCGTCGCTCCCGGGATCGCGGAGGAGTCGGGATAGAGCCGGCCGAGCTCGACGAGGGCCGACTCCGTCGCGTCGCGCGCCCGCCCCTCGTAGGCCGACACGATGTGGTCGTAGATCGCGAAGTGCCGGCGGGCGTCGGCCATGCTCGCCTCCCGCGCGGCGCGATAGCTGCCCCTGAACAGGAGCTCGCCCGCCACGAGGACGACGAAGGCCGTCGCCATGCCGCAGCCGAGGATCGCCCCGACCGCGCTCCGGTAGATGCTCGTACGTAGCCCGCGTTTCATTCCCGGTCTCTTCCGCAGGGTGAGTGTAGCCGCGTACCCCGCAGGGCGCAAGCCCGTCCCGTCGTCAGAAGCCGCCCGCGGGCGACGAGGAGTAGGAGAGGAGGATCATGGAGGTCGCCGGCGAGGGCCCCGCCGCGGGGCTCTCGGACTTGACGAGGACGTGGGGATAGGCCTTCGAGTACCAGAAGGAGCTCTTGCCGAAGAGGGAGCCGAGGAGGCCGCCCATGCCGAGCTGGAGCTTCCAGCACTCGATCCTGCGCCCCGCGGCCTCCACCGTCTCCGTGCCCGCGAGGGAGAGCTCGAAGGAGAAGGGGCCGCCCCGCGAGGGGGCGCCGGCGAAGACGAGCCTCGCCTGCCTGCGCTCCTCCCAGGGATAGGCGCGGAAGGCCTGGGCCATCGACTCCATCCCGGAGACGAGGATCTCGTCGGGCCCGACCCGCAGGCGGTTCTCCTCGATCGTCGTGACCGTCCGCAGGGTGATGCCCTCCTCCCTCGTCCGCACGTCCGACTTGAGGGGCAGGAGGGTCTCGGGGTCGAGCTCGTAGCTGCCCTCCTGGTCGGGCGATTCGACGACGAGGAGGTAGCGCGCGGCGCCGCCGCGCTCCTCGAGGGAGAGCCGCATCCTCACCTCGTCGCGCCGCCCTCCCCTCGTCCGGGCGTAGGTGAGGCGCTCCTCCGCCGGCAGGGGCCTCGCGGGCGAGGCCGCCGCCCCGAAGGCGCAGGCGAGGGCCAGGAAAGAGGCGGCGAGGGCGCGGGTCGCCTTCATGGCGACGCCTCCCCGCCCGGCGCCTCGACGGCCTCGGCCGGGACCGCGATGGTCGCCCTCCCCCCGCCGCCCGGCGCCTCCTCGGCGAGGAGCTCCCAGCCGTGGCCGCGGATGACGGAGCGCGCGATGTAGAGCCCGAGGCCCGAGCCCTCCCCCTCGCGGGCGGAGCTCCCCCGCACGAAGGCCTCGAAGACGCGCTCGCGCTCCGCGGGCGGTATGCCGGGGCCCTCGTCGTCGAGGAAGACGCGCAGCGAGCCGTCCGCCTCCCTCGCGGCCGAGAGCCGCACCGCGCTGCCCTCGGGCGAGTAGCGGACCGCGTTGGAGACCAGGTTCTCGACGGCGCGGGCGAGGAGGTCGCGGTCGGCCCGGACCCGCGCGCCGCCCAGGGCGCCGAGCTCCCAGGAGAGCCCTCGCCCCATGAGGGCCGCGTCCTCGCGCGCCTCCCGCGCGAGGGATTCGAGGAAGGGCCTGAGATCGAGGGGCTCGAAGCCCATGCGCCACTCCCCCGTCTCCATCCGCGCGAACTCGATGAGCCCCGCGATGCGTCCCTCGAGGAGCCGCGTCTTGCCGCGCATGATCGAGACGTAGCGCTCGAGGGTGGCCGGGTCGGAGGCGAGCCCGTCCTCGACCGCCTCGAGGTAGCCCGCGATCGAGGTGAGGGGCGTGCGCAGGTCGTGCGAGACGGAGGCGAGGAAGCGGGCGCGCCGGTCGCGGTCCTCGCGGAGCGCGGCGCGCATCCCGTCCATCGCGCGGGCGAGGTCCTCGATCTCGCGGATGCCTCCGACGCGGACCTCGCTCTCGAGGTCGCCCGAGGCTATGCGGAAGGCCGCGCGCTCGAGGTTGAGGACCGAGCGCGCGAGCGTGGTGGCGACGCCGAGGCCGAAGGCGAGCGCGACGGCCACGAGGCCGATCATGGTCAGCGGCGCGAAGACGGGCGGGTTGCCCCTGGGCGGGCGGTAGCCGCGCGTGAACCACGCGTAATAACGGCCCCGCTCCGCGCCCTCCGCGCGTATCGACTCGGAGAAGAAGTTCATCGCGTCGGGGTCGCGCACGATGCTCGCCGCCACCTCGTCGATGCCTACGACGCGCCCGACGGAGATGCCCGGCACGTTGGACAGGGCGACGAGCCCGGCGCCGTCGACGATCACGAGGAAGAGCCCCTCGGGAGGAGCGTAGCCGGGGCGGACCGAGAAGTCCCTGCCGTCGAAGTCCACGGCCGCGCCGAGCTCGCGGCGCAGGGACTCGATCCTGAGCACGGGGAGGCGCGGGGCCGACATGGCGACGATGGACCAGGCCACGAGGCCCAGGAGCAGGGGCAGGCCAAGGGCGCCGAGGGCGAGCCCCGCCATCAGCCCGCGGAGGCCCGCGACGCGCCGCCTCACCGCCTTGTCCCCTCCGGGGGGAACATGTAGCCCGCGCCCGGGACGGTGACGATCCACCGCGGCGGCGCGCCGTCCGTCTCGATCTTTCGCCTGACGCGCTTGACGTGGACCGCGACCGTGGACAGGTCGCCGTGCTCGAGGCCCCAGACCTCGCGGTACAGCTCCTGGGGGCCGTAGGCCTTGCCGGCGTTCGCGGCGAGGAAGGCGAGGAGCTCGAATTCGCGGCGGCTCAGCGGCACGCGCTCGCCTCCCTTTTCGAGGGACCTGGCCTCGAAGTCGAGGAGGTAGGGGCCGAAGGAGAGGCGCTCGGCGGGCCCCCGTGGCGCGGAGGCGTAGTCCGAGGCGCGGCGGAGCTGGGCCTTGATGCGCGCCGCGAGGACGCGCGGCGAGAAGGGCTTGGTCACGAAGTCGTCCGCGCCGAGGCCGAGGCCCGCGATCTTGTCCTCGTCCGACTCGCGGGCGGAGACGATGATCGCGGGCGCGGAGCTGCGCTCCCGGAAGTGCCGGAGGAAGTCGAGTCCGTCGGCCCCGGGCAGGCCGAGGTCGAGGACGAGGAGGTCGGGCAGGCCCTCGCCGAGGGCGAGCACCGCCTCCTCCGCCGAGCCGACGATCGAGGAGCCGAGGCCTTCGCGGGCGAGGTATGCCGCGATGAGCTCGGCGATCTCGCGATCGTCCTCGAGCACGAGGACCAGGGGGTCCTCCCGGCGGGAGCCTTCCATGGCGCAAGTATACCCTTCCGGGCGCCGGGGGGGCCACGCCGCCCCGATGAACGGCCGATGAATTCGCTCCGCCCGCCGCGAAATGGGCCGGGCCTCGCTTGAACATCCCCTTCCCGCGTGAATATCTTTTACCCGTCGTAAACATTCCGGCCCGGCGGATCGTCAAGCGAGGCCCGCCGGCCCTCCGCGCCGCCCGCGTGACCAGGGGGCGCGGCCAAGGAGAGCGTATGGTAATCGTAGAGCTCCAGGACGTCCGCAAGGTCTATCCCCTCGGCAAGCTCGAGGTCGAGGCCGTCAAGGGCGTCTCCTTCTGCATCGAGAAGGGCGATTTCATCTCGATCGCCGGCCCCTCGGGATCGGGCAAGACCACGATACTGAACATGATCGGCTGCGTGGACCGGCCCACCGCCGGCGTCGTGACCATCGCCGGCAAGCCCACCAAGGACCTCAAGGACAAGGCGCTCACGACCCTGCGCCACGAGACCCTCGGCTTCATCTTCCAGTCCTTCAACCTCGTCCCGGTCCTCAACGTCCGGGAGAACGTCGAGTTCCCCCTCCTCCTCGGGAAGGAGACCGCGGCCAAGAAGGAGCGCGAGGAGTGGATCGACTACCTCATCGAGGAGGTCGGCCTCTCGCAGTGGGCGAAGCACCGCCCCAACGAGCTTTCCGGCGGCCAGCGCCAGCGCGTGGCCATCGCCCGCGCCCTCGTCGGCAAGCCCCAGATCGTCCTCGCCGACGAGCCGACCGCCAACCTCGACTCCAAGACCGGCGAGCAGATCCTCGAGCTCATGAAGAAGATCAACCGCGAGATGGAGACGACCTTCATCTTCTCGACCCACGACGCGCGCATCGTCAACATCGCCGACCACGTCATCCGCCTCCAGGACGGCGCGGTCATCGAGAACCTGCGCCGCGGCGAGGACGCGACCGCCTCCTGCGAGGCCGGCCAAGAGGCCGCCGTCGGCGGAGGGGCGTAGTCCCATGCCCGTCATCTGGCGGATAGCGTTCCGCAACATCTGGGAACACAAGGCCAAGAGCCTCATCATCGGGACCCTCGTCGTCCTCGGCGTCGTGATCATCGTGCTCGGCAACTCCCTCATCGACTCCGCGCAGGCGGGCCTGCGCTCCCAGTTCATCGAAAGCTTCACGGGCGACGCGATGGTCCACGGCCCCTCCGAGAGCGCCGTCTCCGTCTTCGGCATCCAGTCGATGGACGGCGAGATGGAGATCCCGACCATCCCCGACTACGACAAGGTCCTCGCCTCCGTCCGGGCCGACCCCGGCGTCGCGAAGGCGACGAGCCTCGTCGTGGCCTACGGCAGCCTGGCCCTCGACGCGGACGAGGTGCCGCAGACGGGCGACG
>CAYNPQ010000095.1:0-14053 GCA_964399065.1 uncultured Treponemataceae bacterium | reverse complement strand
CGCGGCCTCGGCGAGGACGGCGACGCGGTCCACGAAGCGGGGGCGGAAGGGAGGCAGCCGCGGCGAGGCCACGCAGACGACGAGGTCGACGTTGGCCGCTATCGCCTGCACCGCCTTGCCCTTCTCGTTGAAGCGGCCGAAGACGTTGCGGCGCGGCTCGAGGCCGGTCACCAGTCCGCGGTCCGCCCGCGCGGGGTCGGGGGCCACCTCGACGCGGTCTCCCGCGGCGAGGGAGTTGTACGCCCCCGATATGTCCTTGATGCGCTTGCCCTTGATCGCGCAGAGGCGGTCGGCCCCGTCCTCGCAGCGCACGTCGAAGAGGTTGTTGGCCCCCCAGAGGACGAGCCCCCGCATCGCCGCCGCGCTCACAGGGACTCCGGCCCGGCCAGGCCGAAGCCGGCGGCGAAGGCCGCGTACTGGGCTTCGAAGGGGGCGGGCCCCGTGAGGAAAAGGGTCCCGCGCGGGGCCGGGCCGTCGCCCGCCGCGGGGCCTTCCCGTTCCGCGAGCTGCTGGGCGAGTCGCCGCGCCACGCCCTCCCGGGAATCCACGACCTCGACGCCGTCGCCCGCGGCCTTCGCGATGTCGGCGGCCACGTGGAGGAAGTGGGTGCAGGCGAGGACGATCTCGTCCGCGCCCGCGGCCACGAGGCGGCCGACGTGGGGCGCGACCGCCTCGAGCCGCTCCTCGGCCGTCGAGGCGGGAAGCCGCGACTCGACGAAGGCGACGAGGTCCTGGGCGGCCTCGCGGACGACCTCGACCCCCGACGCGTGGCGGGCGACGAGCTCGTCGAGGTAGGGATCCTCCACGGCCCTCGCCGTGGCCATGATGCCGACCACCCCGCTCCTCGTCCGCGCCGCGGCCGGCTTCACGGCGGGCACCGTGCCCACGACGAGGAGACCGGGATGGGCCGCCCGCACCGCCTCGAGGGAGGCCTGGGAAGCGGTGTTGCAGGCGATGACGAGGGCCGCGGGGCCGAGGCGCTCGACGGCCTTCGCCACCACCTCCAGCACGCGGTCGCGCACCTCCTCCCTCGTCTTGGTGCCGTAGGGGAAGCCGCCGCGGTCCGCGAGATAGTCGAAGGCGCGGCCGGGGAGGAAGTCCCGCGCCGCGGCGAGGTAGGGAAGCCCGCCGACTCCCGAGTCGAAGAAGAGGACGGGGGCCCCGCCCGATCGGGAGGTCATCGCGAGCCGAAGAGGCTGTCGAGGTCGCGGCGGGCCTTCTCAGCTGCGTCCCGCGCCTTCGCGTCGCCGTCGCCGGCGGACTTGAGCCGGGGGTCGGCCTCGAACCACTCGCAGTAGTTCCTGCGCGACTTGTCCTGGACGGGTTGGTCGATCGTCTCGGCGCAGTCCCAGCGGGCGCCCGGGCGGTGGAAGCGGCAGTTGGCGCAGGCGTGGAGATCCTTGCCGCAGGTCTCGCAGGTCTCGTTGAAGCCCGGCTTCCGGTCCGGGGGAAGGGGCGCGCCGCAGAATGAGCACATGGCCCGATAATACGGCCATTCGCGCGCGAGGCGCAAGCCGAGGCCGCCCCGACCGCCGCGCCTTGTGCCGCCGCGGGCCTTCGTATACCCTTGTCCCATGTACTCCTTCGACCGCTGCTCCGAGCCCGGCTGCGAGAGCCTCGCCTTCGCCGGCCTCGGCTCCTGCCTCCGGCACACGCCCGACCGCCCGGCCGCCTTCGCGAGGGCGACGGAGCTCCTTTCCGCGGGGGGCACCCTCAAGGACCTCAACCTCGCCGGCATCGAGCTCGACGGCCTCGACCTCTCGAAGCGCCGCTTCGTCGGCTGCTCCTTCATGGGAGCCTCGCTCCGAAGCGTCCTCTTCACCCACGCTTCCTTCATCCTCTGCTTCTTCGATTCGGCCTCCCTGGACTCCTGCGACTTCTCGACCTCCAACGCCTTGTTCTGCTCCTTCGGCGGCGTCCGGCTCGTCAACTCCTCCTTCGAGGGCTCCGAGCTCCTCCACTGCAACTTCGACGGCGCGACGATCCTCGAGAGCACCTTCAACGGCTCGAACCTCTACGACTCCCGCTTCATCCGCTGCGAGCTCGAGAACTCGGACTTCGTGGACTGCGACCTGAAGCGCGTCTACATGATCCCCTCCCGGCAGGCCAACGTGTCCTTCAAGGGCTCGAACACCATGGAGGCGATCAAGGACCTGGAGCACCTCTACCTATGAAGCTCTTCCACCACTACTCGCTCTACGGCTTCTCCAACGTCTACCTCCTCGGGAACGACGCGAGGAAGGAGGCCCTCGTCGTCGACCCCGCGGAGATGAACGCCGCCCTCCTGAACTTCATCGAGAAGAACGGCTACACCCTCAAGACGGTCCTCGTCACTCACAACCACGTCCACCACGTCCGCGGCCTCAAGACCCTCCTCAAGATCTACGAGCCGCAGATCGTCGCGGCCAACGCCCAGGTCTTCGGCTTCCCCTGCCGCTCCGTCCGCGACGGCGAGGCCTTCGAGGCCTGCGGCTTCGAGATCCTGCCCTACTCCCTACCCGGCCACTCGCCGGACTCGGTCGCCTATCGCGTCGACCGCCTCGTCTTCACGGGCGACGCCCTCCACGCGGGCCTCATCGGCAGGACATTGAGCCCCTACAACACCTCGACCCTCGCCCGCCGCCTCGGCGAGCGCATCCTCGACCTGCCCGACGACTGCGTCCTCCTGCCGGGCCACGGGCCGCCCACGACGGTCGGGACCGAGCGGCGCTTCAACGTCGGCCTCGAGCCGGGCTACGCCGAGCGCGTCTCGGACAAGTACGACTTCTTCGTCTAGCGCCGCGGTGGAGCGGGGTTTACGGCGGCATCGGGCTGCCTTATGATTGTCCGGAAGCATCCGAGCGATCGCTCGCAACGCAGGAGGGAACGGTGAAAAGACATCTGGCTATCGCGCTTCTCGCTCTCGTGGCCGCCGGCGGCGTCCTCGCGCAGGACTTCGCCAAGCTCGACGCCCTGCACGACGACCGCAAGCTCGATGAGGAGCTCGCGGGCCTCCAGAAGCTCTACGTGAAATCCGATCCCCAGGCCGCCGTGGTGTTCCGGCTGATCCGCTGCATCCAGGAGACCGCGGTCCAGATGCCCAAGGAAAAGAAGAGCGAGAAGCTCGCCAAGTTCGACGAGGCCATCAATTTCGGCAAGCCCCTCCTCGAGGTCGCGAAGGGCGGCCCCCGCGACAGGGCGAAGGTCTACTACTGGTTCGGCGTCGCCATGGGCCAGAAGGGGCAGACCATGGGCGTCCTCAACGCCCTCTTCATGACCGGCGACATGCGCTCCAACTGCGACAAGGCCCTCGCCATCGATCCCAGCTACGGCGATCCCTACTACCTCAAGGCCAAGGTCGACGACGCCGTGCCCGGCTTCGCGGGCGGCGACAAGAACCGCATGGGCGTCCTCTTCGCCAAGGCGATCGAGCTCGACCCGGCCAACGTCTACTTCCTGACCGACTTCGCCATCGCCCTCAAGACCCGCAACAAGAACGCGGCCTTCAACGCGGACGGCGCCAAGGGCGTGCCCCCGGGCAAGTCCGACATGGAGTACGCGGTCGAGATGGCGAAGCGGGCGCGCGACGCCTTCGCCGCCATGGCCAAGCCGACCCTCGACCACAAGGAGAAGATGGACGACCTCAAGGCCGCCGGCCTCTAGCGTCCCGTCCCGAGAGTCCAGGAAATGGCGAAAGAAAAAGGATCCAGAGTATAGGAACCGCAGAGGCACAGAGGCGCAGAGGGGAGATGAGCGGAATCACGGTGAGCCCAGCATGCCGCAAAGGCATTCCGAGCCGCCTTTTGAACGTTCCATCTTTCCCCTACGCCTCCGCGCCCTCCCTCCCAATCCCCCCTTCAGGCACAGGGAGAATTAAGCGACAGGATACTGGATCCAGGTCTCCTCGAGCTCGGCGAGGCAGTCGGTCAGGAAGCGGTTGAGGAGGTCGAGGCCGCGGCCGTCCAGGGCGAGGCTTCCCTCCGGCCCCCAGCCCTGGCCGAGCCGTTCCGACCAGGCATCAAGGCTGCGCGGGACGAGGTCCTCGAGCCTCCTGCCGAAGCGCCGCTCGAAGCGCCGCGCGTCGAGTCCGAAGCGGGTCCGGAAGCCCATCATGATGACCTCGAAGGCCGAGTCCCGCGGCCCGACGGAGGTATCGACGGCGAGCTCCGCGGCCCGGGCCGGATAGTTTCGCGCATCGCGCGACTCCTCGATCCGGAGCGACGAGCCCCCCTCCAGGCCGCCTATCGTCGACACCGCGCCTGGACCGGCTCCTAGGTAGGAGTCCATCCGCCAGTAGGCGAGGTTGTGCCGCGACTCCGCCCCGGGCCTCGAGTAGTTCGAAACTTCGTAGCGCCTGAAGCCCAGCTCCTCGAGGGCGCGCTCCGCGCCCATCCGCATCTCCCAGGCCTCGTCCTCGTCGGGCTCCACGAGCTCGCCCTCGCGCAGGGCCGCGGCGAACCGGGTCCCCTCCTCGACGACGAGGTCGTAGATCGAGAGATGGCCGGCGCCGAGCCCGACGAGTCGCCTCGCCGCGTCGGCCAGGCTCGCGCCGGCAGGGCGCCCGGCGCGGCCCGCCTTCGGCCGCGGCAGGGCGGAGATGAGGTCGGCGGATAGGGCGAGGCCGGAGCCGGCGGCGAGCCCGATAGCCTCCTCGGCGCGCGCGGCGTCGTGCGGGCGGCCCATGAGGGCGAGCTCCCCCTCGTCGAGGCTCTGCACGCCGACGCTCAGGCGGGTGACGCCCGCCGCGACCATGATGTCGAGCCGTTCCCGCGTGAGGCTCTCGGGATTGGCCTCGACGGTCAGCTCGGCCGCATCCGGCGCCAGCCGCCCGAGTCCCGCCAGGAGCCGCTCGAGAAGGGGCGGCGGAAGCGAGCTCGGCGTGCCGCCGCCTACGTAGACGCTCTCGTAGCCTTCGACGCCGAAGCGCTCGGAGAGCCTCGCCGCCCGTTCCAGCGTGGCGTCGACGACGGCTTCAACGAGGGCGGGGCCGGCCTCGCACGACGGCAACGAGAAGAAGTCGCAGTAGGCGCACTTGGAGGCGCAGAAGGGTACGTGGACGTAGAGGGCGGTGGGCCTGGTCATGGGGCGCCGAAGCGCTTGAAGGGCCAGTAGCGGAGGAGGATCTTCCCGTAGAGCCGGTCCTTGGAGATGGTCCCCCAGAGTCTCGAACCGGCGACCGCGCCCCTCGAATCCCCGTCGACGAAGTACTCGTCCTCGCCGAGGTAGCGCATCTCCATCCTCCCCGAGGCGGGGAGCTCGACCCTCCAGCCCTCGGGCAGCTCCGCCCGCGAGATGTCGTAGGGCCTGTCCGAGAACTCGAACTCGGTGAGGAAGTGATCGGCGCCGGCGGGCTTCACCTTGTAGACGAAATCCTCCATGAGGACCGTGTCGCCGGGGAGCCCGATGACCCGGAGCATCGCCGGCCCCGAGGCACCGGGGTCGGATCCGCGGTTGAGCGAGAGTCGCTGGAAGGTGACGAAGCGGACGAAGGAATCGACTATCGTCCCGAGGAAGCCGGGCTCCTCGGCGTAGGGCGGCTCGGCGACGACGACGTCGCCCCGCTGGGGGCCGGACCGCCAGGACATCTTTCCAAAAACCGTCTTGGGACCGTAGGCGAGGGGCGTCGCGAGGAGGAGCTCCCCCGGCAGGATGGTCGGGGCCATGCCCGAGGACTCGGTCGAATAGGCGGCGAGGAAGAGGCTCGTCACCATCTCGAAGGAGACGAAGAAGAGGAGGAAGAACGCGATTCGCCGGCCGAGCCGCCGACGGCCTTCGACGGCCTCGGCATAGGAACGCCGGCGGGCGAGCACAGGCATGTATCCCCCGTATCGGGCGGAGGCTTGGCGCCGGCCGGCCCGAGGGCTTGGACACTAGCACGAACGCGTCGCGTTGACAAGCGGAGGCCCTATTCCTATACTCCAACGATCCATGAGCATCCCCGAGGGCGTGAAGGTGGTCGCGGTCAATCGCCGCGCACGCTTCGATTATTCGGTCGACGAGACCTTCGAGTGCGGCGTCGTCCTCCTCGGCACCGAGGTGAAGTCGATCAAGGACGGGAAGATCTCGTTCCAGGACGCCTTCGCCGAAGTGCGCTCCGGGGAGGTCTGGCTCCGCAACTTCCACGTCGCCGAGTACGGCTTCTCGTCGGTCTTCAACCACGACCCCGACCGCCTGAAGAAGCTCCTCCTCAAGGCCCAGGAGATCAAGCGCATCGACCGCCGCGTGCGCGAGAAGGGCTACACCCTGGTCCTCCTCTCCATCTACCTCAAGCGGGGCCTCGTCAAGATCGAGCTCGGGCTCTGCAAGGGCAAGAAGCAATACGACAAGCGCGCCGACATCAAGGAGAGGGACGTGGAGCGCGACCTCCGCCGCGAGTTCCGCAAGCGGGGAGAGGACTGAAGGCCGATGCGCATCACGGGCGGCAAGTACTGCGGCCGCAAGGTCGAGGTGCCGAAGGGGCCTCTCGAGATCAGGCCGGCCATGGACCGGATGAGGGAATCGGTCTTCGCCGTGCTCGGCGACCTCACGGGGCTCTCCTTCCTCGACCTCTTCTCGGGCTCGGGCATCATCGCCCTCGAGGCGGCGAGCCGCGGCGCCTCTCCCGTGGCCTGCGTCGAGAAGGACCCGGAAAAGTTCCCCCTCCTCCTCCGCAACGTCTCGATCGCCGATGAGCGGATCGAGTGCAAGTCCATGCCGGTGGAGCGCTTCCTCCTCCGCAACAAGGTCCCCTACGCGATCGTATTCTGCGATCCGCCCTTCCCCTACCAGTATCGGGCCGAGCTCCTGCGGAGCCTCGCCGAGGGCCCGACCTCGGCTCCGGGCGGCCTCGTGCTCCTTCATTATCCGGCCGAGGACAGGCCGCCTAAGGAGCTGGCCCTCCTCTCTCTCGAGGACGAGCGGGAGTACGGACGCTCGATGGTGAGATTCTACCGGAAGAATCGGGCGGAATGATGACGAGATGATTAAATCTGAACGTGAGGGTAGGTTCGATATGTTGATTATCTGGGAAATATCTAATATAGTATACTCGTACGGCACCTAGTATGGACAAAAAGGCTTTGAGCGCAGTCCCCGGAGAGGGTCTCATCAAGACCGCCGACATGCCAGTCTCAGAAGTCGGGGCCGACCAGAAGGTGAAGCTCAATCGCAGGGGCAACGAGCTGTTCAATCGAGGTGATGTCGAGTCCGCGCGCAGGATCTTCCAGACCACCGGATACTCTGACGGGCTGATACGGGTGGGCGAACGCTATTTGAGCCAGAGCCGCCCCGTCGACGCCCTGAAGATGTACTGGCTCGCGCACGACACCCGGCGAAGCGGGGAGCTCATCGAGAAGATGGCCCTCGTCATACAAAACTTACTTCGGGAAGAAGAAGAGGACGAAAAATGAGCGACCATGAGATGCAGGACCAGTCCAAGCACGACCAGGCTCGCGAGCCCCAGAATCCCGAGCTGGCGGAGATCGCCGACCTTTCCAAGAAGGGATACCAGTATCTCAAGGAGAACCGCGTCGAGGAAGCGGAGGAGTGCTTCGCCAGGATCCTCGAGCGCGACCGCGAGAACAACTACGCCCTCGTCGGCCTGGGCGACGCCGCCCGGAAACGCGGAGCCTTCCGCGAGGCCGTGGACCACTACAAGAAATGCCTGGTCTACCATCCCGGCAACAACTACGCCCTCTTCGGCCTCGCCGACTGCTACAAGGCCCTCAACCAGTACCAGAAGGCCATCGAGATCTGGGAGCAGTACCTCCTCCACGACAACAAGAACATCACCGTCCTCACCCGCGTGGCCGACGCCTACCGCAAGGTGCGGGACTTCCGCAAGTCCAAGGCCATCTACCTCCGGGTCCTCGAGATGGAGACGGACAATCCCTACGCCCTGATCGGTCTCGGCCACCTCCACTACGACTTCAAGGAGTACAAGGACGCCCTCGGCTACTGGCAGCGCATGGTCGAGCTCCAGGGCGAGAACGTCGACATCCGCGTCCTCACCTCCATCGGGAACTGCTACCGGAAGCTCAAGCAGTTCGAGTCCGGCGTGCCCTATTTCGAGCAGGCCCTCGGCAAGGAGCCCGACAACTTCTACGCCCTCTTCGGCCTCGCCGACTGCTACCGCGGCACGGGCACGCAGGCCCGCTCCCTCGGCTACTGGAACCGCATCCTCGACAAGGACCCGCGGAACAAGGTCATCCTCACGCGGGCGGGCGACGCGTACCGCAGCATGGGCGAATACGAGAAGGCCGCCGTGTACTACGAGCGGGCCCTCAACATCGAGTTCGACGTCTACGCGGTCCTCGGCCTCGCGGTCATCGCGCGCATGCAGGGCAAGTACCAGGACGCCATCGTCTCCCTGCGCAAGCTCATCCAGAACGACACCAAGAACTACCGCCTCTACATCGAGCTCGCCGAATGCTACAAGGCCTCCGGCGAGCGGCAGAAGGCGGTCGACGCCCTCGCGGACTTCCAGCGCCTCGGCATCCGCAACGTCTATGTCCAGGACGCCGTTGCGAGGATGCAACGGCCCTGAACCCGGACGAGCCGCTGGCCGGCATGGGCCCGCAGGAGCTTGCCGAGGCCCTCTCGCTCTCCCCCGCTTACCGCGCCGGCCAGGTATACCGCTGGATCTCCCGCGGCGCCTCGGCCTGGGACGAGATGAGCGACCTTCCCAAGGCCGAGCGCGAGAGGCTCGCCAGGGACTTTCCGAGGATCCGCTCCTCGGAGCCCGCCGCCCGCCTCGCGGACCCCGACGGCTCCCTCAAGGTGCAGATGAGGCTCCATGACGGAGCCGCGGTCGAGTGCGTTCTCCTCGAGGATATCGAGGGCCGCAAGACCGCCTGCCTCTCCTCGCAGGTCGGCTGCCCCATGGCCTGCGCCTTCTGCCGCACGGGCTCCCTCGGCTACCTCCGCGACCTCTCGGCCGGCGAGATCATGGAGCAGTACCATCTCCTCGACCGCGAGCGCGGGCCGATCTCGAACGTGGTCTTCATGGGCATGGGCGAGCCCATGCTCAACCTCGGGGCGGTGCGGAAGGCGATCGGGCTCCTCTCCGATCCCGAGGGCATCGGCATGTCCCTCCGCAAGATAACCATCTCGACGAGCGGCGTCGTGCCCGGCATCCTCGAGCTCGCCGAGAAGGGCCCCCGCGTGAGGCTCGCGATCTCCCTCACCGTCGCCGACGACGCCGCGCGCGACGAGCTCATGCCCGTGAACCGCCGCTGGAACCTCGCGGCATTGCGCGACGCGCTGGCGACCTACCAGGCCGCGACCCGTGAGCGCATAACGCTCGAGGCCGCGCTGATGGGCGGGAGGAATTCCGCGGCGGCCGACGCCGAGGCCTTGGTGCGCTGGGCCGCCCCCCTCCAGGTCCAGGTCAACATCATCCCCTGGAACAAGGTCCCCGGCCTCCCCTTCACCGAGCCCAGCCGCGCCGAGCTCGACGCCTACTCCGCCGTGCTCGAGCGCGCGGGCATGGTCGCCTCCCGTCGCATGCGCCGCGGCCGCGGCGTCATGGGGGCCTGCGGCCAGCTCGGCGAGACCCTGCGCGCCTAGCGCGCGCGGCCGCGCCGATGGAGCCGCGAGGCAGCGACGGCGTGGCCTCGGCTATCCCCTCCCCGCCTTCCGCTCGAGCCTCGCGATCCTCGCCGCGACGGCGGCCGATTCCTCTTCCGTCGAGGCGAGCCTCTCCGCCTTCCCGGCCCAGCGCCGCGCCTCGGCGAGGTCCCGGGCCGAGTGCTCGTGGAACTTCGCCCGCTCGACCGAGGAGACGTAGGTCGAGGGCAGGAGGTCGAGGACGCGGCGCCGGTCCCCGGGCCGTCCCTCGCGGCGGTAACGGCGCGAGAGGAAGAGCCCCGCGGCCTCGTCGCCGTCGGCCGCGGCCGCCTCGAGGAGCTCCTCGCCCTCGGAGGCCTTCCCCATGACCAGGAGGCCGCGGCCGAGCCCCGCCCGGTCGACGGCCGACGAGGCCGCATGGCGGCGGGGCGCCGCGAAGGCGGAGTCGATCCTCGCGGCTATCGAGGCGAGGGTCGAGATGTCGTACGCGTTGTGCGACATCACCGCCCCCATGAGGGGATGGTCCCCTTTCCTGAGGTACTCGAACCAGATGCCCGGTATGGCCGCGCCGGGCACGTCGAGCTCCCGCTCCGCCCCGAGGACCTCCCGCTCGAGGAGCCCGAGCGAGGCGCCGCCGAGGACGGACTTCCACAGCCGCCGCGAGGAGGCGAGCGCGTCGAGGTCGCGGAGGAGGGGCGGCGCCATGCCGTTCATCACGCAGCGGGTCCTGAGGAGGGGCAGGTCGAAGGCCCTGCCGTTGTAGGTAAGTACGACCGCGCCGCCGAGGAGCTCCGCGACCAGGGCCTCGAGGTAGCCGGCCTCGCCGGGGTAATCCTCGAGGAAGAACTGGCGCACGGAGAGGCCGTCCGCGTCGAGGCTGCCCACCGCGGCGAGGAAGGCGACGGTGCCCGCCCCGCCCGAAAGCCCGCTCGTCTCGAAGTCGAGGAGGCGCAGCTCCTCGCGCGCTATGCGCGACTCGCCTTCCGGCGGGCCTCCTTCAAGGCGCCCGGCGCGCCCCTTGCGCTCCCGGGCGAGCCTCGCGAGGTCGAAGGGCCGCGAGTCGAGGCTCTCGGGAAACGCCAGGCCGAAGCGCAGCGTCCTGGCCCACACGAGGTCGCACAACCTCTCCCAGCCCTGGAGGAAGGAAGGACCATCGCCGGGGCCGCGCGAGAGCACGGCGTCAGCCTCGCGCGAGGCCGCCCCGCCGGAGCCCGACGGCCGTTCCCGGCCCCCGGGACGGGATTCCGGCCTCCGCGCGACCTCGGAGGCCGGCGTGAGGCCGAGCTCGCGGAGGCGGGAGAGCCGACCTTTGAGGTTAGGCGACACCGCCTTCCTCGAGGGCGCGGAGGAGGTCGAGGGTCCCCGACTTCACGGCCCTCCCGTCGATCATGGAGAGGGGCGGGGCGCCCGCGGCTGGCTCGGCGAAGTCGACGCCGACGCAGGATGGGCAGCCGCCGGAGCAGGGGCAGGAGCCGAGTCGCTCCAGGGCGGCCTTGAGCACGGCGCCGAGCTTCAGGCTGAGGGCCTCGGCGAGGCCGGTGCCGCCCGGGTACTTGTCGTAGAAATACAGGGCCGGCACCTGGAAATGCGGGTCGCGAGGGCGCTCAGCCCTGCCGAGGTCGCGGGGGTCGCACATGAGGAAGGCGGGGGCGATGTCGTGGACGAGGCGGCCGGCTCCCGCCAGGATGGCGGCGCGGAGGGCCTCGTCGCCCTCCCGCGACAGGCGCGCGCCTCCCGCCCTCCCCTCGGAGAGGAGGAGCACCAAGGCCCTGGTCTGCATCTCCTCGGCGGGGAGGGAGATCTCGCCGTAGCCGACGTTCTCGTGGGTATGGAAGCGTAGCTTCTTGAATTTCTCGGCCTGGCTCCTCACGAGCACGTCGCCCAGCACGTACTCCGCCCCGATCCCCGGAGCGGGCGCGCGCTCGTCCTCCGTCAGCACCTGGATGTCGGTCTTCACGACCGCGTCCGTCCAGTAGTCGACGTCCTTCTCGGCGACGTGGCAGGTGCGGTTCTCGACGTCGAGCTTTCGGACGATGTACTGCCTGCCGAGGTGGATGTAGACCGCGTCGTCGAAGATGAGCTCCTTGGCGCTCGGCCTGTCCATCTCGCCGATGACCCTCGATCCGCCGCCGGTCTCGTCGACGATGACGACATTGTCCGCGGTCGCCGAGCGCAGCGAGATCTTCTCGCTCGGATATCCCTCCGCCGACCAGAACCAGCGTCCCCGGCTCAGGCGAACGATGCCTTCCTCCTCGAGGAGGGAGAGCGCCTCCCTCGTCGCGGCGGCATCCGCATCCGCCGATGCCGTTCCGAGAGAGTCGCCATCCGCGAAGGGCAGCTCGAAGGCGGCGCACTTCACGTGGTCCATGAAGATGTAGGGGTTGTCCGGATCGACGCGGGCGCTCTCCGGCGAGCGGCCGAAGAAGTATTCCGGATGGGAGAGGATGTACTGGTCAAGGGGCGAGGAGGAGGCCACGAGGAGGGCGAGCGAGACCGAGCCGCGGCGGCCGGCCCGGCCGGACTGCTGCCAGAAGGAGGCGAAGCTGCCCGGGAAGCCCGCCACGACCGCGGCGTCGAGGCCGCCGATGTCGATGCCGAGCTCGAGCGCGTTGGTCGAAACCACTCCCTGGATGCTCCCCTCGCGGAGGCCGCGCTCGATGGCGCGGCGCTCGCTCGGCAGGAGGCCCGAGCGGTAGGGGCTCACCTTGATCCGCGAGTCGTCCGTGTAGATGTTCGCCAGGGCGGAGCTTATGTAGGAGGCGATGAGCTCGACGCGGAGGCGGGAGCGGGCGAAGAGGATCGTCTTCACGCCGGCGCGGAGGAGGGCGACGGCGATGCGCTCGGACTCCGTGGCGGTGCTCCGCCTGATGCCCTGCGAGGGGTCGACGAGGGGCGGGTTGTAGAAGGCGACGACGCGCTCGCCGCGCGGCGCCCCGTTCTCGGATATCTCGAGGGCGGGACGGCCCGTGAGGGCGGCCGCGAGCTCGGCGGGATTGCCGATGGTCGCCGAGCAGAGGATGAAGGCCGGCCGCGACCCGTAGAAGGCGGCGACCCGGAGGAGGCGGCGTAGCACGTTCGCGACGTGGCTGCCGAAGACGCCGCGGTAGGCGTGCATCTCGTCCACGACGATGTAGCGGAGGTTCGAGAAGAAGTGGATCCACTTGGCATGGTTCGGCAGGACGCCCGAGTGGAGCATGTCCGGGTTGGAGATAACGACGCGGCCCGTGTCCCTGGCCGCGACGCGGAGCGAGTCGGGGGTGTCCCCGTCGTAGGTGTAGACCTTGACGGGGAGCTCGCCTCCCAGGGCGATCTCCCCGAGCTCGGCCTGCTGATCCTGGGAGAGGGCCTTGGTCGGGAAGAGGTAGAGGGCCCGGGAGGCGGGCTCCTCGAGGAGGGTCTGGACGACGGGAAGGTTGTAGCAGAGGGTCTTGCCGCTCGCGGTCGGGGTCACGACCACGAAATCGCGGCGCTCGCGGGCCAGGCGGTAGGCCTCGGCCTGGTGGGTGTAGAGCCGGGTCACGCCCCGCAAGGCGAGGGCCGTCGCCAGCCGGGGATCCAGGTCGGGCGGCAAGGGCGCCCAGGAGGCCCCGCGGGCCGGGATCGTCTCGACGTGGGCGATATGGGGGGCGATTTCCGGGTCGGCGAGGAAGCTTCTCGCGAAGGCGCCGGGCGACTTCGTGTCCATGGGGCGATTCTAGCGACACGGGGCCGGTCCCGAAAGGGGGCGCTCCCGCGGCCGGCGTGCCTTTCGCGGCCCTTTCCGCCTCCATCGCCTTGAAGAAGGCCGGCGCCGGTCCTATACTCGAAGTGCGCGGTCGTGCGGCGCGATAGGCGCGCGACCCGGGCGCGGAAGGGAGCGGCAATGGCCAGAGTGCTATCCATCGTTCTCGGGGGCGGCAAGGGCACGAGGCTCTTCCCGTTGACGAAGGACAGGGCCAAGCCCGCGGTGCCTTTCGGCGGAAAGTACCGGATCGTCGACATCCCCATCTCGAACTGCATCAACGCGGGCTTCAACCAGATCTACATCCTCACCCAGTTCAACTCCGCCTCGCTCCACCTCCACATCGCGAGGACCTACAGCTTCGATTCGTTCTCGAGCGGCTTCGTCGAGATCCTCGCGGCGGAGCAGACCCTCCGCGAGCCCTCGGGCTGGTACGAGGGCACGGCCGACGCGGTCCGCAAGAACCTCATCCATTTCCGGCCCCAGTCCCCGTCGCATTACCTCATCGTCTCGGGAGACCAGCTCTACCGCATGGACCTCGCCGACATGTTCCGGCGCCACGTCGAGTCGGGCTGCGGGCTCACCATCGCCGGGACGACCGTGGACCGTCAGTCCGCCTCCGCCCTCGGCATCATGGCCATCGACGGCCGCTCGCGGATCGTCGACTTCGTCGAGAAGCCGGCGCCGGAGCGGGACATCTCGGCCTTCCGCCTCCCCGCCGAGGTCAGGCGGGACCGTCGCTCGGGAGGCAAGGACTTCCTCGCGAGCATGGGCATCTACATCTTCGACGCCGCCCTCATGGAGCGG
>CAYNPQ010000094.1:0-14154 GCA_964399065.1 uncultured Treponemataceae bacterium | reverse complement strand
GCCCGGATCCCGCCCTACGAGCCGCTGGCGACCGACCACGGGACGATCGCCATCGACCACGGCGCGATCGACGCGGACTACGTCGATGAGAGGATCATCTTCAGGTTCAAGCCCGCGGGGGGCGAGGTCTGGGAGGACTACGCGAGCATCCGAGTGTACAAGCGGCCCGTGAAGGTCTGGATCGCCTCGAGTTCGCCCAACGTGTCAGCCCTCGTCACCCTGCCCGGCGAGAACCTCGCCCTGCGGGCGACGGCAGAGAACAACGCCGACGATCAGGACTTCTACAAAGCCTACGTCGAGGTCCCCTACCGCTCCGACAAACGCTACCTCGTCGTCGCGAGCGGACCCGCGGGCGCGGCCTGCGCCATCGGCCTCGACGTGGAGGGGATCGCGCCGACCGCGCTGGACGGCGCGCCCGCCCAGGCCGGCTCCAACAGCGCCGAGTCGAGCGCGCTCTCCGTCCAGTACGGGCAGACGGTCGCCGCGAGGCTCGGCTCCGCCCCCGCCTTCTTCCGGACCGACCCCACCGTCCTGCCGGCCGCGAATCCCGTCGCGGCCTCGCCGCCGGGCGGGAGCTCCGCGGCCGCGCCCCTGGCATGCTCCTTCTCCCCCCTCGGCGTGACACTGACATCGCCTAACGCGTCGGGAACCGCCGACGCCGCGGCGGTCATCCATTACGCGACGGACGGCGCGACGCCCGGCTCCGCGGGCCCGAAGGCGACCGGCCGCGCCGCGCTCTCCCTCGCCGCGACGGCGGCCGTTTCCGCCTACGCGGACAAGCCGGACTACGCGGCCTCGTCGACCTCGACCTGGCACTACGCCTTCGACCTCCTGACGGGAGTCCCCGCGGATCCCCGCCTCGGTGCCTGGGCCGAGGGCGCGGCCTCCCCCGCGCGCGGGCACGCCCTCCTCGCGGTGAAGAGCTCGGCCAAGGACCGGATCTACCGCGTCGGCGGCGGCGACGCCTCCGCGGAGCAGAGCCCGACGATCGAGGAGTACTTCATCCTCGCCGGCTCGAGCCTCGGGGAGTGGAGCTACTCGGGGACCCTCCCCTCGCCGCGGACCCGGCACGCCGCCGTCTGGCTGGGCCTCGGGACGAGCCCCGACGACAGGGCTTGCATCTACGTGCTCGGCGGCTACAACTCGGGGCAGAGCCCGCAGTACCGGAACGAGACTTTCGTCTTCGACACCAAGACGGGCGCCTGCCTGGGCACGGCGCAGGCGGCCCTGCCCTGGTACGCCGAGGGCCTGGGAGCCTGCGTCCTCGGCGGGCGGATCTACGCGGCCGGCGGCTTCGGGAAGGCCGGCCTCGCCGACGCGGAGCCGGGCTTCCGCGCGAATTTCGCGATGGCGTCGCCCAACGCGTCGACCGGCGCGGTGGAGGCCTGGACCGACCTTTCGGCGACGCGGCCCCTCGCCTCGGCCCGCGGCTACTTCGGACTCGTCGCGATGCCCGCGGCCTCGGGCGGCGGGGGCTGGCTCTACGCCCTGGGCGGCAGGGGCGACTCGGGCCCCCTCGCGGGCGTCGAGGTGATCCACATCGCCGCGGACGGCAGGCCGGACTCGGCCTGGACCGCGATCGCCGACCCGGCCTCGGGCGCCCTGCCCGCCGGCCTCTGCGAATTCGCCTGCGCCGCCTCGGGCGGCCGCATCTACCTCGTCGGCGGAGCGACGCGGGACGCGTTGAGCGACAAAGTCTATTGCTCGGAGGTCGACGCCGCGACCGGAGCCCTGGGGCCCTGGGTCGAGGACCGCCCCTTGAGGCCCGCGAGGCACTACGCGGCCGCGGTCGTGGACGGGGCGAAGCTCATCCTTTCAGGCGGCGAGAGCGGATGGGCTTTGGCCGAGCGCTTCACCTGGGAGGACATGCTCGAGGCGGGCATCCGCTGACCGGGCTGCTTGGAAAAGGGGGCGCGGGGGGAAAACCTTCTCCGAAGGTTTGCCTCCCGCACTTCCTTATTAGACCTACAATTACTCGTGCGACCAAGATTGTCGGGACTGAACGACACCTGATCTTGGAGTAGGTCATCAAATAGCGAATAGTGTTATTTTAGAGATTATTGGCATACTGTACATTATGTGACTTTGTGTGATATATTACAAACATGGACAGAGATCCCATCCGCCACTATCCCCGGAGCGCCGTCGTCTTCCGCGAGGGGGACCCGGCCGACTGCATGTACATCCTCAAGGAAGGGGCCGTCGAGATCAAGAAGAAGGTCGAGCGCGGCGAGGCCCTCCTCAAGACCATCAGGATGCCGAACGAGTTCTTCGGCGAGATGGCCCTCATCGACGGAAAGCCGAGGTCGGCGACAGCCCTGACCACGGCCCCGACGAGCCTCATGGTCGTGGACGGGCCCACCTTCGAGCGCCTCCTCATGACGAACGGCGCCTTCGCGGTGAAGATCTTCAAGATCCTCGCGGACCGGATCCGCAAGACCAACCTCCACCTGGGCGAGCTCATCGACACGCCGCCGAAGGAGCGCATCGCCCGCGGCGTCGCCGACTACGCCTTCCGCCACGGCGAGAAGGGCTCGGGCGAGGCCCGCTATGTCCGCAACGAGGACATGAAGCGCTGGCTCAACGGCCACATCGGCGCCTCGCGCGAGGAGATCGACGCCGTCGTGTACCGGCTCCTCGACTCCAAGGCCCTGTCCTTCCACTCCCGCGACGACTCCTGCATCATCGTCTCCGGCGACTTCATGCGCTCCAACGACCGCCGCAGCGAGGATCTCGTCGTCAGCAGATGAGGTAGCCCACGTAGCTCGCCAGGACGATGGAGGCGAGGTTGGCCGCGAGGCTCCAGCCCGCCGCGAGGGCGGGCAGGGCGCCGGGGTCCGCCTCGCCCTTCGCCGCCAAGCCCTTCGCGAGGAGGAGGTTGGCGGGAAGGCTCGCCATGCAGCCCGCCGCCAGGGCGACGCCCCGCCAGGGGCCGAGGCCGAGGGCGGCCCCTCCCGCCGCGCCCAGGGCGCAGAGGAGAGCGGCGCCCGCTGCCGTCGCGGCGAGGGCCGCGGGCACGAGCCCGGCCAGGGCCGGCAGCGGCGTCCCGGCCAGGGCGTCGGCCATGAGGGCCATGAGGCCGAGCATCAAGAGGCCCATGGAATCCGACTTGGCCAGGGGCTCCCGCTCGAGGAGGCCGAGGCGCCCGAGGGCGATGCCGAAGAGGAGGGCGGTCAGGGTCATGCCCAGGCCGATCCGCGCGAATACCAGCGCCGAGAGCCGGCGGTTCAGCAGCGACACGAGCATGAGGGAGCCGAGGTAGTAGGCGGGGCCCTTGAGGCGCGCGGGGATCCTCGCGGCGGGGCCCGCGGCCCCGGAGGACGCGTCGCCGCCGGGCGGGGAGGCCTCCGCGCCGGCCCCAGCGACATCGTTTCGCGCAACGCGTTGTGCGACGCCGTCGCGCATCGCGTTGTCCGGGCGTTCGGCGCGCCGGGAACGGTCGCGCCTGAGCGCCCAGGCCAGGATCGGCGCCCCGGCGAGGCCCTGGAACATGAAGACGAGCCAGGGATAGGCCGCGAGGCCGGGCCTCGCCCTGCCGAGGGCGACGGAGGCGATGGCGCAGGCCGCGCCCCCGCCGACGACCGGACCCGGCGAGGCGGCCGCGAGGTCGCGGCCGACCACGGGGGCCAGGGCGAGGAAGGACGCGGCCGCCATCAGGGCGATCGAGCCGAGGACGAGGGCCGCGGCCTTCCGCTCGCGGGCCAGGGCCCGGAAGTCCAGGCTCGCGCCGGTGTGCACGATGAGGACGTTGAACGCTATCGTCCCGACCTCCTTCATCCGCGACTTCTCGACGAAGTCGGGCGGGAGGAGGCCCGCGGCGAGGCCGAGGACGCAGATCGCGCCGAGCGCGAGCTGCAGAGACACCCTCGACCCCGTCGCGGCGGCGATCGCCTGCGCGGCGAAGGCCGCGAGGAGGAAGGCCGCGAGGCCCGTCTCGAAGGTCCAGGCCATGCTCAGTGCGTCGCCCCCGCCCCGCCGCCAGCGAAGCCGCCCGTGTCGTCGAGGCCCTGCAGCCACTGTTCGCCGGCCGTCGCGGGGATGTAGGGCAGGAGGATGTGCGAGGGATGGTCCCTGTCGCGGTAGATCTTGTACTGGATCGTGGCCGCGCTCGGGATGGGTCCCATGTTCTGGACCTTGCCGGTCCAGGTCCCGTCCTGGTGCTCGAAGGGATCCATGGCCTTGATCTCGAGCTCGAGGCAGGTGCCCGGGTCGAAGACCATGCCGATGGGATTGACCTCGATGACGTACTCGCGGACCTCGCCGGGCTTCACGGGCACGCTCTTCGTGTGGTCGTGGGCCGGCCTGCCGACCTTGCTCCGCGCGGGGTCGAGGGGGTGGGAGGCCCTGAGGGAGCCGTAGCGGCTCACGGGGAGCCTCGTGCCGCCCTGGGTTATCTGCCAGACCTTCACGATGAAGTTGGCGTCGGGCGCGTCGATGGAGGCGAAGAGGTGGAGCTCGATGGGGCCCGTGAATTCCATCGACTTGGAGAAGCGGTCGGTCCGGTACACGAGGTTCTCGACCTTGGTCGTCGTGTTCGGGGGCCGGTGGGTGAAGCCGTCGGGAGGCAAGCCGCCCTCGGGGTCCGATTCCCAGCGGAGCTGGCCGAAGGTCCGGAGGTAGAGCTTGCGCCACTGGGTCCGCGCGAGGGGATACTCCTTCTCGTAGCGGTAGCCGCGATTTATGATGTTCATCTTGATCGGCGGCTCCTCGGTGATGCCGGTGTCGACGCCCTTGAGCCAGTGGTCGTACCAGCGCAGGCACTCCTCGTTCATGAAGCGGTAGGGCAGCTCCATGCCGCCGTAGGCCTCCATGACCGCGCAGCGCTTGTAGGGCGTCAGCTCCGCAGAGTTCATCGCGTCGAAGACGGGGGCGCTCCACCTGCCCGAGGGGGCCCAGCCGCACTTGAGGTACACGGGGACCTTCACCTTGCCGTAGACCTGGTTCGCGGAGCGGGCCTTCCAGAAGGGGCCGTCCTCCGGATGGAGGAGGTAGTCGAGGTAGAAGGTGTGGTATTTCGGCGGCCAGGTGTTGAAGATCTTGTTGAAGTAGGAGATGACCGCGATGTCGGGGTTCTCCTGGACCTTCTTCATCCTCGCCTTGAGCTCGGCCTCGGCGTACATCTTGGCGGACCAGGGCACGGGGTTGTTCGCGGGGCAGAGCTCCCAGTACATCGACATGTAGGTGTTGGGGACGCCGCCGTAGTAGCCGTGCTGGTAGTAGTCGTCCGTGTAGGACAGGGGCATGACGCACTTGAGGTGGGGCGGCTGCAACGCGGCGGCGAGCATCTGGATGATGCCGAAGTAGGAGTAGCCGACCATGGCGACCTGGCCGTCGCAGTGCGCGCAGGAGCTTCCCAGCCACTCGATCGTGTCGTAGACGTCCTCGTGCTCCTGGGGGTTGTAGATGCCGAGGAACTCGCCCTCCGAGATGCCGATGCCGCGGGGGTCGGGGATCACGAAGAGGTAGCCGCGCGACACGAAGAACTCGATGTCGCCGGCCTCGAGACTGTGGTCGAAGTACAGGGAGGAGCCGGGCAGGGAGCCGCGCTGCATGGCCTGCATGGTCTTGCCGTAGGCCGCCCATGAGAGGAGGGCCGGCGCCTTGTCGAGGCCCGCGGGGCGGTAGATGTCGGCGTAGATAGTCACGCCGTCGCGCATCTTGACGGGTACGCTCTCGTCGAGGACGACTTTGTACATCGGCTTCGAGAGCTTGTCGAGGTTCTTCGCGTAGCGGCGATCCCAGTAGGGGGGGATCCTGTCGAGCCCCGTCGACTTCCTGAACGAGTCCTGGTCCATTGGACGCTCCTTGCTGTCGTCGGTCGGCCCGCCCCGGGCGGAGCCCCTCGACGCGTCTCGCGGCCATCATACAGGCTCCCCGCGCGGGCGCACTGTCGCGGCCGAGACAGAGCGGCCGGGCGGGGCGGGATACATTCGGGCCATGGGAGGACTCGAGAATCCGGTCGCGCGGAAGGCGATACCGTTGTACAATCCTCGCTTCACGAGGGAGGCGGCGATGGAAAACCGGCCCGACGACGACGTCCTGGCTTGCCTCGGGGGCATGCTGCTCCTCGAGGGCCTCTCGCCGGAGGCCCTGCGGCGCTTCGCCTCGGTCTGCGCCCGCAAGAAAGTCCCCAAGGGCTGCGTGATCTTCATGGAGGGCGACCACGCCGACCAGTTCTACATCGTGATGCGGGGCTCGGTCGTGGAGTACGCGACCGGCCCGAACGACCTGGAGATGGCCTTCAAGGAGCTCAAGCGCGGCGATTACTTCGGGGAGATCGGCATCCTCGTCGACGAGCCCCACTACGTCACCGCGATCGCGGCCCAGCCCTCCACCCTCCTCGTCGTGCCGAGGGCGGAGTTCCTCGCCCGGGTGCGCGCGGAGCCCTCGATGTCCCAGGTCCTCCTCAAGACCATGGCCCACCGCCTCCTCCTCGCGGCCCGGCACTCCATCGCCTACGCCAACCTGACGGCGACCTCGAGGCTGGCCTACCTCGTGCTGACGCTCGAGGCGCAGGAGGGGCGGAAGGGGGCGGTCGAGCACAGCCAGGAGGACCTGGCCCAGCGCTGCGGCCTGGCCCGCCAGACGGTGGCGCGGATACTCGGGGAGTGGCGGGAGGCGGGATGGATCCGGACGGGTCGGGGCAGGGTCGAGGGGATCGACACCGAGGCCCTCGGGCGCCTCGTCTCGATCTCGGCGGAGAATCCGCCCTCCTGAGGGCTCAGTCCCCGGGCTCGACCTTGCGCCGCTCCGGGTCCTCGTTGCGGCGGAAGAACACCGCGACGTTGCCGATCTCGACGACGAGTTCGCTCCGGGTACGTTGCGCGAGCTCGGCCGCGAGCCCGCGCCTCGAGTCCTTGAAGTCCTGGAAGCGCATCTTCACGAGCTCGTGGTGGTCGAGGAGGTCGTCCATCCTCGCGACGAAGGCGTCGGTGAGGCCGGCGCGGCCGAGGCTCGCGAGGCTCCCGAGCCTCTGGGCCATGCCGGCCAGCCTGGCGCGCTGCTTGGGGCTCAGCATCGGTCCCTCCTAGAACGGCACGTGGCCGAGCAGGCGGATGAGGAGGTTCGCGAGGGCCCCGCCGGCGGCCCTGAGGATCACCAGCGCGGCGAAGCCCGTCGCGAGGCCCTGGAGGTAGTTCACGATCCGGTCGCGGTAGACGAGCCGGTTGATGCGGTAGAGGACGGGGTTGAGGATCTCGTCCACCGTCCGCCACAGGGGATGGAGGCTGTTCCACTTCGCCGCGTAGGCGATGACCCTGAGCAGGGCGCAGACCGCGAAGAAGTCGATGAAGAACGAGAGGGCCGACCAGGCCGCGCCCACGAAGAGGCCGAGCACGAAGCCGAGGGTGATCGAGCCGGTGAAG
Organism: uncultured Treponemataceae bacterium; assembly: GCA_964399065.1. Classification (GTDB taxonomy): domain Bacteria; phylum Spirochaetota; class Spirochaetia; order Treponematales; family Rectinemataceae; genus JAKLFE01. The sequence goes on along the minus strand of CAYNPQ010000094.1, from coordinate 6,790 downwards.
GCCAGGGTGGTCAGGATGTTGTTGAGGACGGCGAGCAGCGAGACGGCCACGATCGGCGAGAAGTCGAAGCGGGCGGAGACGAGGAAGCGGAAGCGCCTGAACCAGCCGAGGTAGGGGTCCACGGCCCGGGAGAGGATCTCCCCGGCCCGGCCCGTCGGGACGCCCGGGACCCAGGTGAGGATGATGCGGGCCGAGCAGGCCAGCATGTACAGGACGACGACCGCGCTGAGGAAGCGGGCAAGGTACGAGAGGGCCACGGGATATCCCCCTACTTGAGCTTCTGGAGCGACTCCATGGTCGCCTGGAGCTCGACGGTTCCCTGGGCGGTCTTGAGGCTCTCCCTGGCCGGATCGAAGGTCGGGTCGAGCCTCAGGGCCTCGCTCCAGTAGGCCATGGCCGCGGCGATGTCGCCGCGGGCGTCGGCATCCAGGCCGCTAAGATACAGGGCATCCACTTTTTTGGCAAGTTCGGCCCTGCCGAGGTCGCCGAGCGAGAAGGCGGCCTGGATCGAGATGCGGTTGAGGGGTGTGAGCTGGGTCGTGAGGTCGAGGGTGTAGTTCACGTTGAGCCTGAGGGACTCGGCGGCGAAGGAGGAGCCCACGGAGATCCTCGGGTTGCCGCCCTTGACGAGGAGGCCCCCCTCGAACTGGAAGAAGTCGGTGACCTGCATGAAGGCCCCCAGGGCGCCGTAGAGGCCCTCGGAGCGCGACAGGTCGACGAGGTCGATCGGCTTCGAGAGGTCGAGGGAGATGACGAGGGGCCTGATGGGCGAGTAGGCGGCTCCGAGGGTCGCGACCGTCGGCAGGGGGTCGCCGAGCACGGGCGGCCCGATGTTCTTGACCGCGAGGCCGACCGAGCAGTTCTTGGCCCGCGCGGAGTAGAGCTTGAGGAAGTTGAAGCGCGTGAGGAGGCCGGCGTCGACCATGGCGGCGAGGGCGGAGTTGCCCGCGGTGGAGCCGTCGTCGATCCGGGGCATGGACCTGTAGGCGAGCTTGCCCGTCGCTCCGACCTGGATGCCGTTGAAGTAGTAGCCGGGGAAGAGGTTGTACGAGAGGTTGAAGCCGGTCATGGCCTCCGAGTAGTAGCCGGAGCCCGAGGGGTCGCCGAAGTCGTCGTAGGCCATGAAAGGCAGGTAGAGCCACTTGCCCGCCACGCCGAAGCCCAGGCCCTTGTACCGGATCGTGTAGACCGCCCCCTCGATCTTGGCGTCGGCGATCCAGTTGTTGTGGAAGACGGCGAGCTCGGTGTACTGGAGGGCGCTCGAGGCGGCGGGGTTGGACTCGAAGTAGGAGGAGTCCTTGGCGACGGCCGTGTAGGCGGTGCCAAGGCCCTCGGCGAGGCCGCCCATGGGCACGAGGAGGGAGCGGAAGGTCGTCAGGGCCTCGAAATCGTCGGGTCCGAGCACGTTCGAGAAGGCCTGGTAGAGGCTCGCGAAGGCGTCTCCGCCCGTCTTCTGGGCGCCCGCCGCCAAGGGCGAGAGGGCGAGGAGCGCCAGGAGGACGAGAGGCCGGATCCGCTTCATATTCGAGCGAAAGTATACTATGGTCGACAGGCGATTTCTATACGACACTGTTCTTCCTACAATAATAGGCGCGCGGCGCCGAGAATAGCTGAAGGGGCGGCCTGTCACGTGAAAGCCGCGCCGATCGCAGTATCTTCCGGGAAGGTATCGGCCGGTAATCGATGAGCCTGAAGCCGCGTATCTCGCGAAGGGGCGCGCTCGCCCTCCTCCTCCTCGCCCTCGCGTCCCTCCCGGCGCTCGCGATGGGACGCAGGGAGGACCCCCTCGTCAAGGCCGACAAGCTCATCGCCGACCAGAACTACAACGAGGCCAAGCTCTACCTCGCGGACTTCATGCGGAAGTACCCCGAGCGCTTCGACGAGGCCCTGAGGCGCATCAGGGCGATCGAGAAGCTCCAGAACGACTACACCAGGATGAGCAACGAGCTCCTCGCGACGATGCAGCAGGAGCCGGGCAACGACGAGAAGATCCTCGCCCAGATCGCGGCCCTCGAGTCGATCAAGCGCAACCCCAACCCCACGGACAAGGCCACCATCCTCAAGCTCAAGGAGACCCGCCTCGCCGTCAAGAACCAGGACGTCATGCGGCGGATCATGTCCACGGCGAGGGCGCAGATCGACCAGGGGAGGTTCGTCGAGGCGGCGAAGACCTACGAGGGCGGGCTCGTCCTCTTCGAGCCCGAGTTCCAGAACGCCGGCTACGACGAGATGAGCGTCAAGGGAGTGAACGGCCTCGTCGCGAGGGTCAAGTCGGTCCTGCCCGGGTACGAGGCCATGCAGGCCGGGCTCTCCTCCTCGGTCGAGGCGCTCGAGAGGGCCTACGCCTCGGGCGACCCGGCCGCCGTCGCGTCGGCCTACGGCCCCGCCGAGCTGGCCATGACCGACTTCGCGAGGAGCCGCCTCGAGGCATACCGCTCCGGAGAGGGCCTCGAGCGCGCCGCCGACGCCATCCCCAAGGAAGGCAAGTCGATCATCGAGTACTCCTTCATGACCTACGCGAACCTCTTCATCCGCGGCCGGCCGGAGAGCCTCCGCCCCGTGGACGCGGAGAAGGGCAAGCCCGAGGGCATCGCCGGCGCCATGCTGACCCAGTGGACCGCCATGATGGGGCGGCTGCAGGCGGCCGCGGAGCCGGCCGTCGACAAGGCCTTCGCGGCGGCGGAGGCGGCATACGACGCCGGCAGGCGCGACGAGGCGCGGGCGGCCTTCCTCGACGCCGGCCGGCTCGCCGATCCCGCCCTCCGCACCCTGGCCCTGTGGAGCCTCCTCGCGCCCACCGAGATCGAGCCCGGCGTGAGCGACTGGGGCCGGAGGATGCTGGCCGGGAAGGCGGTGGCCTACGAGCGCGTCAGGCACCTCGGCCGGACCGCCGCGGCCGGGGCCCGGCTCGCGGAGATCGCCGCGGCGGCGGCGGACATCGACGCGAAGGCCCTCGCCTTCGTCGAGGCCCTCCCGCCGGACGCGCCACTCGCGGACTCGCTCGCCTCCCTCGCGTCGTACCGGAGCGGCATCCGCGGCTTCGAGGAGCGGCTCGACGCTGAGCGCGCCGCGTCGGCCAAGGAGGCCGAGGAGCTCGCCCGCTGGACGACTTCCGGCCTCGGCGACGAGCGCTCGACCCGCGCCCAGGGCGCCTACGACGGCCGCCTCGCGGCGGCCTCGGAGGAGGCCCGCGGCTACGAGGTGTCCCTGGTCGCGAGGGCGGGCGGGATCGAGTTCGCGCGGCTCGACGCGGAGTACGCGGCGCGGACCAAGGCCGCCGAGGAGGCGCGCGCCCTGCTGGAGGGGAGGAGCTCGGAGGACCCGGCCCTCGCGGGCGCCTTGGTGCGCTACCCGAGCAAGAGCGCCCTCCTCCTCGCCCAGGAGGAGCCGGTCCTCCGCGCCCTTCGCGAGAAGGCCGCGGCCTTCATGGCCAAGCTGCGAACCGAGACGCCCTTCGTGGCCTCGGCGGCGCCCGTGGCGATCTGGATCGAGAGGGCCGCCCTCCTCGACGAGGGCGCGAAGACCCTCCAGGCGACGCGGACGAGCCTCCTCGCCCGCGCCCAGGACCAGAAGCGGCAGGCCGACGCGAACAAGCTCCGCGCCGACGAGCTCTTCTCGCAGGCGGGCGCCGCCCTCCGGCGGGAGGACTTCGAGGGCGCGAAGAAGAGCCTCGACGAGTCGGGCAAGAAGTACCTGACCTCGCTGTCCCTCGAGGACGACCAGGCCCTGCGCTCGAGCTCGGGCCGCGAGCTTCAGCGCCTCGGCGAGGAGATCGTCAAGGCCGAGAACGACAAGGTCATCCGCGATACCCGCGCCTTCATCAACCAGGGCAAGGAAGCCTATTTCGCGGCGGCCTTCGACAAGGCCGAATCAGCCCTCCTCCGGGGCCGCGAGCGCTGGCGCTCGACCCACAACGACGACCTCAAGACCGACGGCATCGACGAGGGCAAGAACAGCGAGGTCGAGTACTGGCTGGCCTTGGTCCAGACCGCGATCACGGTCAAGACGGGGCGCGACATCCCGCCGACGGCTCCCCTCTATCCGGAGATGAGCCAGATCCTCTCCCTCGCCAGGAAGTACTACGAGGAGGGAGCCCGCCTGCTCTCGAAGAAGGACAAGTCCGGAGCTCTCCTCGCCTTCTCCCAGGCGCGGGCCAAGCTGAACGAGGTCCGCCTCGTCTACCCGCTGAACCAGGACGCGGGCATCCTCGGCCTCAAGATCGACCAGCTCATCGATCCGGACAGCTTCCGGCAGGGCTTCTCCCAGCGCCTGGCCTCGGCCAGGACCAAGATCCGGGCCGCGAGGGAGAACCCCGCCGGCGCCCGCGAGGCCTACGCCGACCTCCAGAACCTCTACGCCATCGATCCGAAGTACAGCGGCATCAAGGCCCTCATCGAGGAGGCCGAGTACGCCCTCGGCATCCGGCTGCCGCCCCCGGACCCGACCAAGATCAGGCGCGCCAAGGACCTCGTGGCCGCGGCGCGCAAGATCTACGAGGCCGGCGACACGGGCCGCTTCTCCTTCGCGGTCGAGCAGCTCAACCAGGCCCTCGAGAACGATCCGAACAACCAGGCGGCGGCCGATCTCAAGGACCGCATCCAGACCTTCCAGGGCTCGCCGGCGCAGCTCGTGCTCACGGCCGCCGCCGAGTCGCAGTACCAGCAGGCGATCACGCTCTTCCAGAGCGGCAACTACCTCGGCGCGAGCGCGATCGTGGAGCGTCTCCTCCTCGATCCCCGGAATCGACGGGTCCAGAAGCTCATCGACCTGTACAACCAGGTAAAGGCCCGCATATGAGCCGAGGATCCGCCCGCCTCGTCCGCGCGGCCGCGGCCCTGGCCCTGGCCCTCGCCGGACAGGCCGCCCTCGCCCAGGCCCTGCCAGCGACGGAGCTCCCCGCCGGCGGGGCCTTCGAGGGCGAGTACTACTGGGACGAGCCGAGGGCCCTCTCGGCCGGCAGGGGAAGGTTCCTCTCCGCCCTGCCCCTGCCCGGCGGCCTCGCGGCCCTGTGGCAGGAATCGGAGGCCGGCCCGACCGAGGAGGGCGGCCGGGCCTGGCTCGCGATCGCGATCCTCTCCGAGGGGCGCTGGAGCCCCGCGCGGAGATTCGCCGGCCCCTTCGACTATCGCGGCTCCGAGCCGATCCTCTACTCCGCGGCCGCCTCGCCCGACGGCCGCCTCGCCGTGGCCGTCGCCGACGGGGCGGAGCTCGGCGCCTCCTCGGTCGAGATACTCCTCTCGCCCGACGGGGGAAGGAGCTTCGAGCGCGCGGCCGAGGTCGTGCCCCAGGTCGCCTCGGTCGCCCCCCGCATCTACCCCTCCGCCTCGGGGGGCTGGATCCTCTTCGTCGCCCAGGGCAGCGCGCCCGGCGCCGAGGCGGCCCAGACCGGCTCCCTGCCGATCCACCATTCCGCGAGCCCGGACGGCAGGTCATGGTCGCCCTTCGCCCCCCTCGTCGCGGCCGATGAGGGGCTCGGCCTCTCCTTCCTCCCCTCCTCGGCCCCCTACCCCGCCGCGACCGCGGGCAAGGCGGGCGAGGTCCGCGCGGGCCGCGACGTGGTCGTCTTCCAGTCGCTCACCGGCGGCGACCGCCCGAGCTGGCAGCTGTACTCGAAGACCTCGACCGACGGGGGCAGGACCTGGTCGGCCGCGAAGCGGGTCACCGACTTCCCCGATCCCGTGCGCCGCGACAAGGCCGCGCCGGAGAACTTCGATAACCAGCGCCCGAGCCTCGGCTCCTCGGCCGGCCGGCTCTGGGCGGCCTGGGAGCGGAACCTCCGCGGAGCCTCGGCGCAGATCTACATGGCCGCCCTGGACGCCGAGGGCGCGACGATCCCCGGCAGCGCCGACCTCGTCTCCTCTGGCGCGGGCTCCTGCTCCGACCCCCAGGTCCTCGACCTGCAGGGACAGCCGGGGAGCCTGTGGTACGACAACCGCAAGGGCGGCAGCCGCGTCTACATGGTCAGGCGCAGGGACGCGGGCTGGAACGAATTCGAGGTTTCCGCGGCCGGCGGCGAGGCCAGCTTCGGCAGGGCCGTGCCCCTGGGAGGGGCCGCCTACGTCCTCTGGCAGAACTCCTCGGGCGGGGTCGACCGCATCTTCGCGCGGGAGCCCGACGCCCGCGCGGAGGCGCCGCGCCTCTCGGCCCTCGACTTCGCGCCCGGGAAGCGGAGCCGCTCCGAGCGCGCCACCATCGAGGTCGTCATGCCCCGCGACCCCTCGGGCATCGCGGGCTTCTCCTATGTCTGGGGCCGCGACCCCTCGGCGGTCCCCGCGCGGCGGGCCGACAGGCTCGTCTCGCAGAACCGCCTCGCGCTGGGCGCCGACGCCGACGGCCCCTGGTACCTCGCGGCCATGGTGCAGGACTTCGCGGGCAACTGGTCGCCGGTCGCCCGGCTCCGCTACGACCGCAAGCGGAGCCCGCCGCCCCCGCCCATCGTGATGCGGCCCGAGACCGACGCCGCGGGCTTCCTCCTCTCCAACACCTTCGCCGTCGAGTGGCTCCCGCCGGACGCCGAGGAGGCCGCGGGCTACACCTGGGAGCTGCGCTACGCGGGCCCCCTCGAGACCGCGGCCGCGCCCGCCGCCCTCCGCCCCGGCCGGGCCGCGGGCCCGCCCCTGCCCGGCCTCACGGCCTACGAGGCCCTCCTCGTCGAGCGCGCGGGCCCGCCCCTGCCCCCGCCCAAGATCCTCTCCGCCTCGCCGCGCGCCTCCTGGGACGACGTCGACGACGGCTACTACATCCTCTCGGTCGCGACGATCGACGACGTCGGCAACGTGAGCGACGCCGC
>CAYNPQ010000093.1:0-14405 GCA_964399065.1 uncultured Treponemataceae bacterium | reverse complement strand
TCCTCCTCTGGCTTGTTCGCCAAGACGAAGTGACCCGGGTTGATCTCGATCCACGAGGGCGGCGCGGAGGCGTAGTCGTGGACCTTCGGGTCGTAGACCGTGATCCGCTTCTTCCTCTGCTCGATGGGATCGGGCACCGGGATGGCGGAGAGCAGGGCCTTGGTGTAGGGATGCAGGGGATGGGCGAAGAGCTCCTCGGTCTCGGCGAGCTCCACGATCTCGCCCTTGGAGATGACGGCGATCCGGTCCGAGATGAAGCGCACGATCGAGAGGTCATGGGCGATGAACATGTAGGTCAGGCCGTACTCCCGCTGCAGCGCGGCGAGGAGATTGAGGACCTGGGCACGGATCGAGACGTCGAGGGCGGAGATCGGCTCGTCGGCGACGACCAGCTCGGGCCTCAGGATGAGGGCGCGGGCTATGCCGATGCGCTGGCGCTGGCCGCCCGAGAACTCGTGGGGGAAGCGGCTGGCGAACTCGGGCAGGAGGCCCACGTCGAGGAGGGCCTTCTGGACGAGCTCGGCCCGCTCGGCCTCGCTCTTGCAGGTCCCGAGGTTGACGAGGCCCTCGGAGACGATGTAGTCGACCTTGGCCCGCTCGTTGAGCGAGGCCATGGGGTCCTGGAAGATCATCTGGATCTTCTGGACCACTTCGCGGTCGAGCTCCTTGGGAATGGGGCCGGTGATCTTCCGGCCCTTGTAGAGGATCTCGCCGCCGGTGGCGTCGTTGATGCGGACGATGGCCCGGCCGATGGTCGTCTTGCCCGAGCCGGACTCGCCGACGAGGCCGAAGGTTTCGCCCTTGTAGATGTCGAAGGAGACGCCCTTCACGGCGCGGAAGGTGCCGTGCTTGACCTTGAAGTCGACCTCGAGGCCCTTGACCTCGAGGAGCTTCTCGCGCGTCGCGCCGTTCATGCGGAGACCCTCCCGCGCTTGGCGCGCATGGCTTGTATGGCGGCGGGCGGCTCGAGCGCGGGGGCGCGCGGGTCGAGCAGCCAGGTGGCGGCCCAGTGGGTCGGGCTCACGCTGAAGCGGGGCGGCGCCTCGACGAAGTCGATCTTGAGCGCCTTCGGGTTGCGCGGCGCGAAGGCGTCGCCGGAGATCTCGTTGAAGAGGTTGGGCGGGGTGCCGGAGATCGAGTAGAGGGGCTTGCCCTTGACGCCGAGCTGGGGCAGCGAGGAGAGGAGGGCCCAGGTGTAGGGGTGCCGCGGGTCGTAGAAGACCTCCTCGGCGGTGCCCGACTCCACGATCTGGCCCGCGTACATGACCGCGACGCGGTCCGCGACGTCGGCGACCACGCCGAGGTCGTGGGTGATGTAGATGGTCGTGAAGTTGAAGTCCCGCTGGAGGGACTTGATGAGCTCGAGGATCTGGGCCTGGATCGTCACGTCCAGGGCCGTGGTCGGCTCGTCGCAGATGAGGATCCGCGGCTTGCAGGCCATGGCGATGGCGATGACCACGCGCTGGCGCATGCCGCCGGAGAACTCGTGGGGGTACTGGTGCATGCGCATGGCCGGGTCGGGGATGCCGACCTTGTCGAGGATCTCCGCCACCGCGGCCTCGAGGGCCCTGCCCGAGAGGCCCTGGTGGAGCTCGAGGACCTCGCCGATCTGCTTGCCGACCGTGCGGAGGGGGTTGAGCGCCGTCATCGGGTCCTGGAAGACCATGGAGATCTTCCTGCCGCGGATGCGGAGCCAGTCCTTCTCCTCCTTGAACTTCGCGAGGTCCTCGCCCTCGAAGAGGACGCCGCCCGAGTCGACCCAGCCGTTCTGGTCGAGCATTCCGATGAAGGACTTCGTGAAGACCGACTTGCCGGAGCCGGACTCGCCCACGATGGCGAGGGTCTCGCCCTCCTCGAGGTCGAGGCTCGCCCCGCGGATCGCGGTGAGGACGCGGCCCCGGAGGTTGAACTTGATGACGAGGTCGCTCACGGACAGGAGGGGAGTCTTGTCGCCCATCTTCCGCCTCCCTTAGACGTGGTTGCGCGGGTCGGACGCGTCGGAGAACGCGTTGCCCAGGACATAGAAGGAGATCGTGATGACGGAGAGCACGATCGTGGGGAAGATGAGCTGGTAGCGCAGCTCGGGGGACATCATGATGATGCGCCCCTCGTTCACGAGGTTGCCGAGGGAGGGGATGCTCACCGGCAGGCCGAGGCCGATGTAGGTGAGGAAGACCTCCCAGCCGATGGTGCCGGGGATCGACAGCGCGGTCTGGAGCATGATGACCGACACGAGGTAGGGCAGGATGTTCCGCATGATGATCCGCCGGGTCGGCGTGCCGAGGCAGCGCGAGGCGAGGTTGTACTCGCGGTCCCGGATGATGACGATCTGGTTGCGGACGAAGCGGGCCAGGCCCAGCCAGCCGGTGGCGCACATCGCGAAGACCATGGTCTTGAAGCTCGGCCGCATGATGTAGGCGAGGAGCATGAGGACGATGGTCGTCGGGATGTTGTGGATGGTGTTGTAGATCTCGGTGAGGACCCGGTCGAGCCGGCGCACGTAGCCCCAGAGGGCGCCGTAGGCGATGCCGATGAACATCTCCACGATGCCGACCAGGAGGCCGATGAGGAGGCTCGTCCTCGTCCCGCTCCAGATCCGGGACCAGAGGTCCTGGCCGATGGAGTTCGTGCCGAACCAGAACTGCGCGCTCGGCTGCTGGTTGCGGTACTGCATGCCGGAGACCGGGTCGATGTTGATCTTGGTCGGGTCGCGCTGGGCCGGCAGGAGGGGCTGGACGAAGGTGAACAGGAGGAGGGTGCAGAGCACGACGAGGAAGAACACCGCGCTCTTCCTCTTGAGGAAGACGTTGAGGGTCGAGCGCCAGTACGAGTAGTTGGAGTAGCCGATCCGCTCGCCGGCGCTCTCGTCGAATTCGGCGAAGGCGAAGAGGGAGGGGTCGACCGCGGGCTTGGCTTCCATCAGCGGGCTCCTTCGCTCTTCACGAACTTGATCCTCGGGTCGAAGATGGCCATGAGCAGGTCGCCGAGGAAGAGGCCGATTATGCCGATCGACGAGAATATGAGGACCAGGGCTTGCACCATGGGGTTGTCCTGGCGCTGGATCACGTCCACGAGGAGGCCGCCCATGCCCGGGATCGAGTAGAGGGACTCGATGTAGATGGAGCCCGAGATGGTGGAGAGGATGGCGGCGGGGAGGTACTGGGCCATGGGGACGTAGGCGTTCCGCATGACGTGCCGCACCATGATGGTCGAGCTCGGCAGGCCCTTGGCCCTCGCGAGCTTGATGTAGTCCCTGTTGAGCTCGTCGACCATGTAGCGGCGCATCCACATCGCGTAGCCCGCGATGCCGCCCAGAGACATGGACAGGACCGGCAGGATCCAGCTGGACACGCGGTACTTGTCGAAGAGGATGGGCAGCCTGAGGGCGCTCGATCCGTAGAGCTGGATGAAGAGGAGGTAGACCGCGAGGGGCACGGCGTTGATCAGGACGACGTAGACCGTCCAGATCTTGTCCCAGGCTCTCCCCTTGTGGCGGGCCATGTGCACGCCCATCGCGAGGCCGGCGACCAGCGAGATGGCCGTCGCCGCGAGGCCGAAGTAGAGCGAGTAGGGTATGCGCGGGCCGATGATGGTCGAGACGGCGATGTCCTTGCGGTAGATGGTCGAGGTGCCGAGGTCGCCCCTCGCGAGCTTCAGGTAGAAGTTCTTGATCTGGACGTACCAGGGGTCGAGGAGGCCCATCTTGTTCAGGATGGCCTCGCGCTGGCTCGGGGTCAGCTTGTCGTAGCCGTCGCCGAAGTAGCCTTCGACGGGCAGGAGCCGCATCAGGAGGAAGACGACGGTCACGACGATCAATAGGGTCACCACTGATTGGGCGACTCGCTTAAACGAGTATTTCAGCATCGTATCGAGGCCGGCGGCCTTCCCCCTGTGTCGGCGGTTTCGTGAAGGAGGCCCGGGCGGGCGGACTTCAGGCCCGCCCGGGCTCGTCGGAAGGGAATCCGGTCAGTTCTTGGCCTTGGCGAGGGCGTCGATCCTGCCCTTGGTCCACTTGGTCTCGAGGTTCTGGTACTCCTCCATGGAGAGGGCCTTGTCGAGGACGATCTGGCCCTTGAACTTGAGGTAGGAGAGGCCGAAGGGGGCGAAGGGGCAGGTGAAGGGCTCGAGCTTGGAGGCCTCGAAGCCGCCGCCGCCGACCGCGTACGGGATCACGAAGGCCTCGCCGATCAGGAAGGCCTCGGCCTTGGCGAAGAGCTCGTAGCGCTTCTTCATGTCCTTGGTCTCGGCCTTGGCGGTCTCGACCATGCCCTCGTACTTGGGCGTCTTGCCGTCGGGGCCCATGTAGCCCTCGGCGAGCTCGGGCCAGTTGTAGTTGGAGCCGGTCACGAAGGGGTCGGTGTAGGTCTCGGGGTCGGCGTAGTCCGGGCCCCAGTTGCACTCCTGCATCGCGTAGTTGCCGGCCCGGCGGGTCGCGCCGAGGAAGCCGGTGGCCGGGAAGGCGACGGGGATGACGTCGATGTAGTCGGCGCCGAGGAGCCCCTCGAGCTGCTGCTCGACGACCTGGACGCGGTTGGCCCACTCGGTGCCGCCGGCGTTGTAGGGCATCATGATCTTGACGGGGAAGGTCGCCTTGCCCGCGAGCTCCTTCTGGGCCTGGGCCTTGAACTGGGCGGCCTTGGCCTTGTCGAAGCTGTTGGTCTTGGAGATGGCCGCGAGGTCGCTCGTGTCGACGTAGTCCTTGCCGCCGGCGCTGGCGAAGTTGCGCGGGGTGACGGTGTTGTGGATCTTGCGGTCCGGGGCGTAGGGCTCGGCCGTGAGCATGGCCGCCCTGCGGTCGAGGGCGTGGTAGAGCGACTTGCGGAAGGCCTTGTTGTTGACGGCGACCTTCCAGTTCTCGGGCTGGTACTCAGGAGCGAACTTCGGGTTGAAGTTGAAGGCGTAGAAGTAGGTGTAGGCGGAGACCCTGGCGGGGTGGACCTGCTTCTGCTTGTTCGGATCCTTCATCCAGCTGTCGATGATGGAGGAGGGGATGGAGGCGTAGCCGATCTCGCCGCGGAGGAAGAGCTCGGGGGAGAGGGTGGCCGACTCCTTGTTGTACTTGTAGATGAGCCGCTTGATGTTGACGTTGCCCTTGTCCCAGTACTTGTCGTTCTTCGTGAACACGCGGGTGACCTGGGGCTCGAAGGTCGAGAAGACGTAGGCGCCGTTGTAGAGCACGGTCTTGTTATCGGTGCCGAACTTCGGGCCGACCTCGGCCAGGAACTTGCCGCTCAGCGGGAGGAAGGCGGTGTAGCTGAGCATGGAGAGGAAGTAGGGCACGGGGCGGGCGAGGGTGTACTCGAGGACGTACTTGTCCTTGGCCTTGACGCCGACCTCGGCGAAGTCCGTGACCTTGCCTTCCCAGTAGTTCTCGCCGTTCTTGACCACGCCGTAGATGACGTCGGCGGTGTTGGAGGCGTTCGCCTTGGTCATGATGTACTTCGCGGCGTCGACCCAGTCCTGGGCGACGACCTCGCCGTACTCCTTGCCCTCCCAGGTGACCCACTTCACGCCCTTGCGGAGGTTGAAGGTCCAGACGAGGCCGTCGGGGGACACGGTCCAGGAGGTGGCGAGGGCGGGCTTCACGATGCCGTACTGGTCGTACTCGATCAGGTTGTCCATCGTGTTGGCGATGACGATGTGCTCGTTCTCCGAGCCGGTGACGAGGAAGTTCATCGTCGTGATCTCGCCGGAATAGACCGAGACGTAATCGGCCGACTTGCGCTCGGCGGAGAGCTGGGCCGCGCCGCCGAGGACGACGGCGGCCAGCAGCAGGATCGATAGTCTCTTCATGATCAGATTGCCCCCTTATGGTGACCTAACGGTAAAACCGTTGCTGAAACATTATTCCACCACTTTGCGAGAGAGTCAAATCAATACCAAGGGATTTAGAGGCAATTTAAAATTTTTGTGAGGGTGTCACGCAGCATTTCACCGTGCGTCATGGAAGCAACTTCCGTTTTTTTATGTAATTCTGTTTCATGCATCGGATAATCTGAAAACGTTTTTATCCCGAGAAACGTGATCGCATAATGAAATGGAATGGCCTCCAGGGGGCTCGAGTGAAAAAAAAAATCGAGTCGAGGCCCCGGGCTTCTGGACGGAAACGGCGTTGAGTATATAATGCCTGCCCGAAGGACAAGACATGCTCGACAGACCCGTCTGGGCCGAGATCGATCTCGGCGCCATCGCGCAGAATATCGCCAACTTCAGGAAGCTCATCGGGACGGCGCCGAGGCTCTGCGCCGTCGTCAAGGCCGACGGCTACGGCCACGGGGCCCCGCAGGTCGCCAGGGCGGCCCTCGACGCGGGGGCGGACTGGCTCGCCGTCGCCCTGGTGGCGGAGGCCGCCGAGCTCCGGAGGGCGGGCTTCCTCGGCCCGATCCTCGTGCTCGGCTGCCCCTCGCCCGACCAGGCGAGGGAGGCCGCCCTCCTCGACCTCAGGATGACGGTCGTGTCGCCCGAGCACGCCCGCGCCTTCTCCGAGGCGGGCGAAGCCCTCGGCCGCCGGGTCAAGGTCCACCTCAAGGTCGACTCGGGCATGGGCAGGATCGGGACCCGCTTCGACGAGGCCCCGGGCGCGGCGGCAGCCGTCGCCGCCATGCGCGGCCTCGAGCTCGAGGGCGCCTACACCCACTTCGCCGGCGCCGACTCCGAGGACCTCTCCTACGCCAAGGTCCAGCTCGAGCGCTTCATGGACGCCCTCGAGGGGATCGATGCGAAGGGCCTCCGCCTCGCGGTGCGCCACGCCTCGAACAGCGCCGCCACCATGTGCATGCCCGAGGCCAGGCTCGACATGGTCAGGCCGGGCATCGCCGTCTACGGCCTCGCGCCCTCCGCCGAGACGAAGCTCGCCTTCCCCCTGGCCCCGGCCATGCGCCTGCGCGCCCGGGTCGCCGCGGCCAAAGAGCTCGCCGCGGGCGAGCCGGTCAGCTACGGCATGACCTGGCGGGCCCCCTCGACCCGCGTCATCGCCACCCTGCCCCTCGGCTACGCGGACGGCTACCCCCGCCTCCTCTCGAGCCGCGGCTGGGTGGGGATCCGCGGCGCCAAGGCGCCGATCGCCGGCCGGGTCTGCATGGACATGTGCATGGCGGACGCGACCGGGACCGGCGCCGCGCCCGGCGACGAGGTCGACGTCTACGGCGGCTCGGGGCCGAGCCTCGACGAGGTCGCCGCCCTCGTCGGGACCATCAACTACGAAGTCGCCTGCGCCGTCGGCAAGCGCGTCCCCCGTCGCTACGTCGGGGCCTCCCGATGACGAAACCCGACTTCCGGAAGTACCACGGCCTCGGGAACGACTACCTCGTCCTCGATCCCGCGGACTTCCCGGAGCTCCCCGCGCCCGGGGCGGTCCGCGCCCTCCTCGACCGGCACCGCGGCGTGGGCGCCGACGGCCTGCTCTACGGCCCCGCGGCCGGCGACCCGGAGCTCGCCCTGCGCATCTTCAATCCCGACGGCAGCGAGGCCGGCGACAGCGGCAACGGCCGCCGGATCTACGCCTGGCACCTCCGCGCCATGGGCTACGCCGCCTCCGACGAGGTTCGCTTCAGGACCGCCGGGGGGCACGCCCGGGCCTTCGTGGTCGACGCCGGCCGCGGGCTCGTCCGGACGGACATGGGGCCGGCCTCCTTCGACGCGGCCGCGGTGCCCGTCGAGGCCAAGACCGCCGAGGTCGTGGACCGGCGCTCGGAGTTCTGCGGATGCCAGTGCCGCATAACCTGCGTGTCCACGGGCAATCCGCACTGCGTCGTCGTCGGCCAGCCCGCCGACGAGGCGACCGCCCGCGCCCTCGGCCCCGTCATCGAGCGCTCGCCGCTGTTCCCGAAGCGCGTCAACGTCGACTTCCTCGAGGTCGACGGCCCCGCCGAGATCCGCATCGCGATCTGGACCAGGGGGACGGGCTACACCCTCGCCTCCGGCAGCTCCTGCTGCGCCGCGGCCGCGGCCGCCCGCCGGCTGGGACTGGTCGGCGACGAGGTCCGGGTGACCATGCCGGGCGGCGTCCTCGACCTGCGCTTCGAGAAAGACGCCATACTCATGACGGGACCCGTGGCCGAAGTCTGCGAGGGCCGCTTCTCCGAGGCGCTGCTCCTCGAGGCGGGACTGCGACGAAGGGCCCGCGGGGCCAACGAGGGGGAGAGATGACGAGGGACACGCGGCTCGAGGTCGACCTCGACGTCGTGCGGAAGAACTTCAGGGAGACGAGGAAGCTCCTCGACGAGCCGCCCGCGCCCCCGCCGGCAGGGCTCGGGCCCGCGGGCGGCCGGGTCAGGATGGCCGCCGTGGTGAAGGCCAACGCCTACGGCCTCGGGGCGGTGCGGGTCGCCCGCGAGCTCCTCGAGGAGGGGGCCGACTGCCTCGCGGTAGCCTGCCTGCCCGAGGCCCTCGAGCTCAGGCGGGCCTATCCCGCGGCCGAGCTCCTCGTCATGGGACACACGCCGACCCGGTATCTCGAGACCGCCGTCGCGCAACGCGTCGTCACGACGATCTTCGACCTTCCGCAGGCCGAGGCCCTCTCGGCCGCCGCGAAAACCGCGGGCACGACCGCGCGGGCCCAGCTCAAGGTGGACTCGGGCATGAACCGCCTCGGCTTGAAGCCCGGCCCCGGCAGCGCCGACCTCGTCGAGGCCATGGCCTCGCGACCCGGGCTGGAGCTCGAGGGGATCTTCACCCACCTCGCCCTCGAGGGCCGCGACTCCGACCACCGGCAGTTCGGGCTCTTCATGGAAGTCGTCGAGAAGGCCGCCGCCCGCGGCGTCCGCTTCCGAATGCGGCACATCTGCGACTCGATCGGCCTCCTCCGCTACCCCGAGTGGCGCCTCGACATGGTGCGGGCCGGAGCCATCCTCTTCGGCGTGAAGCCGATGCGCGCCCCCCTGGGCGACCGGGCGGACATCGGCGTGCCGATGGCGCTCCGGAGCAGGCTCGCGCGGGTCCGCCGCCTCGAGGAGGGCGAGGGCGTCGGCTACGACTACACCTTCCGCGCGCCCGCGGGCGGCGCCCTCGTCGGCACCGTGCCGATCGGCTACGCCGACGGCTACGAGCGCGGCTTCTCGAACAAGGCCGAGGTCCTCGTGCGCGGCCGCAGGGCCCGCGTCGTCGGCCTCATCTGCATGGATCAGCTCAACGTGGACCTGAGCGCGATCCCCGAGGCGCGGGAGGGCGACGAGGTCCTCCTCTTCGGGAAGGCGCCCGCGGGCTCGCCCCCGGACGGCGCCGGAGACTCGGCCTCCCTCGACCTGAACGAGGTCGCGCAGTGGGCGGGCTCCAACCGCAACTCGGTCATCGCGAGCGTCGGCCGGCGAGTGCCGCGCGCATACTACCGCGGCGGCAGGCTCGTCGACGAGGTCGACTACCTCCTCCAGGGAGACTGACGTGGACAACAAGGAAATTCTCGAGGCGGCGAGGGCCATGCGCCCCTGGCTCGTCGAGACGAGGCGGCGGATCCACATGAACCCCGAGCTCGGCCTCGAGGAGCGCGAGACGGCCGACTTCATCCAGTCCCGGCTCGCGGAGCTCGGCGTCGAGAGCGCGCGCAAGGGCACCGCGGTCGTCGGCCTCGTGCGCGGCGCGCGGCCCGGCCCGGTCGTCGCGATCCGCGCCGACATCGACGCCCTCCCCCTCGAGGAGGCGAACGAGTCCGAGTACAAGTCGAGGAAGCCCGGCGCCATGCACGCCTGCGGCCACGACGCGCACGCGACCATCCTCCTCGGGGCGGCGCGTTTCTTCGCGGAGCGCCGGGCCTCGCTCGCCGGCTCGGTCAAGCTCCTCTTCCAGCCCGCCGAGGAGACCGTCGGCGGCGCCGCGCCCATGATCGCCGACGGCTGCCTCGAGGACCCGCGCGTCGACCTCGTCCTCGGCCTCCACGTCATGCCCTACCTCCCCGTCGGGACGGTCGAGATGAAAAAGGGCGCCCTCAACGGCTCGAGCGCGACCCTGGACATCGTCGTCCGCGGCAAGGGCGGCCACGGGGCCTACCCGGAGACCGGCGTCGACGCCGTGCTCATCGCGGCGAACGTGGTGATGTCGCTCAACGCGCTCGTGAGCCGCTACGTCTCACCCCTCGAGTCCGCGGTGCTCTCCATCGGGACCATCCGCGGGGGCAAGGCCTCCAACGTCATCGCGGACGAGGTGCGCATGTCCGCGACGATGCGCACGACGAGCCCCGCCGTCCGCGACGCCATGGTCGCCCGCGCCCGGGCCATCGTCGAGGGCGTGGCCGCCTCCTTCGGCGGCTCGGGCGAACTCTCGGTGGAATACGGCTACGAGGCCCTCATCAACGACGACGAGGCGGTGGACGCCCTCGTCCGCGCCGCGGAGGGCCTGCTCGGCCCCGACGCGATCCGCTGGAAGGAGAAGCCGAGCATGGGGGTCGAGGACTTCTCCTTCTTCCTGAAGGAGCGGCCGGGCGCCTTCTACCACCTGGGATGCGGCAATCCGGGGCGGGGGATATCCTCCCCCCTCCATAGCACGACGTTCGACATCGACGAGGACTGCCTGCCCGTGGGCGTGGCGGTCCAGGCCGCGGCGGCGCTCGAATTCCTGCGCCTCGCGGAGAAAGGGGTATCGAGATGAGGAAGCTCTACATCAGCGCCGACATCGAGGGCGTCTGCGGCATCGCCGACTGGAAGGAGACGGAGATCGGCGAGCCCCAGGGCGCCTACTTCCGCGAGGAGATGACCAAGGAAGTCAAGGCCGCCTGCGAGGCCGCGAACGAGTCCGGCGTGGACGAGATCTTCGTGAAGGACGCGCACGGCTCGGGCCGGAGCATCAACCCCGCCATGCTGCCCGAGAACGTCCGCCTCATGCGGGCCTGGACCCGCGACCCCTTCTCCATGATGGCCGGGATCGACGGGAGCTACTGCGGCGCCATGTTCGTCGGCTACCACTCCGCGGCCGGCACGAACGGCAACCCCCTCGCCCACACCATGAACGGCGACAACGTCCACGTGCTCATCAACGGGACGCCGGCGAGCGAGTTCCATATGAACGCCTTCACGGCGGCCTCCTTCGGCGTGCCCGCCCTCCTCGTGACGGGCGACGAGGCCCTCTGCCGCTCCGCGCGCGAGCTCGACCCCGGCATCCGCGTCGTGCCCGTGAGCGAGGGCAAGGGCAACGCCTCGATCTCCATCAACCCCGCCCTCGCGGCGAGGAGGATCAAGGAGGAGGCCAAGGCCGCCCTCGCCCGCCCGAGCCCCAAGCCCCTCGAGCTGCCCAAGCGCTTCGACGTGACCATCCGCTTCAAGCAGCACTACCTGGCCTACCGCGGCTCCTTCTATCCGGGCGCGACGCAGACCGGGCCCTTCGAGGTCGCCTACTCCTCCGGCGCGTGGATGGACGTCCTCCGCTTCCTGTTCTTCGTGCTGTAGGCCGCCATGACGAGGAAACCCCGCGCCCTCAGGAAGGGCGACAGGATCGGCATGGCCGCGCCGGCCGGCTGCGCCAACGAGCCGGCCCGCGCCGACCGCGCGGCCGCGGCCCTCGCGGCCCTCGGCTTCGAGGTGGTCATGGGGCCGAGCTGCAAGGCCTCCTACGGCTACCTCGCGGGCCCGGACGAGCTCCGGGCCGCGGACCTCAACGCCTTCTTCGCCGACCCCTCGATAGCGGGCATCGTGTGCATGAAGGGCGGCTACGGCACGCCCCGCATCCTCGACGCCCTCGACTACGGGACCATCGCGAGGAACCCCAAGGCCCTGGTCGGCTACAGCGACATCACGGGCCTCCACCTCGCGATCGGCAAGCTCGCCGGCCTCGCGACCTTCCACGGGACCATGCCCTCCTCGGACATGCTGCCCGAGTTCGACGAGTACTCGAGGCGGAGCTGGCTCGCGGCCCTCACCTCGACCCTTCCATTAGGCAGGATCGAGGAGCCCGCGGGGCCGGTCCGGGCGACGCGGCTCGTCGGGGGCAAGGCCCGCGGCCCGATCACGGGAGGCAACCTCTCGCTGATCGCCGCGACGATGGGCACGCCCTACCAGATCGACGCCCGCGGCAAGCTCCTCTTCATCGAGGACGTCGGCGAGGCGCCCTACCGCGTGGACCGCATGCTCACCCAGCTCAGGCTGGCGGGCGTCTTCCGCGACTGCGCCGGCATCATCCTCGGCGACTGGAAGGACTGCGCCCCGGCCGAGGGCAAGGCCTCGCTGAGCCTCGAGCAGGTCTTCCAGGACACCATCGTCGGCTGCGGCAAGCCCTGCGTGCAGGGCTTCCGCGCAGGGCACTGCAGTCCCGCGGTCACCTTCCCCCTGGGGATCGAGGCCGAGCTCGACGCGGACGAGGGAAGCCTGACCTTCCTCGAGGCCGCCGCAGTCTAGCGCCTAACGCGCCATGGCAGCACACCCAACGAACTTAATGCCGTGATTGACGAAGATATTTGAACCGCAGAGTCGCAGAGTCGCAGAGAAGAGGGATGAGAAGAGAGGAGCGAGATCGATAATCAGGAAAGGATCATGCACATCTGCCTGGTACTTTCCCCTTCTCCCTTCTCAATCCTCATCTCCCACTCTTCTTTTTCTCCCCTCTGCGTCTCCGCGCCTCTGCGGCAAATCCATGATCTATTGCTTGATTGACCGGGTTCAGAGCCGGGCGGCGCGGCGCCCGGAGGCGGCGGAGACCAGGGCGGCGAAGATCCCGAGATAGACCGGGAAGCGGCGCGTCAGGGCCTCGGGGTGGAACTGCACGCAGACCAGGAAGCCCTCATCGGCCTCGTAGGCCTCGAGGACCCCGTCGTCGGAGCGGGCGGTCTGCCTGAAACCGGACGCGAGCTCGCGCACCGCCTGGTGGTGGAAGGAATTCGAGAGGAGCCGGTCGGTCCCAAGCGCGGCACGGAGGCGGCTCGAGGGATCGGTGACATTGATGTAGTGGTAGGGCTCGTCCATGGCGAGGCCCTCGGGGCTGTGGCCCCCCGTGCCGGGCAGCTCGGCCGCGATGTCCTGGACGAGGGTGCCGCCGAAGGCCACGTTGAGCACCTGGTGCCCGCGGCAGATGCCGAGGATGGGGATGCCCCGGGCCCGCGCCTCCCTGGCGAGCGCGATCTCGCAGGCATCGCGTTCGCAGGAGATCCGGTGCACCTGCCGCGAGGGCAGGGCGCCGTAGGCCGTGGGTGACACGTCGGCGCCGCCCGAGAAGAGGAGGCCGTCGACCAGGTCGAGGTAGGGCAGGACGGCGCCGGGAGGATCGGGGATGGGCAGGAGGACCGGCAGCCCCCCCGCGGCCGCGACCGACCAGCTGTAGTTGACGTTGAGCGACGTATACTCCGAGGTCTTCCCCTGCCTGTCCACGAAAGTCGTGATCCCGATGACCGGCTTCATGCCCGCATCTCTCCCGGTCGCCCGCATCTATCCGCGCCGGCGCCGCCAAGATACTATACGGACCGGGGAAAAGGATAAAGCGGGTCGCCGGGCCCGCGCCGGAGGACTGTCATGGACGCCTTGGAACTGCATCGGAGCCTCGTCATCGTCGACGGCCACTGCGACACCGCGCTGGACCTCGTCGGCAAGCGTTTCGGGCACGAGCCCGCCCCGCCCCGCGACTTCCTCGCGCGGGGGGACCGCGGCCACCTCGACCTGCCCCGCCTCGAGGAGGGCGGCGTCACCTGCCAGTTCATGGCCCTCTTCACGGACGACGAGCTCGTCGGCGAGGCCGGGCCCCACACCTGGCGGCTCCTCGAGGCGGTGGAATCGGCCATCGCGCGCTCGGGCGGCGCCTTCAGGCTCGCCCGGAAGGCGGCCGACGTGCTCGCGGCCAAGGCCGACGGCGCCGTCGCGGCGCTGCTGACGATCGAGGGCGGCGAGGCCGTCGGCGAGGACCTCGGCGCCCTGCGGGCCTTCCGCGAGCGGGGCGTGAGCCTCATGGGCCTCACCTGGAACCGGCGGAACGCGATCGGCCGCGGCGCCGGCACCGGCGACCCCTCCGTGGACGGGAGCGGCGGCCTCACGGACTTCGGCCGCAAGGTCGTCGCCGAGATGGAGAGGACGGGCATGATCGTCGACGCCTCCCACCTCTCCGACGAGGCGCTGGACGACCTCCTCGAGATCGCGCAACGCCCGGTCGTCGCCTCGCACTCGAACTCGCGAGTCCTCTGCCCCCACCGCCGCAACCTCGAGGACGGCCAGGCCGAGCGCATCGCCGCGACGGGCGGCCTCGTCGCCGTCACCTACGCCGGCGTCTTCGTCGACAAGGATCCGGCGAAGGTCTCGCTCGAGCGGCTCGTGGACCACGTCGAGCGCCTCGCGCGGGTGGCCGGCGTCGACCACGTGGGCATCGGCTCGGACTTCGACGGCTTCACGGACAAGTACGGCGTCGTCCTCGAGGACTGCGCCGCCCTGCCGAAGCTCACCGCGGCCCTCCTCGCCCGCGGCTTCAAGCCCGGCGAGGTCGCCAAGATCATGGGCGGGAACTGG
>CAYNPQ010000092.1:0-14443 GCA_964399065.1 uncultured Treponemataceae bacterium | reverse complement strand
GATCGTCGTGCTCGACGAGGCCGACCGCATGCTCGACATGGGCTTCATCCACGACGTGCGGAAGATCATGGCCCTCCTCCCGGCCAACCGCCAGACCCTCCTCTTCTCGGCGACCATGCCCCAGGACATCGCATCGCTCGCCGGCAAGATCCTGCGCGATCCGGTGCGCGTCTCCATCGCCCCCGAGCGCCCCGCGGTCGAGCTCATCGACCAGAAGGTCGCCTTCGTGGAGAAGGGCGACAAGCGCGCCTACCTCGCGGCCCTGATCGAGGCGCAGGAGGCCGCCCGCGCCATCGTCTTCACCAGGACGAAGCACGGCGCCGACCGCCTGGTCCGGGGCCTCGAGTCCTCGGGCATCTCCGCGGCGGCCATCCACGCGAACAAGAGCCAGGGCAACCGCACCAGGACCATGGACGGCTTCCGCTCCGGCGAGATCCGCGTCCTCGTGGCGACCGACCTGGCCGCCCGCGGCATCGACGTCGACGGGGTCACCCACGTCTACAACTTCGAGCTGCCCGACGTCGCCGAGACCTACGTGCACCGCATCGGCCGCACCGCGCGCGCCGGGGCCTCGGGCTCCGCCGTCGCGTTGTGCGACTCCGAGGAGAGGCCCCTGCTCAAGGCCATCGAGAAGCTCATCCGCCGGAGCGTGCCCGTCGCGGCGGGCCCGGCCTTCGAGGCGGCCGCCGCCGGCGCCGCGGTCGCGGCGCGCGCCGCCGCCGAGGCCCCGAGGCCGGCCTTCCGCCCCTCCGGCGGCGACGAAGGCCGCCGCGCCCCGCCTGAGCGCACCGCGCGCCGGCCCGCGGCCCGCGGTACGGCGTCGCGCAACGCGCCGAGATCCGCCCCGAAATCCTCCGCCGGCACGGCGTCGCGCAACGCCCCGAAAACGGCAGCGCGCAACGCGTCCTTCCCCGCCCGCCGCGGCCAGGCGGCGGGGCGGGGCGCGGCCGTTGGCTCCGTCGCGCAACGCGCCCCGCGGCAGGGCGGACACGCCGCCCGGGACTGAGCCGCGGGGGCTCCGCCGCCCCCTTTCCCCGCCGCCGACCTTGCGCCGCCCCGAGGGGCGGCGTATTTTTATATAATCTGCGCGCGCCCTTGGCGCAAAACCGAAAAAGTGAATAATGCAGCTGACGGCGTCGATCGCCGTCCCCCCTCGACCCGGTCGAGGGCGGACGACGGCGCATCCGAGCCTATACGATGTATCTTTACAGCTCTTCTCGCACGGAGGATTCTATGAAACGCATCATTCTCGTCGCCGCCCTCGCGGCCGCGGCCTTGGGCTCCGCCTTCGCCCAGAAGACCACGGCCTTCGCGGATAAGCCCGCCCTCCTCACCGCGATCGGCCAGAGCGCCGATTTCGAGATGGTCAAGGTCCTGCTGACGAGGAACAACATACCCTTCAAGGCCGACAACCTCGTCAAGGCCGAGGGGCTCGACGGCACGGCCAAGACACTCGTCCTGGTCGTCGGGGCCAGCACCAAGGGCCTCGGCGCCGCGGGCATCAGCGCCGACGCCGAGATCGCGAGGACCAAGGCCCTCCTCAAGCGCGCCAAGGAGCTCGGCATGTCCGTCATCACGCTCCACGTCGGCGGGGCCTCCCGCCGCGGCGCCCTTTCCGACAGCCTCATCGAGCCCTGCATGGCCGTGTCCGACTACGCGATCGTCGTCGAGGGCAGCGACCAGGACGGTCTCTTCACGAAGCTGGCCGAGAAGGCCAAGATCGCGCTGGCGAAGGTCGCCCGCGTCTCCCTGGCGGGGGCCCCGCTGGCGGCGGCCTTCAAATAAGGACGGGGAAGAGTCCCATGAAACGTCTCGCGATCGCCCTCGCCCTCGTCTCGATCTGCCTCGGCGGGGCCCTGGCCCAGCAGGCGTCGCCCCAGGATCCCCACGGGCGCTACCTCGTGAACCACGACTATCGCCCCTCCGCGTCCCTGTCTAGGACGGGCTGGCTCTCCGACTACTATCCCGGGCTCCTCGGCACTCCCGGCGACAGCAAGGTGTACTACTTCGAGGGCAAGCGCCCCGGCGGCACGCTGTTCATCGGCGGCGGCACCCATTCCAACGAGATCGCCGGCATCATGGCCGCGGTCGTCTCCATCGAGAACCTGAAGGTCGAGGCGGGGCGGGTGATCGTCGTGCCCAATCTCAACAATTCCGGCGTGAGCCACCAGGACAAGGAACCGAGCCAGCCGGCCTACACGACGCGTTGCCCGGCCTGGATCGGCCTCGACGCGCCGGGCGGCCGCCGGTACTTCAAGTTCGGCTCCCGCTGCACCAACCTGGCCCACCAGGGCGTGCCCGATCCCGCGGGGGGCTACGTGCATCCCGACAGCAAGGAGACGCCCCTGGCCGCCTGGGAATTCCGGAACCTCAACCGGGCCTACCCCGGGCGCGTCGACTCCGGCCTGACGCAGAAGATCGCCTACGCCGTCATGCTCCTCCTCAACAAGGAGAAGGTCGACGTGGCCTTCGACTATCACGAGGCCGACGTCGGCGGGCGCCTCGCCAACATGATGGTGGCCCATCCCAAGAACCTCGAGCTCGCCGCCGCCGCCGTCGTCGACCTCGACATCGACCACGGCCTCAGCCTCAAGCTCGAGCCCTCCAACATGGAGTTCCGCGGGCTCTCCCACCGGGAGTGGGGCACGGGCTCGGGCGCCGCTTCCTTCCTCACCGAGACGCCCAACCCCCTCATGACGAACGACGCGGACGCCAAGGTCGATCCGGTGAACGATCCCGTGAACCCCCTCGGCTCGAGGGTGGCCACGCACGTCGCCGCCACGGCGGCCGTCGTCAAGGTCTTCAACGACGCGAACCCCGCGCGGAGCATCGTGTACTCTGGCCTCCCGACCTACGAGCAGCTCCGCGAGAAGGGCATCGGCCCCTTCCTCAACCAATAACCCGTCGCGAGAGCCGGCCCTTCCGGGCCGGCCGATACCGCGGCGCCGAGCGCGCCGCCCGAGCGTTCCATGAAAGGAGTCCCTATGAAGGCGAAGACGAGTCTCATCAGCCTGGCATTGGCCGTCCTCCTCCTGGCCGGCCCCGCGTGGTCGGCCTTCGCGGAGAGCGCCCCCACCATCATCCCCGAGGTCGTCTCCAAGACCGGGATGGTGGCCTCGGCGCATCCCCTCGCGTCCCAGGTCGGCCTCGACATCCTCAAGGCCGGCGGCAACGCCGTCGACGCCGCGGTGGCCACGGCCTTCGCCAACGGCGTCGTCGAGCCCAACGCCAACGGCTTGGGCGGCGAGGGCTACATCGTCATCTACCTCAAGGGCCAGAACAAGGTCACCTCCATCGACTACCGGAGCCGCGCCTCGCTCCGCGACGCCAAGGGCGAGACCTGGCCCGCCGAGGGGCATCGCGCCGTGGCCGTGCCGGGCACGGTGGCCGGCCTCTCCATGGCCCTCAAGCAGTATGGCACGATGAGCCTCGCCCAGGTGACCGAGCCCGCCGCCAAGCTCGCCGAGGCGGGCTTCGTCGTCAGCCCGACCCTCGCCGGCGTCATCTCCGACAACTTCAAGCGCGCGCAGCCCAACGCCTACCTCATGTCCATCATCGCCCCCGACGGCCTGCCCCTCGAGGCCGGCGACACGTGCAAGAACCCCGACCTCGCCAAGACCCTCAGGGCGATCGGCAAGGACGGCGCGGACGCCTTCTACAAGGGCTGGATCGCCAAGGCCATCGCCGCGGACATGAAGGCCAACAACGGCCTCATCGACGAGAACGACCTGGCCCAGTACAAGGCGATCGAGCGCGAGCCCGCCAAGGGCACCTACCGCGGCTACGACATCGTCTCCGCGCCGGCGCCCGTCGGCGGCTTCCTCCTCATCCAGTCCCTCAACATGATCGAGAACTACGACGTGAAGTCCCTCGGCTTCGACTCCGCCGCGAGGCTCCACCTCTTCGCCGAGGTCTTCGCCAGGGCCTTCGACGACTACTACAACGTCCTCGGCGACCCCGACTTCGTGGACGTGCCGATGAAGGCCCTGACCTCCAAGGGCTACGCCAAGGCCAAGGCCGCCTCCATCAAACTCGATTCCATGACCTCCACCTACGAGAAGGTGAACGTCAACAGCGAGCACTGGAGCACCACGCACATGTCCGTCGTCGACAAGGACGGCAACATGGTGGCCCTGACCCAGACCCTCTCCAGCTTCTACGGCGCCGCCGTGGCGGTCCCCGGCACGGGCGTCATCCTCAACAACGAGATGGGCAACTTCAACAAGAAGACCGGCTCCGCGGCCTACGCGCCCGGCAAGCGCATGAACACCACCATCGCGCCCACCCTCGTCTACAAGGACGGCAAGGCCTTCGCGACCCTCGGCACCCCCGGCGCCATGCGGATCATCCCGACCCTGGCACAGCTCGTCTCCGACCTGATCGACTACGACATGGGCATCCAGGAGGCCATCGAGGCCCCGCGGATGTACTGCACCTTCCTCCAGGGCGCGGGCAAGACCACGATGGAGATCGAGGGCTCCCTCTACTCCGAGAAGACCATCAACGACCTCAAGGCCATGGGCTACAAGATCAAGAACTACGACAAGCGCGACCTCTACTTCGGCGGCGTCCAGGCAATCATCATCAAGAGCGGCATGCTGCACGGCGGCGCCGATCCCCGCAGGGACGGCGCGGTCCTCGGCTACTGATCCGGTTCCGGACCGGGCCGCGCGGGCTCCGACCCACGAGGAAGGAGGCCGCGCGGCCCGCGCCCGCGAAGGAAGCCCGTCATGAAAGCGCGAGCCGCGTCCCTCCTCGCCTCGGCCCTTTTCCTCCTTTCCGTTCCGGCCCCCGCCCGCGCGGAGCCTTCGAGTTCGCCCAACGCGTCCTCGGGCCTCACCGCGCGGGGCGCCCTCGTCATCGCGCACGACGTCAGGCCCGGCCCCGGCGTGACGGCCTCGGGCTGGCTCTCCGACTACGCGCCGAGCCTCGCGGGCGGGCCCGGCGACGGCCGCGTCTATGTCCTCGACTCGGGCAGGCCCGGCGCGACCCTCCTGGTCGTGGGCGGCACGCACGCCAACGAGATCGCCGGGATCGCGGCCGCGACCCTCGTCGTGGAACGCGCCCTGCCCGCCGAAGGCAGGATCGTCGTCGTGCCGAACGTCAACAACTCCGGCGCGGGCTACTCCGACCCCGCGAATCCCCGCCCCTCCTGGATACGCATGGAGGCGGCCTCCGGCACCCGCTGGCTCAAGTACGGCGCCAGGTTCATCCATCCCGAGCACCAAGGCCGGCCCGACCCCGACCGCTACACCCTGCCGAACAGCGCCGAGACCCTGCCCGGCGAGGAGCAGCGCAACCTCGACCGGGCCTATCCGGGCAAGGCCGACGGCACGCTGGCCGAGAGGCTGGCGGCCGCGGTGGTGGAGCTGATCCGCCGCGAGGGCGTCGACATCGCCATCGACATGCACGAGGCCTCGCCGGGCTCCAAGAACGCATGGATGATCGTCGCGAACCCCAAGAACCTCGCCGTCGCGGTCGACGCCGTCTTCGACCTGGACGAGAGGGGCATCGCCATGGCCCTCGACAAGTCCTCCGAAGAATTCCGCGGCCTGTCGCACCGCGAGTGGGGCGACTGCACAGGCGCGCAGGCCTTCCTCGTGGAGACCGTCAATCCTGGCCAGGCGAGGACGGGAGGGGAGGTCGACCAGCTGCGCGACCCGGTCTTCCCCCTGTGGAAGCGCGTGGCGGTGCAGCTCGAGGCGATGGCGGCCTTGGTCAGATGCTTCGACGCGACGTCGGGCGCGGGCCTGGTGCGCTACGCCGGCCTGCCCGGCTACGCCGAGTTCGAGGCCCGGGGCCTCGAGCCCTTCTTCTGAGGGGGGACGCGATGGGCGAAACCAAGTTGCTCGGCAAGGACGAGCTGCTCCGCGCCCTCGCGGCCCGCGGCGTCCCCGCCGCGGGCCCCACGCCCCGCGAGCGGGCGCCCTGGCTCGACCTGGGCCTCGAGGAGGAATACTGGACCTCCGGCAACGACCTCTTCGACCGCGTCCCGGCCTGGGCGGCCGAGGCGGGCATCCTGGCCGCGCCGTCGGGACGCAGCCTCGTCTGGCTGGAGCCGCGCGCCGATGCCGTGGAGCCCTTCCAGACCACCATCGTGCTCCGCCTGCCCGCGGGGCGCTACTCCGCGCTGTCCTGGGACTGCGCCCTCGGCGCGCGCGCGGGCCTGGAGGTCGCGAGCGCTCCGCCCCTGGTCTGCTCGCCGCCGCGCTCCCCCTCGCCCCTCGTCCTCCTCATAGAACCCCTGGCCTAGGCCAGGCTGAGCTTGCGGATGATGCGGACGTAGTGGTGGCTCGCCTCGTCCGCGGGCATCCGCTCGAGGACCGACTTGAAGAGGCCGAGCGCGCGGTCGTACTCCTGGTCGTAGAAGGCGGCGAGGGCCCGCTCGAAGTCCGCGCGGATCGCGTCCTTCCGCGAGCGCAGGGGCTCGGGGTCGCCGTCGTAGAGCTCGAAGGCCGAGACCGGCTCGCGCCTGCCCTTGACCCCGACCTTGCCGAGGAAGCGGAAGCGGTAGGCGCCCGGGTCGTCGAGGCCGGCGATGACGGCCTCGCTCGCCGCCACCCCGACGTCGTACTCCTTCGAGATACCCTCCATCCTGCTCGCGGTGTTGACCGCGTCCGACACCACGGTGCCGTCCATCCGCTCTATTTCGCCTATCGTGCCGAGCATGAGGCGGCCGCGGTGCACGCCGATGCCCGCGCGCACCGGCTCCTCGCCCCGGGCGGCGCGCGTCCCGTTGTACTCCGCGAGCCGGCGCTGGATGTCTATCGCGCAACGCACCGCGTCCTCCGGTGAGCCCGGGAAGAGGGCCATGATCCCGTCGCCCATGTACTTGTCGACGAAGCCGCCGTGGGCCCGCACCGAGGGGCTGACCCGCGCGAGGTACTGGTTGATGAAGCGGAAGGTCTCCTCGGGGCCCATCCGCTCGGAGATGGACGAGAAGCTGCGTATGTCCGCGAAGAGCACCGTCATCTCCTCGGCCGCGTGGTCGCCGAGGACGACCTCCTCGATCGAGGACTTGCCGAGCCGCGCGAGGAACTCGCCCGGCACGAAGCGGCGCATGGCGCGGTTGCCTCGCGCGAGCTCCTCGGACAGGGACTCCGCCCTCGCGAAGGCCGCCGCGAAGGTCCGCGTGATCGACGCCGAGGTCGAGAAGAGGAAGACGAGGAGCCCCGCCTGGACGAGGAAGGGCCCGCGCACGAGGCCGTTGGCCGCGAGGATGTCGTGGATCGCCGTCGCGAAGAAGACGAGGAAGCCGAGCGAGAGGCCCAGGGCGCCCCTCCGGCGCCCCGCGGCGGCGCGGGCCAGCACCAGGGCCGAGTAGAGGCCCGTGGCCAGCGTCGCGGCCTGGAAGCCGACGAGGAGCCGGGCCGAGGCGAGGGTGGGGGCGAACGCGATGCAGGCCGAGTAGGCGGCGCAGAAAGCCGCTATCGCGAGGAATACCGGCCTCGCGAAGAGCTCGCGGAAGCCCTCGCGGAGGTAGCCCGCGAAGAAGAGGACCGACAGCGAGAAGGTCAGGTAGCCGAGCTTGAAGAGGAGGGTCCAGGGCAGGCCGGGCAGGAGCGCCCTGACGAGGTACTCGTCGTAGCAGAAGGTCCGGAGCGCGAGGGCGAGGCAGAGCAGCGCGAAGTGGAGCGTCGAACGGTCCGCCGGCCGGAAGGCGTGGAGGAAGAGGTAGTACAGGCCCATGGCGAGGAGGGCGCCGAAGACGAAGGCCTGCCAGAGCCGCTGCCGGTCGCGGGCTTCCTCGAGGGCGGCGCGGTCCCCGACCTCGATGTTCGTGCGCGCCCCGCCCGAGCGGTCGGCGAAGTTGGAGACCTGCAGGACGAGGTCGATGGAGCCGTCCCGCGGCGGCCCGAGCTCGACGACGAGGGAGCCCCAGTCCGGGACCTCCGAGGCCGCGTCGACGCCGGGGACGCCGAAGGAGGCCACCTCCACGCCGTTCGCGTAGAGCCGCGCGGCGCTCAGGATCGAGCCTATCCGTAAGGCCCATGGCAGCGCGGGATCGAGGCCCTCGAGCCTAAGGCGGTAGGTCGCGTAGCCGAGGGGCTCGATGCCGGGGACTGGATAGTCCTTCCACTCGCCGGGGAAGGGGGCGTAGACGTCGGGGACGGGGAGACTCCGGCCAGCGCCGCCCGCCTCGAAGTCGCGCGGATTGACGAGGCGCAGCCAATGGAATTCCCAGCGTGCGTCGAGGGTCGCGGCCGAGCCGCGCCTGATCGCGGAAAGGTCCACCCTGCCGGCCGCGGCACGCGTCCCCGGCCCCTCTCCGAAGGCGGCGGGCAGGGCCGCCGCTCCGAGGGCGAGGGCCAGTATGTACCGCGCAACGCGTCTTCCCATGGGGGCCGATGCTACCATCGTCCCGGTCCCCGGGACAATACGGCCTCGAGGAAGGAGGGAGGGCAGGGGCTCTCGAGCCTGAAGCGCTTCCCGCTCATCGGATTGGTCATGTCGAGGACCTCGGCGTGGAGGCCGAGCCGGCCCAGGGGGTCGCTCCCCGCGCCGTACCGCGCGTCGCCGGCGACCGGATGGCCCATGGCCGCGAGCTGCACCCTGATCTGGTGCTTGCGGCCGGTCTCCAGCTTCAGCTCGAGGAGGCTGTAGCGGGGGCCCGCCCGCACGAGGCGCCACCTCGTCAGGGCGCGCAGGGCGCCCCGCTCGCCGCTCGCCGCGACGCGCATGCGGCTCGGCCCCGCCTCCGCGATCCATGAATCGAGGAGGCCTCCCTCGCCCTCGACCCTTCCCTCGACGAGGGCGACGTAGCGCCGCTCGGCGACGAGCTCGTCCCAGCCCCCCATCACGAGGCGCTTCGCCTCGGCCGACTTCGCGAACACGACGATGCCCGAGGTGTCGCGGTCGAGGCGGTGCACGACGGCGGCCCTCGCGCGCGGGTTCGCGCGGCGCAGGCGGGCGGTGACGATGTCGTAGAGGCTCCGGCCGCCGCCCTCGGGGGCGATCACGGGCAGGCCCTCGGGCTTGTCCACGGCGATGAGCTCCTCGTCCTCGTAGATGAAGCCGACCTCGGGCCTGCCGCCTGTCGGGCGCCTCGCCGGGGCCGCCCGCGCCGGCGCCTTGCGCTCCTTCGGCCCGCCCGCCTTGCGGGCGGAGCGGGGGCGAGGGCCCTCGCCGGCGCCCTCGCGGGGGTGCCCGGGAGCGCCGGGCGGGATTCTCGGAGGTCGCTTCTTCTTGCCGCTCATGCCCCCAGTATATGCGCTGCGGGGCACGAGGGTCGACCGGAGGGGGGAGGCTGAATTCCTCCCTTGCCCTTTACTCTTGGCGGCCGTCGCGTTATAATGAATGAGTGTTCATTCAATTCCCCTGACCTGAAGGATGGAGGCGCGTCGCCTATGAAGTTCTCCCGATTCGTGATCAAGTACCGCATCCCGGTCGCGGTCCTGGCCCTGGCGCTCGCGATCGTGGGCGGGATCCTCGCCTCGGGGATCAGGATCAACCCCGACATCATGAGCTACCTTCCCGCCACCGATCCCGTGGCCTCCGTGAACAACCACGTCAGCGAGACCTTCGGGGGCAGCCAGCTGGCCCTGCTCGCCCTCGAGTACCCGGACGCCTTCGCGCCCGGGGCCCAGGCCGAGCTGGCGAGGCTCTCCAAGGCGCTCGCCGGCGTCGACGGGGTGAGGAGCGTGTCGAGCCTCGGGAACATCGTCGACATCCGCAAGACCGAGGACGGCTTCAACGTCGACGACCTCGCCGCGGCCCCCGAGGCCTCCGATCCCGCGGCCTTCAAGGCCTACGTCCTCTCCAAGGACCTGTATCGCGGCAGGCTCGTCTCGGAGGACGGGACGACCCTCGCCATCGTCTGCCGGCTCGCCGAGGACGCCCCCAAGGACCGCGTCGCCAAGGACATCAAGGCCGCGGTCGCCTCGGCGGGGGTGACCGGGAAGCTGCGCTACGCGGGCCTGCCCTTCCAGCTCCTCGAGATCAGCGCCATCGTCCGCGACGACGTCCTCAAGCTCGTGCCCATCGCCGCGGCCCTCATCGCCCTCGCCCTCGCCCTGAGCTTCCGCTCCCTCCGCGGCGTGGTCATCCCCCTCGCCACGGTCGCGGTCGCGATCGCCATGACGATCGGGGCCATGAAGCTCTTCGGCATCGACTTCTCCGTCATCAGCAACGTCATTCCCGTCGTCATCCTCGCCGCGGGCAACGCCTACGCCATTCACGTCATGAGCTCCTTCGAGGAGCTCAGGGCCGGCCTCGGCTCGCCGGACAAGTCGGCCAAGTCCCTCTCCTCGGTCATCCTCCCCGTCTTCCTCGCCGCGCTGACGACGATGATCGGCTTCATCTCCTTCATCTTCGGCTCCTACCTCACGATGATCCGGGACTTCGGCATCTTCTCGGCCCTCGGCATCCTCCTCTCGTTCCTCCTCTCGATCTCCGCGACGCCGGCCCTCCTCGCCTCGCTCAAGCCGAAGGGGCCGGTCGGAGAGGCCGCTCATCCCGCCGACCCCGACCGCGCCGCCCCGAACCGCATGGCCAAGGCCTACGCCGCCCTCCTCGGCAGGCGGAAGGTCCGGATCGGCGTCGCGCTCGGCTTCCTGGCCCTCGCCGCCTTCTGCGCCCTCGGCTTTCCGAGGATCAGGCGCGAGGTCGACATCCTCTCGTACTTCAAGTCCGACACCGAGATCCACGCCGCCGAGACGATCATGAAGGAGAAATTCGGCGGCTCGGCCAACCTCCAGGTCCTCGTCCGCGGCGACGTGAAGGAGCCCGCGGTGCTCAAGGCGATGAAGGCGATGGAGGGGACGATAGGCGGCCTCGAGAGCGTGTCCAAGCCCAACTCCATCGTGCAGCTCGTCGAGGAGCTCAACTGGGCCGTCTCGGGGAACCGCGAGATCCCCGCGACCCGCGACGAGGTCGCGCAGCTCTGGTTCCTCCTCGAGGGCCGGTCCGAGCTCGGCCAGCTCGTGTCCTCCGACGGGAACGAGGCCCTCATCACCGCCATGTACCGCGACCAGGACTCGGGCAAGGTGGCGCGCATCGTGGCGGCCGTCGACGCGGAATCCGCGCGCCTCAAGGGCGACGCCGTCTCCTTCGCGCAGTGCGGCTCCGCCGCGGTCTACCACCGCGTCGACGTCGGCATCATGCAGAGCCAGCTCGCGAGCATCGCCGTCGGCGCGCTCGCCATGCTCGTCTGCGACATCTTCCTCATCGGCTCCCTCGCGGGCGGCCTCATCGGCGTGGCCCCGGTCATCTTCACCCTCTTCGCCCTCTTCGGGCTCATGGGCTGGACCGGCCTTCCCCTCGACGTGGCGACCGTCCTCATCGGCTCGGTCTCCCTCGGCATGGGCATCGACTACTCGATCCACTACATCCACCGCTTCACGGAGGAGCGCAAGCTGCACGCCGACCCGGTGGACGCGGCGGCCGCGGCCCTCTCGGGCTCGGGCAGGGCCATCGCCATCAACGTCGTCACCGTCGCGGTCGGCTTCCTCGCCCTCCTCGCGGGCAATCTCCTGCCCCTCCGCCGCTTCGGAATACTCGTATCGTACACGATGATCGTCTCCGGCTCCGTCTCCCTGACCCTCCTTCCCGCCCTCCTCCTCTCCTTCCCCCAAGCCTACGAGGCGAGGGAGCGGAGGACCGCGGCCAGGAACGGCGCGTCGGGCGGCGCGGCCGGGCGCGCCCCGGCATCGGGCGGCGGGAGCGACGTCGACGGCATCAAGGAGGTAGCGAAATGAAAGGCAGGACGACGCTCATCGCGACGGCCCTCGCGGCCCTCGTGGCCCTGGCCCCCGGCCTCGCCTGGGGCGCGGAGGACGCGGCGGCCATCCTGAAGCGCGTGGACGCGACCATGAACGCGCCGAAGGACCAGTACATGCAGACGAGCCTCAAGCTCATCGAGAAGGGCGGGGCGGTCAGGGAGCGGACCCTCGTCATGCTCCAGAAAGGCGCGGACCGGCGCCTCGTGCGCTTCCTCTCGCCCGCGGACCAGAAAGGCATCGCGGTCCTCAGCCTCCCCGCCGGCGAGCTCTGGCTCTACCTGCCGGCCTTCAAGAAGGCCAAGCGCATCGCCTCCCACGTGAAGAACGGCTCCTTCGCCGGCACCGATTTCAGCTACTCCGACATGGAGGCGAAGAACTACGCCGCGACCCACGACGTCTCCTACGTCAAGGCGGAGGGCCAGGCCGACGTGATCGAGCTCAAGCCGAGGCCCGAGGCCGAGGCCGAGTACTCGCGGATCCTCATGACCGTCGACCGCGCCTCCTCCGTGCCCACGACCATCGAGTACTACGACGCGAAGGGCGTCGCCTACAAGCGCCTGGTCTCCCGCGGCATCGAGAAGTCCGGGGCCTACTGGCTCGCGCGGGAGCGCGAGATGACCGACCTTCGCACCGGCCACCGCTCGGTCTTCGCGGTGAGCTCGGTCAAGTACGACAGCGGGATCAAGGACGATGAGTTCACCGTCCGGTCCCTCGAGATGTAGGGAGGATCCGATGGAACCGAATCGCA
Source organism: uncultured Treponemataceae bacterium (assembly GCA_964399065.1). GTDB lineage: Bacteria > Spirochaetota > Spirochaetia > Treponematales > Rectinemataceae > JAKLFE01. The sequence goes on along the minus strand of CAYNPQ010000092.1, from coordinate 1,975 downwards.
CGATCTTCGCCGCGCTCCTCGCCGCGGCCCTCGCCTGCGCGGCTCCCGCCGCCCTCGCGGCCCAGGAGGCGGCGGCCTCCGATTGGGAGCCCCTCGCCGAGCCCGCGGCCGCGTCGGGCGGCCTCGCCCTGTCGGGCGAGATCGAGGCGGGCCTCGGCGTCGCCGCCGGCAAGGACCTCGCCTTCGACGCCCCCGACTGGACCGACGGCTTCCTCGGCCTGCGCCTCGAGGCCGAGGCCCGGCCCGCCGACGGCCTCCGCGTCTACGCCGAGGCGAAGGCCGAGGAAAGCCTGCCCGCGAAGGCCCCCGCGATGGTCGCGGGCCTGCCCTCGATCACGCTCGAGAGCCCCTCGATCCGCGTCGTCGAGGCCTGGGCCTCGCTGCAGGACGCGCCGATCCGGGGCACCGAGCTGCGGGTCGGCCGCCAGCGCATCGCCTGGGGCCCCGCCGACCAGATCGGCATCGTCGACGCCTTCGACGCGCCCGACTTCAGCGACCTCTCCTCCTTCGGCGAGAAACTCGCCTCCGACGCCGTCCGCTTCCGCTATTTCGGCCGACGCTTCGGCCTCGACCTCGCCTGGACGCCCTTCTGGCGCGCCGCCCCCCTGCCCGCGACGATGCCCGCGGCCTTCGTGCCCGCGGCCGGCGACTACTCGGCGTTGACCGCCATCGGCGTATCGGTCACGCCGGCCGCGCCGACCTTGGCGACGCCCAAGAACAACGCCGTCGATTCCTCGACGGTCGGCCTCCGGGGCACCTTCGAGCCCGAGGGCTGGACCATCGGCGCATCCTACGTCTACGGCCGCTCGCCGATCCCCGCCCTCTCCGGCGTGGTCGCGACATGGACGGCGATGCCCAACCCGCCGACCACCATGGGAGCCCTCTCCGTCGCCGCCTCCCTCGAGTACCCGCGCCGCCACCAGGCATCCCTCGATGTCGCCGGCGAGCTCCTCGGCCTCGGCGTCTGGGCCGAGGCGGCCTGCGTGATCAACGACCGCGACTACGTCGAGGACCTCTCCGCCCTCGCCATCCTCGATCCTTCGAAGAAAAGGACGACGAGCTCCGACGATCCCTACTGGCGCTGGCTCGCGGGCTGCGACTACACCTTCGCGAACGACATCTACCTCAATTTCCAGTACCTGCGCGGCATGGCCTGGGAGACCCTCCCCGACGCGCAGAACGACTACGCCGTCCTCGCCCTGAAGTGGGAACTCGCCGGAGGCAAGCTCCTCCTCGGGCCCCTGGCCGCGGTACTGGAAGTCGACGCGTTGGACGACATCATCAGCGGCGACCGGGAGTTCTCCGACTCCTACGGCCTCGCCTTCTCGCCCTCGGTCAGCTACAAGCCCTACGACGGCGTCGAGCTGACGGCCGGCCTCGCCTGGATGCTCGGCTCGGACTCCTCGACCCTCGGCGCCATGGCCGACCAGAGCAAGGCCTACCTCAAGACGAAGATCTCGTTTTGAGCATCTGAAAAAGACCGGGGGAAGCGAACCTTTCGAGAAAGGTTCCTTCCCCCGGGCCCCCATCTTCCAAAGCAAATTCCGTGGATACCTTCTCGATTGCTTAAACCACAGAGGCACACAGATAATTCCTTTTTTAAACTAACCACGGAAGCACACAGAGGCACACGGATAAGAATCTTCTCCTATCTGTGTGCCTCCGTGTGTCTCCGTGGATTTCCTCCAAATTAATGAACCACAGAAGCACACAGAGGCACACGGATAAGAATCTCCTCCCCTCCGTGTGCCTCCGTGTGTCTCCGTGGATACCTTCTCGATTGCTAAAACCACAGAAGCATACAGATTCACACGGATAGTATCTTTTTCCTCTCTCCCCTCCGTGTGCCTCCGTGTGTCTCTGTGGATTTCCTCCAAATTAATGAACCACAGAAGCACACAGATAATTCCTTTTTAAACTAACCACGGAAGCACACAGAGGCACACGGATAAGAATCTCCTCCCATCTGTGTGCC
>CAYNPQ010000091.1:1909-14499 GCA_964399065.1 uncultured Treponemataceae bacterium | reverse complement strand
CGATGCGGGTCGAGGCGCCGCGGCCGAGGAACTCGATGGCCCAGACGTTCTGCATATCCTGGCAGACCTTGACGCACCTTCCGCAGCGGACGCACTTGTCGGGGTTCAGGATGAGGGAGACCGAGGACTCGTCGACCGGGAGGTCGCGGAGCATCTTCTGGAAGGGCTGCTCGCGCACGCCGAACTCGGCGGCGAGGCGCTGGAGCTCGCACTCCTGGTTGCGGGGGCAGGCGAGGCAGTCGTCGGGGTGGGTCGAGAGGATGAGCTCGATCACGGTCTTGCGGGTCTGCACGAGGTCGGGGTCGTTGGTGATGACGCTCATGCCCTCGGCGATCGGGGTGGTGCAGGCGCGGACGAGCTTGGGGCTGCCCTCGATCTTCACCACGCAGATGCCGCAGGCGGCCCAGGGCTCGAGGTCGTCGTTGTAGCAGAGGGCCGGGATCTTCACCTCGACCTTGCGGGCCGCCTCGAGGATCGTGGTCCCCTCGGCGACCTGGACGGGCATGCCGTTTATCTTCGCGTTGATCATTGCTTCTGTCTCCTTACCGGCTCACTTCTTCACCACGGCGCCGAACTTGCAGGCCTTGAAGCACTCGCCGCACTTGATGCAGCGGGACTTGTCGATGACGTGGGGCTGCTTCTTCTCGCCCGCGATGCAGGGGACGGGGCAGCGGCGGGCGCAGAGGCCGCAGCCGATGCACTTCGCGGCGTCGATCTCGTAGAGCACGAGGTCCTTGCACTTGCCGGCGGGGCACTTGTGGTCGCGGATGTGGGCCAGGTACTCGTCGCGGAAATGCTTCATGGTGGACAGGGTGGGGTTGGCCGCCGAGCCGCCGAGCATGCAGAGCGAGGCCTTGGTCATGGCCTTGCCGATCTTCTCGAGCTTGGCGAGGTCCTCCTCGGTGCCCGTGCCCTTGGAGATCTTCTCGAGGATCGCGTGCATCTGCTTGGTGCCGATCCGGCAGGGCGCGCACTTGCCGCAGGACTCGTCGCAGCAGAAGTCCATGTAGAACTTCGCGATGTCGACGACGCAGTCGTCCTCGTCCATGATGATCATGCCGCCGGAGCCCATCATCGAGCCGAGGGCCGCGAGGCTCTCGTAGGTGATCGGCTCGTCGAGGCTCTCCTCGGTGATGATGCCGCCGGAGGGGCCGCCGGTCTGGACGCCCTTGAACTTCTTGCCGCCGCGGATGCCGCCGCCGATGTCGTAGACGATGTCGCGGAGCGTGGTCCCCATCGGGACCTCGACGAGGCCGGAGTTCTGGATCTTGCCGGTGAGGGCGAAGGTCTTGGTGCCCTTGGACTTCTCGGTGCCGATCTTCGAGTACCAGTCGGCGCCCTTGGCCATGATCACCGCGACGTTGACGTAGGTCTCGACGTTGTTGATGACCGTGGGCTTCTTCCACAGGCCGCAGTTGGCGGGGAAGGGGGGCTTGGGCGTGGGCATGCCGCGCCTGCCCTCGAGGGACTGGAGGAGGGCCGTCTCCTCGCCGCAGACGAAGGCGCCGGCGCCGAGGCGGATCTCGATGTCGAAGTCGAAGCCGGAGCCGAGGATGTCCTTGCCGAGGAGGCCGTAGTCCTTGGCCTGCTTGATGGCGATCTTGAGGCGCTCGACGGCGAGGGGGTACTCGGCGCGGATGTAGATGTAGCCGTGGTGCGAGCCGATGGTGTAGCCGCAGATCGCCATCGCCTCGAGGAGGGAGTGGGGGTCGCCCTCGATCGTGGAGCGGTTCATGTACGCGCCCGGGTCGCCCTCGTCGGCGTTGCAGACGACGTACTTGGTGTCGCCCGGCGCCTTCTTGGTGAGGTCCCACTTCATGAAGGTCGGGAAGCCCGCGCCGCCGCGGCCGCGGAGGCCGGAGGCCTTGAGCTCGGCGATGACGTCGTCCGGCTTCATCTTGAACAGGGCGCGCTCGAGGCCGGAGTAGCCGTCGCGGGCGATGTACTCGTCGATGCTCTCGGGGTTGATGACGCCGCAGTTGCGCAGGACCACGCGGAACTGCTTCTGGTAGAACTCGATGTCCTCGATCTTGACCGTGTCGGCGGTCTTCTGGTCCTTCTTGTACAGGAGGCGCTTGACCTCGCGGCCCTTCACCACCTGCTCGGCGATGATCTCCTTCGCGTCCTCGGGCTTGACCTCGACGTAGAAGGACTCCTGGGGCATGACCTTGACGATCGGACCCTTCTCGCAGAAGCCGAAGCAGCCGGTCTTGACGACCTGGACGTCGTTCTTAACGCCCTGGGCCTCGGCCTCGCGCTGCAGGGCCTCGTATATCTCCACGCCCTTGTTGGACTCGCAGCCCGTGCCGGCGCAGACGAGGATGAAATTCTTGTAGGCCATCTCTTCCTCCGCCTTACTTCTTCATGATGTCGGCCGCGGGCCGGTCGAAGATGTGGTCGTCGAGGAGCTGGCCCGCGACGAGGTGCTTCTCGACCAGGTCCTTGGCGACGTCCTTGGTCATCTTCCCGTAGATCACCGTGGGCATGCCGGGCTTCACCACCTCGACGGTGGGCTCGACGTAGCAGAGGCCCATGCAGCCGGTCTGCCGGATGATCACCTTGTCGCCGAGGCCCTTCTCGTCCACGAGCTTGACGACGGCGTCGAAGGTGTCCTTGGCGCCCGCGGCGATGCCGCAGGTCCCCATCCCGACGATGATCTGGATCTCCTTGCCCTCCACCTCGCGGCGGGTCAGGTCCTGCTTCTTCTCCTCGCGGAGCTTGCGAAGCTGCTCGAGGGTCATCTTGGCCATGTATCCGTCTCCTTTCGGCGCGGGCCGGCGGCTGGGCCGCGGTCCGGCTACTCGTTCTCGTTCTCTTCCTGCGATTCCAGGTACTCCCGGAGGAGGGCCAGGGAGGAGGCTCGCTCGAGGCCGCCCACGGCCTCCGCAAGCTCGCTCCTCCGCAGCTCGTACTCCGAGCTCCCGCCTCCCGCGTCCGGCCGGGCGCGCCGGATGACCATCTCGTGCCCTCCGGGGAGGCAGAGGGCGGCGAGGAAGAGCCCCGGGACGTCGCCTGGCGGCGGGCAGTCCACGTTGCCCTTCGGGAAGCTGAACGCGACCGTCGTGCCCCGGCCCCTCTCCGTCTCGATCGACCACTCGCCGCCGGCCTGCTCGGCCGCCTGGGCCAGGAAGGGCAGGCCGAGGCCGACCTTCCGCCGGGCGTGCTTGGTCCCGTCGCTGTAGAAGGGGTCGAGGGCGCGCTCGCGCTCCTCGGGAGACATGCCGCGGCCGTCGTCGGAGACCGACACGCGGTACGCCCCGCCCGTCTCTATGAAATCGACGCGCACCTCGCGCGGCCCGGCCTCGACGGCGTTTTGCGCGATGTCGAGGACGTAGTCGCAGAGGGCGAAGTGCACGGCGCCGCCCGGACTACTGGTTCCGGTACTTCGCGATGATCTCGGGAAGCTGTTCCTTGGTGACCTTGCCGTAGACCTCGTTGCCGATCATGAGGACGGGCGCGAGGCCGCAGCAGCCGAGGCAGCGGACTTCGTCGATGCTGAACAGGCCGTCGTCCGTGACCTCCTCGTCCTTGATGTTCAGGATCGAGCGGGACTCGTCGACGAGGTCCTGGGCGCCCTTGAGGTAGCAGGCGGTGCCGAGGCAGATCGCGATGCGGTTCTTGCCGGGCTTCGTGGTCTTGAAGAAGTGGTAGAAGGTGATGACGCCGTAGATCTTGGCGAGGGGCAGGCCCGTCTCGCGGGAGAGCCACTCCGCCGCATCGCGGGGAAGGTAGCCGAATTCCTCCTGGATGCGGTGGAGCATCATGATGAGGCTCCCCGGCTTCTGCTTCCATTCGGAGACGAAATCGACGAGTCCCTTGGAGAACTCAACCTGAGAGACCGACATGAAAACCCTCCATGGATAAAAATATATCGATATTTTGTTTGCTATAGTATAGACACGATACGTCGATCGTGACAAGTGATGAGGATTTTATCTAGAGCGACCGATCGACGTTAAGTCGATATAACGGAGTATCGCGGTGCGAGAGGTCGGTTGCAAGGCCGGATCCCCATTTGTCCTGTTTCCGGCTTTCATCGTATACTGCCCCCATGCATCAGGATGAAAAAAACAAGGACTCACTCCCTCGCCGCCTCGCCGTCGGCGGGCGGAAAGGGCGGACCCGGGCCTGGCGGCCCGCCCTCCTCGCGCTTTCCGCCCTCGCCCTCGTCCTGGCGGCCGGCTGCCTCGCGCGGGCCGGCGTCTCTCCTGCCTCGGCCGGCTTCGCCGTATACCGCCCCGACCGCGGCCCCCTCTTCCTCGTCGGCCAGTGGGAGCGCCGCGAGGGCTTCGTCGACGAGGCCGGGATGGAAGCCCCCGGCGCCGGCGCGGTCGCCGCGCCCTACGCCGAGGCCTCCTTCGCCTCCTCGCTCCTCGCGGCGCCGCCCTCCCTGGCGACGAGGGAGAGCTACCGCCTCCGCGTCGACGTCTCGGCCGCGGCCCCGGACCGCTCCGGCCTCAGGCGGCTCGCCTTCTACGCCCCGCGGATCGGCGACTTCGACGCCCTCATCATCGACGGCCGCCTCGCCTACGAGCGCTCCGAGGGGACGCTCCCCTCCCGCTACTTCATGGTCGACGCCGCCGGAGACACCGTCTCGGTCCTCCTCCGAGCGGCGCCGGGGGATCCCCGCCTCGACGAGCGCTTCGCGACGCCGCGGATCATGGCCTTCGGCGAGGCGGGGCAGGTCGACCTCTTCCGCTCCTACGCGACCGCCATCGCCTTCACCCCCGTGGGGTTCTTCCTCCTCCTCGGGGTGGTGACCTTCCTCCTCTTCCTGTTCTGGCGCAAGAACCGCGAGTTCCTCGGCTTCTCGGTCTACATGCTGTCGGCGGGCCTCTACTACGCGCTGAAGAACTCGCTGGCCTCCGGCCTCCTCGCCGCCGGCTTCCTCGGCGCCGCCCCCGCGGCCCTCACGGCCGCCCTCGACCTGCAGTACGCGGCGCTGGCCTTCTTCCTCTGGACCCTCTACGGCCCCCGCGTCCCCCTCGCCCTCCGCGCGGCGGCCCTCGCGCTGCCCGCGGCCCTGGCCGCGGCGGCCGTCGCGGCCGCCCTCGCCCTCCCCTCCGCGACGACCGCGGTCGCCGCGGCCTCCCTGGCCTGGTCGGGGGCCTTCGCCCTCGCGGTCATCGCCTGGCTCGCGGTCATCGCGCTCCGCGGCGACGGCACCGCGCGCTGGCTCCTCCCGGCCTTCTGCGTCGTCGGCCTCTCCTTCGCGGCGAGGCGCCTCCTCCCGCCCTCCTTCGAGGCCTCGTCGCTCGCGGAGCCGGCGGGGGTCATGGTCTTCGGCCTGGCCTGCGGACTCATGCTCGTGAAGAAGGTCGGGGACAGCTTCGAGGCCGTGGAGACGCTTTCCGGCTACGTGACCGACGTCGCCGCCACGGTGCGGAGCTTCATCCCCCGCGAATTCCTCGACTACCTCCAGAAGGACGACGTGGTCGACCTCCGCCTCGGCGACCACGTGAAGAAGGAGATGACCATCTTCTTCTCCGACATCCGCGCCTTCACCGAGCTCTCCGAGCGCCTCACGGTCGAGGAGAACTTCGCCTTCATCAACTCCTACCTCTCGCGCGTCGTGCCCATCATCCGCGAGAACGGCGGCTTCGTGGACAAGTACCTCGGCGACGGCATCCTCGCCCTCTTCCCCGGCGAGGCCGGCCCCGACGAGGCGATACGCTCCGCGATCGCCATGCAGGGCAAGATCCTCGAGTACAACGGCCACCGCGCCAAGATGGGCTACCGCCCCATCTCCATGGGCGTCGGCATCCACACGGGCGACCTCATGCTCGGCGTCGTCGGCGTCTCCGACCGCATGGAGAACACCGTCATCTCCGACGCGGTCAACCTCTCCTCGCGGCTCCAGGCCATCACCAAGGCCTTCAACATCTCCGTGGCCATCTCGGAGCAGGCCTTCAAGGAGCTCGAGGACCCCGGCGCCTACACGTACCGCTTCATCGGCAAGGTCCGGGTCAAGGGCAAGGCCGCGCCCGTCTCCGTCTTCGAGATCTTCGACGGGATCGCCCCGAGCCTCTTCGAGCGCAAGATGAAGGCCAACACCTTCTTCGAGCAGGGCATGCTCTCCTACTACCAGAAGGACTTCGCGGGCGCCATGTACTACTTCAAGCGCGTCCTCGACGTCATCCCCGAGGACGGGGCGGCGGGCTTCTACCTCGAGAACTGCATGAGCAAGGCCGCGACGTGAGGGAGCTCGCCGCGATGCGCGACGTCGTCGACACCTGGCTCCGCTCGGCCTATACTTGAGCCCATGGACAGCCCCTTCTCGCTCGACGCCAAGGGCCGGGCCCTGACCGAGGCCGGCAAGTACGAGGAAGCCGTGGCGGCCTTCACCAAGGCCCTCGAGCTCGAGCCCGGCAACTCCGGCCTCATCTACAACCGCGGCGAGGCCTACCGCCGCGCGGGACGCACGGCCGAGGCCCTCCTCGACCTGAACTCCGCCCTGGAGATCGAGGGCGAGTCCCCCGACCTCCTCCTGGCCCTCGGCCTCACGAACTACGAGGCGGAGGACTACCCCGCCGCACGCGCGGCCTACGAGCGGGCCCTCGTCCTGCGCGCGGACTTTCCCGAGGCCTGGAACGACCTGGGCGTCGTGGACTTCCGCGCCGGCGACTACGGGAAGGCCCGCGCCCACTTCGAGAAGGCCGTCGCCCTGGCCCCCGGCTACGAGGAGGCCTGGTTCAACCTCGCCGACTGCTACGAGGAGCTCGGCCTCCGCCGCGAGGAGCGCGAGGCGCGCGCGAGGCTCAAGACCCTCGGCGCCCGCGGGGAGGAATAGCGGCTCCCGGCCCGCGAGCGACGCATCGCCCCGCGAGACTTCCCGCCTGATGTTGTTTTGTCGTCTCGCGCTTGATATAGTCCTACACAACCCATTACTAGAACGCTTGAACCTTGGGGGTCACGTGAAATCCATCAATGCACTCGCCGCCATACTAGCAGCCGCGGCAATGGCCTCGTTCCCGTCCCGCGCCGAGACCCGCGCCTCCGCGTGGACGATCTCGGCGAATCCCGCGGTCTCGGTCCCCCTCGCCTCGGGCGATTTCTCGGGGCCGGCGGGCATCGGCCCCTCCTGGGGCGGCGACCTCGCCGCGACTCGGGCCCTCGGCTCGACGCCCCTGTCGCTGCGGCTGGGGGCCGGGTACGGCGTCGCCGGCCTCGCCGAGCTCGACGGCATCGCCTCCGGGGAGCGGCTCGACGAGGCGCGGCTCGCGGCCGGACTCGGCTGGGGAACCGCATTGACCGGCCGGCTCTCCCTCGACGCCTACCTCGAGGGCGGAATGGCCTACGGCCGCCTCTCCTCGGGGGCGGGCTCCGCGTACCCCGCCGCCAGGGCGGGTGCGGGCCTGAGCTTCAGGCTGGGCGGCGCCTGGAGCCTCGGCCTGGGGGCGACGGCCACCTACATGTCGGGCCTCTACGCCGCGGCCGGCGGCTCCCTCGGGCTCTCGTATCGCCTGCCCGAGCGCTCGCGGCAGAGCATCGCCCCCCAGCCGGCCAAGCTCCGCCTCCTGCGGCTCGACTCGATCGAGGTCGACGAGCTCTTCCCCGTCTTCCGCTCGCGCTACGACCAGAGTCCCGTCGGCAGGATCGCGCTGAGCAACGCGGGGTCCAAGACCGCGAACCGGGTGCGGGTGAGCTTCTTCCTCAGGCAGTACATGGACACGCCCAAGGAGTGCGCGGTCATCGAGGCCATCGCGCCCGGCCAGACCGTCGAGGTCGCCCTGTACGGCCTCTTCAACGACGGCATCCTGAACGTGACCGAGGCGACCAAGGCGAGCGCCGAGATCGCCGTCTCCTACGAGTCCGAGGGGCTCGAGGGCGAGGAGAGCCGCGCCGCGACCGTCCTCGTCTACGACCGCAACGCCCTCACCTGGAGCGACGACCGCCACGCCGCCGCTTTCGTGTCCAGCAAGGATCCCTGGGTCCTCGACCTCACGGGCAACGTCCTGGCCGCGGTCAAGGCCTCCCGGAACGCCGAGCTGCCGAAGAACCTCCAGACCGCCATCGCCTTCCACGAGGGCCTGCGCGCCTACGGCCTCTCCTACGTCCTCTCGCCGAACCGTCCCTTCGCCGCGGAGGGCGGCGACCGCGCGGCCGTCGACACCCTGAAGTTCCCCAGGCAGACCCTCGCCTTCCGCGCGGGCGACTGCGCCGACCTCTCGGTGCTGTACGCGTCCTGCTTCGAGGCCGCCGGCCTCGAGACCGCCTTCGTCACGGTGCCGGGCCACATCTTCATGGCCGTCGACCTCGGCCTGACCGCCGAGGAGGCCGCGGCCTGGGGACTGCCGACCGAGGATCTCCTCGTCAGGGAGGGCCGCGCCTGGCTGCCCATCGAGACCACCATGCGCGACTCGGGCCTCCTCGACACCTGGCGCAAAGCCGCGAGCCAGTGGCGCGAGGCCTCCTCGAGGGGCCAGGCGGCCATCCTGCCCCTGCGCGAAGCCTGGAAGGCCTTCGCCCCCGTCGGGCTGCCGGCCGACGGCAGCGCCGTCGTCCCCCCGCCGGCCGACAAGGTGGCCGCCGCCTTCGCGAAGGAGCTCGCGGCCGCCGTCGACCTCGCGCTCGGCGCCCGCCTCAAGGCCCTCGGCCCCGTCGGGGGGCAGGGCGCGAACGCCGCGAAGTCCCTGAACGAGCGCGGCGTGCTGTACGCGAAGTACGGCCGCCACGACGACGCGTTGCGCGATTTTCAAGCGGCCGCCAAGGCGGGGAATCCCGCCGGCCTCGTCAACCAGGGCAACATCGCCATGATCAGGGCCGACTACGAGACCGCCCTCAGGCACTACAGGGCCGCCGCGCAGAAGCTCTCCGGCAACGCGGGCCTGCAGCTCAACATAGCCCGCGCGGCCAGGGCCGCCGGCAAGGCCGCCGAGGCCGAGGCCGCCCTCGCCAAGGCGGCCGAGCTCGATCCGGGCGCGGCCCGCGGCGCGACAGCCTCCATCCAGACCGCCCAGGGCGGCGCCCGCGCGGCCGAGGTCGGCGAGGATTCGCCCGTCTGGCTGTGACGACAACGATCCAGGAGCCTCAGTACGATGAATGACACCACGAACCCGCGGCGCCGCGGCGCCCTTTCCGGATACCTGTCCCTGGCGGCGGCCTGCGCGGCGCTGCTCCTGGCGGGCTGCGGCAATCCCCTGGCGGAGCGGGTCGAGACCGTCCGCAAGGAAGCCGCCTCGCCGAAGTTCGCGCTGGGCGTCGCCAAGGGCGAATCGAGCGCCGCCGTCGCGCTCGACGGCGGCGTGGAGTTCTTCGACACCTCCGTGTCGGGGGCCTGCGACCTCGTGTTCACCGTCGCCAACGCCGGCAAGAGCGAGCTCAGGATCGCCTCGAGCTCGATAGGCGGGACGGGGGCCGCGAGCTTCTCCTTCGCCGCCGAGCCGCCCGCGGCCATCGCGGCCGGCGGGAGCGCCGCCTTCACGCTGCGCTTCTCGCCCGGGGCGCCCGGCGCGGCGAGCGCGACCGTCAGCCTGGCCACGAACGACGTCGACCTTCCGAGCTTCTCGTTCTCCCTCTCGGGCAAGGGCGTGTCCAACGCCAAATCCATCGAGTCCTACGGGATCGTGGTCGGCGGTACGAGCTACCCGGGCGCGATAGCCGGCACCGACATCGCCGTGACCCTGCCCCACGGGACCCCGCTCGCCAACCTGGTCGCCGGCTTCTCGATGACCGGCGCCTCGATCCACGTCGGCGCCAACCCCCAGGTGAGCGGCACCACCGGCAACAATTTCACGCGCCCCGTGACCTACCGCGTCGTGGCCGCCGACAACAGCGAGCGGCTCTACACGGTGACGGTCTCCGTCGCCCCGAACTCCGCCAAGGAGATCACGAGCTTCAGCCTCCTCGGCGTCGCGGGCGCCATCGACCAGGGAACGCGCGCGATCAGCGTCGTCCTGCCCTACGGCGCGGACTTCCGGGACCTCGTCGCGACCTTCGCCACGACGGGCAGGAAGGTGACCGTCGCTTCGGCGCCGCAGATCAACGCGGAGACGAAAAACGATTTCTCCTCGCCCCTGGACTACACGGTGACGGCCGAGGACGGCAGCTCGCAGGACTACCGGGTCACCGTGAGCGCGGCCAAGAACTCCGAGGCCAAGATCCTGTCCTACAGCCTCTCCGGCGCCGGCGTCCCGGCCTGCGAGGGCGCGATCAACGGAACCTCGATATCGATGACCCTGCCCTACAACTCGAACCTGGCGAACCTGATCGCGACCTTCTCGCTCTCGGCGGGCGCCACGGCGAGGATCGGCGGCGCGACGCAGCTCAGCGGCCAGACGAGCAACGATTACACGAACGCCCTCGCCTGTGTCGTGACCGCGGAGGACGGGAAATCGACCGCCTCCTACACGATCAGCGTGTCGAAGGCCGCCTCGGACGCGAAGGCGATCACGGCCTTCCGCATATCGGGATACGCCTCCTCGACGACGATCGACCAGGCCGCGAAGACCATCGCGGTCGGCCTGACCTACGCCGAGGGCCTCGACGTCTCCGACCTGGTGGCGACCTTCTCGATCACCGGCTCCTCGGTCTCCGTCATGGGCGCCCTCCAGACGAGCGGTTCGACGCACAACGACTTCACCGCCCCGGTCGACTACCTCGTCGCCGCGCACGACGGCGGCACGGCCGCCTACAGGGTGACGGTGACCGTCCTGAGGACCGCGCCGAAGGTCGCGACCGCCGCGGCCGCGAGCGTCGCGGCCGCGAGCGCCGCGCTCGGCGGCTCGATCCTGGGCACGGGCGGCGCGGCCGTCACGGCGAAGGGGGTCTGCTACGGGACGGGCCCGTCGCCGACGGTGGACGGCGACAAGACGAGCGACGCCTCCGCCGGAACCGTTATCAACGTATCCGCGACGGGCCTCGCCGCGGGCAGCAAATACTACGCGCGCGCCTACGCCGTCAACAGCGTCGGAACGGCCTACGGAGAGGAGATCTCCTTCTGGACCCTGCCCGCCGCCCCGGGCGCGCCCGCCGTGGAGAAGGTCGGCTACCCCGCGGGCTCCGGCAAGCTCGATATCTCCTGGGGCGCCGTGGCGGGAGCCCTCGATTACCAGCTGTACTACTCGTCGAGCGACAACCCGCCGACCTCCTCGTACACGTTGAGCGATATCACCGCCACCTCGACGCAGGTCGCCGGCCTGGCCAACTACACGACGTACTATTTCTGGATCAGGGCGAGGAACGCCTCCGGGACGGGCAGCTGGAGCGCCCTGGGCTCCGCATCCCCCGGCATCCACGTGACGGGAGTCGCCATCCGGCGGTCGGGCGCCGCCATCGCGGAGACGACTTTCCTGGGCCCCGGCGCCACCTACGCCCAGCAGCTCGCCGCCGTCGTGGAGCCGGAAAACGCGACCGACCCGAGCGTCACCTGGGCGAGCTCGAACGCCGCCGTATGCACGGTCGGCTCGAGCGGCCTCGCGACCGCGGCGGGCGCCCTCGGCGACGCGACCATCACGGTCGCGACCTCGGCGGACACGGATACCGGCCTTGCCAAGACCGCGACCGTCACGGCGAGCGCCCGGAAGCCGGACACCCCCGTCCTCGCCCTCGTCGCCGGGACGCGCAAGGTCGCGGCGAACTGGGCCGCCGATCCCCTGGCGACCGGCTACTCCCTGGCCTACGGCACCAGCGGCGCCAGCCTCACGAACACCGCCGCGCCGAGCTCGAACGCCTACACGATCGAGGGCCTCGCGGACAAGCAGACCTACTATGTCGCGGCGACGGCGAGCAACGGCTTCGGTTCCACGACAGGGACGACCGCCTCGGTCGCCACCCTCCTGCCCGCTCCGACCGGCCTCTTGATCACATCGGGAGTCTTCGCGAATAAGCTCACGCTTTCGTGGACCTACGTCTCGGGAGCCACCGGCTACAAAGTCTATTACTCGACGAACCCCGAGGTCGACTCGAACTGCGCGTCCTGGACCACGACCACGAACAACAATAACGATTTCACCGGCACCGCCGGAACCTTGTACTACTTCGCCGTGGCCGCCACCGACGGCCGGGAGTCCGCCCTGTCGAGCGTGGCGAGCCAACGACTCAGGGTCCTGGTGGCGAACGACACCTGGGCCTCGGCCTCGGGCTCGGGCACGAGCCTGGCGCTCGCCTCCTGGGATATTCGCCATACCGGAAGCGGCTGGGCGAGGACGGCGTCGACTAATTATTCGGGATACTACGAGATGGCCTCGTCCTACGCGATCCTCTGCGATCTCGCGCAGACCATCGACCTCGTCAACGACGGGGGCTATACGGCCGCGCAACTGCAGAATCCGAACACGAGATTCTCCTTCCAGGTCGCGGCGAAAACCAACCCGGGCACGGCGGGCTTGATCAAAGTGTGGCTCGAGCTCTTCGATTCAGCCGGGACATCGCTCGCGATCATCTACATGGACGGGGTAGGTCTCTATACGGAGTACGCCGCCGGCACATCCTGGAGGTGGATGACCGCCTCGTATCAAAACACATACGGAAAAGCCATCGCCAAGGTCAAGGTGGGCCTCTCGGGGTACAGCAAAGAACCGTACTCCGGCCAATGCGGCCCCGTCTTCGCCCAGCCCAGGATCTATGTGACGACGCCCTAAGCCCGGCCC
>CAYNPQ010000091.1:0-1809 GCA_964399065.1 uncultured Treponemataceae bacterium | reverse complement strand
CGGCCCCGTCTTCGCCCAGCCCAGGATCTATGTGACGACGCCCTAAGCCCGGCCCGACCGAAGTCGCCATCCCGAAGCCCGGCGGAGCCCCCTCCGCCGGGCTTCGTTTCATGGATGCGCGGCGGGGCGGCATGCCAAGCCGGCCCGCCGCCGGGCCGGCCCCTCCCGAAAATTCGCGCGGCCGCGCTTTTCACCGGGACCGGGCGGGTGTAGACTGGAACTTGCGTCTATTCCGGAATCCATGCACGGACAAGGAGGCATTACATGCGAAGGTTCGTCCTCGTCGTCCTCATGGCGCTCGCCCTGCTGCCGATCGTCGCCCAGGCGCCCGGCGCGGGACTCGCCGCCGTGAAGGCAGGGGTCGCCACGGACTACGCGGTCGCCAAGGGAGACACCCTCAAGTCGATCGCGGCGAAGCAGTACGGCGACTACCATCTCTGGCCGGTCATCTGGTCAGCCAACTCGGGCTCCGTCAAGGTGCCGGACGAGATCGAGACGGGCGCGAAGCTCTCGATCTACAAGCTGCCCTTCGCGGTCCCCGCCGACCTCAAGTACGGCCCGGCCGAGACCGAGCTCATCCTCGAGACCTACTTCGCCGCCTACGACAACTACCTGTCGCTCGGCGCCCCCTGGGTCAGCGAGCGCCGCTGGACCCTCCTCGAGGCCCGCGACTTCGAGCGCTGGCTCTTCGAGTACAACGAGGCGAGGATCGACGTCGAGGACCTGAAGTGGTACTACGCCCGCGAGGGCAAGGTCTACGAGCCCAAGCCCGCGGCCGCGCCCGAGGCCGTCGCCCCGGCCCCGGCTCCCGCGCCCGAGATCGTGAAGCTCTCCTTCATGGAGACCACCGACGTCCACGGCTCGATCTTCCCCTACAACTTCATCACCGCCAAGCCCGCGTCCACCTCGCTCGCCCAGGTCTCCACCCTCGTCAAGCAGAAGCGCGCCGAGGTCGGCGGCAACCTCGTCCTCCTCGACTGCGGCGACTCCCTCCAGGGCCAGCCGCCCGTCTACTACTTCAACTTCGAGAAGGGCGACGCGAAGCACCTCTGGGCCGAGGCGGTCAACTACCTCGGCTACGACGCCGCCACGGTCGGCAACCACGACATCGAGGCCGGCCATCTCGTCTACGACAAGCTCTACAAGGAATTCGAACCCACCGTCATCTGCGCCAACGCGATCAAGGAGGACGGGGAGCCCTACTTCACGCCCTACACGGTCGAAGTGCGCGACGGCGTCAAGGTCGCCATACTCGGCATGATCACGCCCAAGATCCCCGACTGGCTCCCCTCGCAGTTCTGGACCGGCATGACCTTCCAGGACATGGTCGAGTGCGCCAAGAAGTGGGTGCCCTACATCCAGGAGCGCGAGCAGCCCGACCTCCTCGTCGGCCTCTTCCACGCCGGCGTCGACTACACCTACGGCGGGACCAAGCTCGACACCCCGAACAACGAGAACGCCGCCCAGGTCGTCGCCCAGACCGTGCCCGGCTTCGACATGATCTTCGTCGGCCACGACCACCAGGGCTGGGACGGCCTCGGCTGGGACCCCGCCGCCAAGAAGAAGGTCGAGGTCCGCGACCCGAACGGCAAGCTCGTCCCGATCTTCGGCGCGCTGAACGCGGCCAGGAACGTCGCCTCGGTCGACGTCACCCTCACCAGGGCCGCCTACGGCGAGCCCTGGAAGAAGGACATCGCGGGCTCGCTGGTCAAGATCGACGGCGTGGCCGCCGACGCCGACTTCATCGCCAAGTTCCAGCCGGCCTACGACGAGGTCAAGACCTGGGTCGACCGCCCCGTGGGCAAGATG
>CAYNPQ010000090.1:0-14560 GCA_964399065.1 uncultured Treponemataceae bacterium | reverse complement strand
CGAGAACAACCAGGAGGCCTACGACAACCTCCTCATGGCCCCCCGCATCGCCGAGGACCTCGGCGTGCGGCTCCCGGTCATGGTCTGCCAGGACGGCTTCATCATCTCCCACTGCGTGCAGACGATGAAGCTCGAGGACGACGCGGCGGTGAAGGCCTTCGTCGGCCCCTACAAGCCCCTGTATCCCCTGCTCGACACCGCCCATCCCGTCTCGATGGGCGCCCTCGACCTGCAGGACTACTACATCGAGCACAAGCGCGCCCAGCACGAGGCCATGGTCAAGGCCAAGGACGTCGTGGCCTCGGTCTCCGCGGATTTCGCGAAGGCCTTCGGCCGCAAGTACGGCTTCTTCGAGGAGTACCGTTGCGAGGACGCCGAGCGGATCGTCGTGGCCCTCAACTCCGTCTGCGGCGAGATCAAGGAGGTCGTCGACGAGCTCCGCGCCAAGGGCGAGAAGGTCGGCCTCCTCAAGATCAGGCTCTTCCGGCCCTTCCCCTACGCCGAGCTGCGCGCGGCCCTCTCGAAGGCCAAGGTCGTCACGGTCCTCGACCGCGCCCTGAGCTTCGGCGGCTGCGGCCCGCTCTTCGGCGAGGTCAGGACCGCGCTCTACGACCTGCCCCAGCGGCCCCTCTGCTACAACCGGGTCTTCGGCCTCGGCGGCAGGGACATGCCGATGGACCAGGTCCGCGCGGTCTTCGCGGAGTCGGCCCGCTGTCTCGCGGCCGGCAAGGTGGACAGGGAATTCGATTTCCTCTGCGTACGAGGGAGGGCGTGATGCCGAGCATCCAGGAACTTGCCAAGAGGGAGGGATCCTTCGCCTGCGGGCACAGGATGTGCGCGGGCTGCCCCGTACCCATCATCACGAGAATGCTCTCCCGCGTGACGGACGCCGACCTCGTCGTCGGCTCCGCCACCGGCTGCCTCGAGGTCGCCTCCTCGATCTATCCCTACTCCTCGTGGAAGGTGCCGTGGATCCACACGGCCTTCGAGAACGCCGCGGCCACGATGAGCGGCGTCGAGGCGATGTACCAGGTCAAGAAGCGCAAGGGCGAGATCAAGAAGAGGATCAAGTTCGTCGCCATCGGCGGCGACGGCGGCACCTACGACATCGGCCTGCAGTCCCTCTCCGGGGCGATGGAGCGGGGGCACGACCTCCTCTACATCTGCTACGACAACGGCGCCTACATGAACACCGGCATCCAGCGCTCGGGCGCCACGCCCTACGGCGCGGCCACGACCACGAGCCCCGCGGGCGAGGTCATCCCCGGCAAGCAGCAGGAGCGCAAGGACCTGACGAGCATCATGGTCGCGCACCACATCGGCTACGTCGCCCAGGCCAGCATCCACGATCCCGTGGACCTCTCGAACAAGCTGCAGAAGGGCATCGAGCACGACGGCGCGGCCTTCCTCAACGTCCTGTCGCCCTGCATCCCCGGCTGGAGGATCGAGGCGGACATGGCGGTCGAGAACGCGCGCATGGGCGTCGAGACCTGCTACTGGCCCCTCTACGAAGTGGTCGACGGCAAGTACCGCCTGACCTACAAACCCAAGGAGAAGCGGCCCATCACGGACTGGATCTTCATGCAGGGACGCTTCAAGCACCTCAAGAACCCGAAGTGGGGCTACATGGTCGAGGAGCTCCAGCGCCAGGTCGACCGCGAGTGGAACCGCATCGCGGCCCTCGCGGGCGAGGGCGCCTGAGCCCGCGCGATTCTTCCTGTCACGGGGGTCGGCCGGATCGAGGGCCGGCCCCTTTTTTTCGCCTACGCCATCGCGCTGACAAGCCGCGATCATGCAAGCGGGCTTCGGGATCGCCGAAAAAAAGGATTGAGCCGTTTGAACCGCAGAGGCGCGGAGGCGCAGAGAAGAGTCGGAAAAGATAAAATGAATGGCTCTCCGTATCCGCCAGCGATAGCGACTTGCCATCGCCGATGATTCTTTTTCTTCCCGCCTCTGCGTCTCCGCGTCTCTGCGGCGAAATTCTTCTTCCTCGAAAGGGCTTCAATCGGACTGGAAGTCTCTCCTGCGGCGGTCGAAGAAGCCGCTGACGCCGACGAGCGCGACCAGGATGAGGAGGCCGCCCGCGAGGGTTTTCGCGTCGGCGGGGTCGCCGAAGAAGGCGATGCCGATGGCGCCGGCGAAGATGATGCGGCTCGCGGACACCAGCGAACCCGTCGACGCGTCGAGGAGGCCCATCCCCGCGGTCAGCGTGAGCTGTCCCCCGAGGCCGAGGAGGCCCGATGCGAGGGTCCAGGCGAGGGAGGCCGCGTCCATGGGCCTGCGGCCGGGGAGCATGAGGAGGAGGAGGACCGCGGTGGAGACCAGGTAGAACCAGAAGAGTATGAGGAAGGTGCCGTCGCGCTTGCGCGCCTCGCGGAGCGCCGAGGTGGCGATGCCCGCCATGAAGCCGGAGGCCAGCGAGACGGCGTCGCCCGTCGAGACGCCGCGGAGATCGCGGAAGGCTGTGAGGACGACCCCCGCCATCGCGAGGGCGAGGTAGAGGTAACCCCGGGGCGAGGGCTTCTCCTTGTTGATGAAGGGCGCGAAGAGGAAGACGAAGACCGGCGCCGTCATGTTGAGCATGTTCGCCTTGGTCACGCTCGTGTGCTTCACGCCGATGAAGAAGAGGATTATCGCCGCGGTGTTCGAGAGCACGCGGAGGAACACGGGCCCGGGCTCGTCGGGCTTCAGGGGGATGCGCTTGGCGATCGCGTAAGGCGCGATGAGGACGAGCCCGACGAGGAAGCGCAGGAAGTTCACCTGGAGGGAGGAGATCTCGATGGCGTCGGTGACCGACTTCGCCATCGCGCTCGAGGCCGCGAAGAAGAGCGCGGAGACGAGGACGAGGGCGATGCCCTTGAGCGGCGCGCCCCTTCCCCCGGCCCTCAGTCCGTCCACTGCCCGGGCCTCCCGTCCAGCGCCGCCATGCAGGCCTCGGGGCCCTCGAGCAGGATGTCCGACACCGGCGCCTCGAGCTCCGCGCGCAGCGAGCGCAGGAGGGTGCGCGCGTCGATCGCGGCGGCCGCGTAGAAGCCGCCGGCCTCGCCCCTGAAGGCGGGGTAGAAGGGGTTCGCGGTCACGGCGAGGAGGGGAGGGCCCGCGACGCACTCGATCGAGACGCCGGCCTCGCGCGCGCGTCCCAGGAGGGCGAGGACCCGCTCGGGCTCGCCCGCGAGGAGGAGCTGGGCGGGGCCGCGGAGCAGGATGCGGCGGCCCCAGGCCGCGCCGGGGCGCTCGATGAGGTCGCGCAACGCGTCGACCGAGGCGAGGCCAGGTATGAAGAGCGCGTCGGCCCCGGCCCCGGCCGCGTCGACGGCCGCGGCGGCATGCTCGGGCCGAAGGATCGAGGGGAAGCCCAGGGCGACCGGGGCCGAGCCCCCGCGCAAGGCCGCGACGGAGGGCGCGCCGCCCGAGGGGACGAGGCCGGCGAGGCCCGCCTCTGCGCGCGTTATGCGAAATATAAGCTCGATGGCCCGGGCTTCGCGCGCGAGCCGGGCGGGGTCGATGGAGCGCGCGGCGCCCGTGGCGAGGACGATGCCGTCGGCCTCCATGAGGGGCACGAGGCGGTTGAGCGCCCCGTCCACCAGGACGAGGCCGGGGCCGAGCCCCGACATGATGCGCAGGACCTCGCGCACGCCCGCGCCCGTGGCGGGGCCCGCCAGGACGACGCGGCCGGGCTCCAGGGCCTCGCCGACGAGGACGGGCCCGAGGGGCGTGCGTATCCCCGTCTCGCCGACGAGGCGGAGGCGCGCGCCCGCCGCCTCGAAGCAGGAGGCGGCCGTGGCCACGAGGTCGCCGCGGTTCGCGGTGACGCGCGGCTTCGGCAGGCCCGTGACGTTGTCGAGGTCCTCGCCGTCGTAGCCGATGCTCGTGAGGCCCGACCGCGAGCCCCGCCGCCCGAGGGCGGCGAGGATCGCGGAGAGGGTCGTGGTCTTGCCGGTGTTCTTCGCCGTGCCGAGGACGCCGATGGACCTGGTCATCGCGCGGTCACAGGAGGCTCACCGTCCCCTTGCCCGCGCGGCCGGGGTAGGCGCCGTCCTCGGGGCTCCCGAAGAGCCCGTCGTAGAGGGCGCCGACGAAGCTCTTGCGCCTCGCGACCTTCTCGAGGGTCTCCTCGATGCCCTTCGCGAGCTCGGCGGCCCATTCCGCGGCGCGCGCGGTCGGCTCGATGCGGGACTTGCCGAAGAAGCGGAAGACCTCCTTGACCGCCTGCAGGGTGTCCACGCGGGCGGGCACGGAGATGGGGCCGCGCGAGTAGGCCTCGTCGGTCGACGCGACGGTGATGCCGTCGACCCCGAGGCTCACGCCGAGCGCCGCGTGCAGGGCCGTGGCCATCGCCGACTGGGTCCGGTCCTCGATGTGGGTCATGAAGCCGATGGGTTCGCCGGGCCAGATCGGCGCGTCGACGATGCCGCGCAGGGCCATGATCTTGGCGGCGTTGTAGTCAACGTAGTTGTCGTCCATGAGGCCGCGGAGCATGACGTTGGGCGAATAGCAGAAGAGCGGCTTGAGGATGGGCCGGGCGCCGAGCCGCAGCGCCATCTGCGCCACGACGAGCATGCCCGCGAAGGCCTTCTCCGCGGGCACGCCGCCGAGCTCCTCGTTGGTGACGATGTCGAAGGGCATGCCGTACGAGGCCGCGTAGCGCATGCTCGCGACGCCGTCGACGGTCAGGCGCTCGGGATCGGTGCCGCCGTTGAGCGAGCCGTAGGCGATGTTGATCTTCGTGAGGTCGGCGCCGACCTCGCCCGCGAGGACGACGGTCTCGGGGGTGTTGAGGCCGCGGTGCGCGCGCACGGTCCAGAGGGTCGCCGGGTGGAGGGAGCGCTTGATCTTGCGCAGGTTCTCGAGGGTGATGACGGAGCCGTCCTCCTCGTGGGAGAGGCAGCCCGAGAGGAAGCCCTCGCAGCGCGCGCCCCAGGAGGGGTCGAAGTGGAATACGCCGTCGGCGCCCCAGCCCTCGCTCGTCTTGATGTGCTGGATGTCCATCGTCGGGCAGCCCGTGCCGTACTGCACGAAGACGAGGGGCTTCTCCTGCGTGTGGCGGAGGCTCGGCGATCGCTCGCCGGCCTTGACCGAGTCGATGTAGGCGTCGAGCCGGGCCTCCTCGCCGTCGGAGAGGCGGCGGACCTTGTTCGGGTAGCCCCGGCCCTCGTAGGCCGCGACGATCTTCTCGTCGCAGAGCTTCAGGTAGGAGGGGAGGAGTGCGGCCTCGCGCGCGCCTCCGTCGGCGAGCATGGCCTTGCGGATCTCGGCGCGGCGGATGCCGTCCGAGCTCCGCTTCGAGGCCCATTCGACGGCCTCGCCGGCGATCTCGTCCAGCAGGGCGCGGATGCGCTCGTTCGCGTACCGGTAGCCGTAGCCCCTGGTGATGTCGGCCTTGACCTTGTCGTCGCGCGCCGCCTTGGGCGAGTAGGGCCTTTCCTCGACGAAGGCGATCGCCTCCTCGTACTCGGACTCCGCGCCGAAGCCGGCGTCGAAGCCGAGCTCGGCCGCGAGGGAGGGGTGGATGGCCTTGCCGCCGATGGCGACGCGGGCCTTGTCGCGCAGGCCCGCCAGCTCGAGCTGGTCGACGAAGCGCGCGAGGAGCTCGGCGACGCCGTAGCCGAGGGTGCGCGACACCATTATGACATCGGGCGCGAAATCGACCGCCCTCGCCACGACTTCCTCCATCGGGAGGTCGGGCGGGAGGAGGAGGGTCTCGTGGCCGCGCTCCGCGAGCATGCGGTTCAGCACCTTGACCGCCACGTCGTGCACCGGGTCGAGGGGGGCGAGGAGGATCTTTCGCGCGACGGCGGCGCGGCCGGGCTCTTTCTTCGTCTCTGCCATGGCTAGCCCCTCGCCTTGAGCCAGGCGTAGTCGGCGCCCGGCCGGTTCACGTAGGCGCGGAGCCTGAGCCTCGCGCCGCCGTTGGCGTAGCCGACGAAGACCGCGTCGACGTCGGTGAAGCCGAGGTTCTTGAGGAGTTGCACGCCGAGGCGGCTTCCCTCCTCCTTGCTCGAACAGACGAGATAGGTCTCCACGTCGATGGCGTCCACGACGCGGGATATGGGATCGTCGGAGCTCATTGATCGCCTCCTGGGACTATTTGAAGGGACGCGTTATACGACTTTCTTGCCCTTGCCGGACTTCTTGATCTCGGCGAGGTAGTTGTAGATCGTGTACTTCGAGACGTTGATGCGCTTGGCCACCTCGTCGATGGTGCCGTTCACGAGGAAGACGCCCCGCTTGTGGAGCATCTCGACGAGGAGGAGCTTGTCCTTCTTCTGCATCTTCTCGATGGGGATGGCGACGGAGCGGAGGGCCTGCGTGAAGACGCGGTCGAAGAGGTCGTCGAGGGTCCTCGTGAAGGCCTCCTCCTTCTCCGCTGGGTTCTCTCCCATGGTCAGGTTCGAGTTGGACTGGCAGAAGTCGGATATGCGCTGGCCGAGGTCGGTGAGGTAGGCGATGTCGTAGTTGATGCAAAGGAAGCCGATGATCTCCCGCTTGGCGTTCCGCAGGAAGATCGAGGTGGACTTGAGCTTCTTGCCGTCCTTGGTCTCGGACTGGTAGTTGGCGACGTACTCGGTCTCGCGGAAGAGGTCGGACTGGAGGAAATACAGCCCGAGGTCGGTCATGGGGTCGCCGACGGAGCGTCCGGTGACGTGGCCGTTCTCGATGAACACGATGGAATGCTCGAGCCGCGACGCGTCGTGTATGAGGACCTCGCAACGGTCGCCGAACATCTTCCCTATGGCCTTGGCGAAGGGGAAGTACATCCTGAGTTCATGGTTGCCTTCGGTCACGTCGGTCTTGCCCACGATGCGCCTCTCTCTTTACCGCTGCGGTGATGGGGCCGGAAGCCGGAGGCAGTATAGCATTCCGCTCCGCCCGGCGCTAGCATCGCCAACAATATTGTCATCGCATGCCAAAAATCGTTTTTGCATGATTGGGGATGGCGTCGCCGCCCGGAGGCTCCGTAAGGACAGGGGCCGCCGGGCGCTCCTCGCGCGGCCCGGCGGCCCCGCCCATCGTCAATCGAAGGCGTCCTCGCATTTGAAGCCGCAGAAGCAGGCCGCGAAGTGGCCCGGCGACACCTCGAGGAGGGGCGGGTCCTCCTTGCGGCAACGCTCCGTCGCGTGCTCGCAGCGCGGCGCGAAGCGGCAGCCGGGCGGCGGGTCCACGGGGGAGGGCACCTCCCCGAGGAGGATCTTCCTCTGGTAGACCTTCTCCGGGTCCTCGACGGGCACGGCGTCCAGCAGGGCCTCGGTGTAGGGGTGGCAGCGGCAGGAGAAGATGTCCTTCGTGTAGCCGTACTCGACGAGCTTGCCGAGGTACATGACCGCGATCTTCGTCGAGAGCCAGCGCACGACCCTGATGTCGTGCGAGATGAACAGGTACGTGAGCTGCTTCCGCTCCTGGAGGTCCTTGAGCAGGTTGAGGACCATGGCGCGGACCGACACGTCGAGCGACGATATCGGCTCGTCGGCCACGACGAACTTCGGGTCGAGCGCGATGGAGCGCGCGATGCCGACGCACTGCTTCTGCCCGCTCGAGAGGGTGTGCGGGAACTCCGTGTAGAGGTTCGGCTTCAGGCCCACGGTCTTCATGAGCTCGAGGACGCGGTCCTCGAGCTCGGCGCCCTTGGCGACGCCGTGCACGCGCAGGGGCTCGCCGATGATGGAGCCCACGCGGTTGCGGCCGTCGAAGGAGCTGAAGGCGTCCTGGAAGATCAGCTGGGCGCCCTTGCGGAATTCCTTCTGCCCGCGCTTGTCGTAGGAGTAGATGTCCTCGCCCTCGAAGAGCACGGTGCCCGAGGTCTTCGGGATGAGCCGCAGGATGAGGCGGCCGATGGTCGTCTTCCCGCAGCCCGACTCGCCCACGAGCCCGAGCGTGTCGCCCCGCTTGATCTTGAAGCTGACCTCGTCCACGGCGTGGACGAAGGAGCGCGGCTTGCCGAAAAAGCCCGGCCGGATGGGGAAGTACTTCTTCAGGTCCTTGATCTCGATCAAATCTTCGGTCTGCATCGTGTCGTATCCTAGTGTTTGTGGGAGAGGGGATCGAACTCTTCGCGGACCCAGTTCCCGACGATGTTCAAGCACAAGACCGTGCCGCCGATTATAAGGCCGGGGAAGGTGACCAGCCACCAGGCGTTGGCGATGTAGTTCCTGCCCTCGGCGATCATGAGTCCCCAGGACGAGGCCGGGGGCTGGATGCCGAAGCCGAGGAAGCTCATGTTCGCCTCCGCGTTGATCATGTGCGCCAGCTCGAGGACGAAGGTGGTGATGAGGGGCGAGATCGCGTTGGGCAGGACGTGCCGGAACAGGATCCGCATCGAGTTCACCCCGATCGCCCGCGAGGACTCGACCATCGACGACTCGCGGATGACGAGGACCTGGCTGCGGGCCATCCTCGCGAAGATCATCCAGCCGTTGATGAGGAGGGCGATTATGAGGTTCTTCTGGCCCGGGCCGAGGACCATGACGAAGGTCAGCGCCACGATCAGGCCCGGGAAGGAGGACTGGATGTCCACGATCCTCATCAGGATCATGTCGGTCCATCCCCCCGCGTAGCCCGCGATGAGGCCGAGCACCGTCCCGAAGATGCCGGCGATGATGACGACTATGAAGGCGACCGAGAGCGAGACCCTGCCGCCGTAGATGATGCGCGCGAGGACGTCGCGGCCCTGCTGGTCGGTCCCGAAGACGTGGGGGAAGCCCCCGGCCTTCGGGGATTGCAGGGTGGGCGCCTTGAGCCTGTCCTGCAGCACGCCCTTCGCGGGGTCGTAGGGCGAGATGAGCGGCGCGAAGATGCTCATCGCCGTGATGAGGACGAGGATGAGCGCCGCCGCGAGCGCGGCCTTGTTGCCCTTGAAGCGCTTCGCGAGCCTGTTGAAGAGGCGCGAGTCCGCCGAGAGCCTCTTGTTCGTCCCGGCGCCCGTCCGAATTTCCTGGTTATTCGCCATGATGGTGCACCTGCCGGTCAATATCGGATTCGAGGGTCGAAGACGGCGTAGAGGAGGTCGACGCCGAGGTTGATGAAACAGATGATGATCGCGACGAAGAAGACCTCCGCCTGGAGCAGCGGGAAGTCCTGTCGCCCGATCGTGTCCACGATGAGGTTGCCGAAGCCCGGCCATCCGAAGACGACCTCGATGGCCGCGGTCTCGCCCGCGAGGAAGCGGCCGAGGTTGATGCCGCCTATCGTGAGCACCGAGGTCATGATGTTCTTGAAGCAGTGGCGGAAGAGCACGACCCACTCCTTCACGCCCTTCATGCGGGCGGTGTCGGCGTAGGGCGCGTTGAGCTCCTCGCACATGGAGAAGCGCACGATCTGCGCGAAGTGGCCGGCCGGCACGATGGCCATGGTCACGGCCGGCAGGATGAGGTGCCGGATCGTGCCGTAGCCCGAGGTGTAGAACCAGCCGAGCTTGACCGCGAAGAGGATGACGAGCATGAGGCCGACCCAGAAGGCCGGCAGGCAGATGCCAATCAGCGAGCCCGTGGTCAGGACGCGGTCGAGCGTGGAGCCCGGCTTCCGCGCGGCCAGGATGCCGAGCGGGAGGGCCATGATGATGGCGATGAGGAAGCCGGCCCCGACGAGGACCAGCGTGGCGGGCATGCGCTCGAGGACGATCCCGAGGGAGGGCACGCCCTGCCACCAGGATTTCCCGAAGTCGAAGCGCAGCATGCTCCCCATGAAGTCTCCCAGCTGGTTTATGAAGGGCTTGTCCAGCCCCAGCTGGTGGGTCAACTCGGCCCGCTGGGCGTCGGTGGCCTGCAGCGGCAGCATCACGTCCACGGGGCTGCCGATGACGTGGGTTATCACGAAGACGAGGAGAGACACGCCGAGTATTATCACGATAGTGAACAGCAGCCGCTTGATGACGTATTTCAGCATTTCCGGTTAACCCTTCAGGTGGAAGGGGGAGGGGCCCTAGGCCCCTCCCCCCGAGTGTCGCGGACTTACTTCGTCGCGAAGCTCATCTCGTAGACGGTGACGCGCGAGTCCTGCCGCGGGGTCCAGGACAGGTTCGTGGACATGCCGTAGATGTCCTTCAGGTTGAGCAGCGGGATCCCGAAGGGGTTCTCGTAGAAGTGCTTGGCGAGCTCGTCGTAGAGGGCCTGGCGCTTCGCCGGGTCCATCTCCTTGCGGGCCTCGGCGATCTTCGCGTCGATCGCGGGGTCGCTCATCGCGGACTGCGAGCCCTTGGAGTCGACCATGGAGCTGTAGGCGCGGTCCATGTCGAAGAACTCGTTGCCGGAGGAGCTGTACTGCATGGCCGGCGCCTTGTCCCTGTTGAAGAGGGTGTCGAGCCACTCCTGCCAGCTCAGGAACTTGATCTTCACGTTGAAGCCGGCGTCGACGAGCATGGCGGCGACGGCCTCGGTGACCTCGCCGTCCTTGAGCCAGCGGCCGCGCTCGGACACGAGCTCGATGACCTCGCCCTTGTAGCCGGCCTTCTTGAGGAGCTCCTGGGCCTTGGCCTTGTCGAAGGGGTAGGCCTTGACGGCGGTGGAGAAGCCGACGTAGCCCTCCTTGGCCATCTGGCCCTCGGCCGGGGCGGCGGCGCCCGCGAAGAGGGTGTCGGCGAGGGTCTGGCGGTCCACCGCGAGGTTGGCGGCGAGCCGCATCTCGGGCTTGACCATCGGGCCGCGGAGCTGGTTGAAGCGGATCCAGTAGACCTCGAGGCTCTTCTCGGTCGCGGCCTTCGGCAGCTCCTTCACGTACTCGGGGAGCATGTTGACGGCGAAGTTGACCTCGTTGGCCTTGAGGGCGGAGAGCCTCGTGGAGGCTTCCTGGATGAAGCGGTACTTGGCGTTCTTGATCGCCGGCTTCTTGCCCCAGTAGCCGTCGTAGACGGCCGTCTGGATGTCGACGCCGCGGTTCCAGGCCGTGACCTTGTAGGGGCCGGTGCCGACGGCGGTCGTGGCGACCTTGTCCTTGTTGGCCTCGACCCACTTCTTGCAGACGATGTCGAGCTTGGTCAGGCGCTTGAGAAGGATGGGGTCCGGGCCGTCGGTGACGATCTTGACCTTCATCTTGTCGACCGCCGTCGCGCTCTTGATCGAGGCGAAGTTGCCCGCGATCTGCGACTTGTAGGCGGGGTCGATGATCCGCGTGATCGAGAAGACGACGTCGTCGGCCGAGAGGACGGTGCCGTCGTGGAACTTGACGTTCGGGCGGATCGTGAACTCCCAGGTGGTCGCGTCGACGTTCTTGTACTCGGTCGCGAGGCCGTAGACGGGCTGGAGGGTCTTGCCGTCCAGCTCCATCAGCTTCTCGAAGACGTTGTCGGTCACCGCCCTCGAGTTGCCGTCGTCGGAGAACTGCGGATCGAGGGTCGTCGGCTCGCCCTGCAGCGCGATGACGACGAGGTCCTTGCCTTGCGTCGCCCCGCCCTTGGAGCAACCCACGAAAGCCATGCTAGCGACGAGCAGGCACGCGACTAGCGCGATCAGAGACTTCTTCATGGCGATGATACCTCCTTCGGTCTCGGAAAACACCTACACCTTATTCGCACCCCCCCAGGGGGTAGAAGCACTTGACCCATCCGCCCTCGCAGCCGGGGATCGGCGCGTAGGGCGGCTCCTCTTTCGCGCAACGCTCCTTGGCGTGCTCGCAGCGGGGATGGAAGCGGCAGCCGGCCGGCGGGTTCGAGGGGCTCGGCGGGTCGCCGGGGATGACGGCGAGGCGGCCGCCGGCCTTCATGTCCATGATCGTCGAGATGATGCCCTTCGTGTACGGGTGGGCGGGGAGCTTGAACAGGTGCTTGACCTCGCAGACCTCGACGACCTGGCCCGCGTACATGATCGCCACGCGGTCGGCCATCTCGGCCACGTTCCCGAGGTCGTGGGTGATGAGCACGACCGTCATCCCGATCTCTCGCTTGAGCTGCTTCATGAGCTCCATGATCTGGGCCTGGATGGTCACGTCGAGGGAGCAGGTCGGCTCGTCGGCGATGAGGATCTTGGGCCGGCAGGAGAGGGCGATGGCTATCATGACTCGCTGCTTCATGCCGCCCGAGAGCTCGTAGGGGAAGTTCTTGAAGCGCTTCTCGGGCGAGGGTATGCGCACGAGCTTGAGCATCTCGATGGCCTTCTGCTTCGCCTCTTCCGGCCCGAGCCCCTGGTTGATCTCGATCGCCTCCGTGATCTGCTTTCCTATGCTGATCGAGGGGTTCAGGGAGGACATGGGCTCCTGAAGGATGAGGGCGATCCCCGAGCCGCGCACCTTGCGGAGCTCGCCGGCCGACATCTTCAGGACGTCCTTCCCCTCGAGGAATACCTCGCCTGCCAGGATCTTTCCCGGCGGCGTCTTGACCAGCTTGAGGAGCGAGAAGGCCGCCACGGATTTGCCGCTGCCGCTCTCGCCCAGGATGGCCAGGGTCTCGCCCTTCTCCACGCGGAAGTTCACGCCGTCCACCGCGTGGACCTCCCCTTCCCTGGTGAAGAAATGGGTGGTCAGGTTCTTGACGCTCAGGACGACGTCGAGGTCCTCGGTATTCGGGCTCGTCGCCCGGGCGCTCTCGGCAGTATTCGAACGCGGCATGCGCACACCCCTTCGGTTAGGCCCAGCTAACAAGTTGTTGCGTTTGTCCCTTACACTAGCGGATTATAGGTCCATAATCCGGGCTTTGCAAGTTTAATTAAAATATTTGTTTAATCGGGTGAACATTTTTTTAGGCTGCCGCCATTTTCCGTTGACAAGACCCGCAGGACTTGTTAGTCCTGTATTACACTGATCTGGATGAGGGGACGAAGGGACCGGGCGGCGCCGGAGATGTCCCCATCCGGGCCTTACGGGAATTGTCGGAGGCGACCCCTCGTCCTGCAAGGGACAAGGGTGGCGAGTCCGTCGTTTCCGTCGCTTCTCGTGATGCCGCAATCATCTTCAGGAGGCTTCATCATGGCTATAGCGAAGGAGAAGCTCGGTTACGTCGAGGGTTGGGCTTCGATCGTCATCAATACCTTGCTGTTCGGGATCAAATTCTGGGCGGGCAGCGTCATCGGCTCGGTGTCGATGGTCGCCGACGCCTGGCACACGCTCTCCGACACCCTCACCTCGATCGTGGTCATCGTCGGCTTCTGGATCATGTCGAAGCCGGCCGACAAGGAGCACCCCTACGGCCACGCCCGCGCCGAGAACATCTCCGCCATCATCATCGGCGTCCTCCTCGCCGTGGTCGGCTGCTACTTCGGCTGGGAATCCCTCGACCGCCTGATCCATCGCCAGTCGGTGACCTTCTCCCTCGCGGCCATCGTCATCTTCGGCGTCTCGGTCCTCTTCAAGGAAGGACTGGCCCAGTTCGCCTTCTGGGCGGGCAAGAAGGCCAACGCCCAGTCGGTGGTCGCCGACGGCTGGCACCACCGCTCGGACGCCATCGCCTCCGCCCTCATCGTGGTCGGCGCCCTGCTGGGCGGCAAGCTCTGGTGGATGGACGGGGTGCTCGGCATCGGCGTGGCCTGCCTCATCATCGGCGCGGCCGTCAGCATCATCAAGGAGACCTCCTCCACCCTCCTCGGACAGGAGGTCCCCGAGGAAACGAGGAAGGCCATCGCCGAGACGGTCTCGAAGGAGGTCCCGGCCGTGGCCGCCAGCGTCCATCATCTCCACATGCACAGCTACGGCGGCACCGTTGCCCTGACGCTCCACCTCAAGCTCGCCGACGAGATGTCGCTCAAGGACGCCCACGGCATCGGCGACCGCGTCGAGAAGCGCATCCTGCAGGACCTGAAGCTGCATGCGACCGTCCACATCGAGCCCCTGACCGACAAGGACGACTGAAGACCATGAAGAAGCCGAGCGGATCCTGGGTCGCGATACCGACGCCCTTCGACGCGTCGGGCAAGGTGGACATGGGCGCCTTCGCGGCGATCGTCGATTTCCACGTCGAGCACGGCACGGACATGCTCTTCTGCATGGGCTCGGCCGGCGAGGTCTCGATGCTCTCTCCGGAGGAGCGTCACGCGATACTGCCGGCGATGGCGAAGCTCTGCGCCGGCCGCATAACCTGCTATTTCGGCGCGACCTTCCCCACCACGGAAGCGACGACCCGCTTCGCGCGCTTCGCCGAGGCCGAGGGCGCGGACGGCCTCGTGTTCACCGCGCCGACCTACCTCCTCCCGCCCCAGTCGGCGGTCAAGGAGTTCCTCCTCGAGGCCATGCGCTCGGTCTCGATACCGGTCGGCGTCTACAACAATCCGAGCCGCACCGGCGTCTTCCTGGAGCCCGAGACCATCGTCGAGCTCGCGGAGGCCTGCCCGAACTTCGTGGTCGACAAGGAGGCCATGCCGAGCGTCGGCCAGCTCTGCGAGGTCAAGACGAGGCTCGGCGACCGGCTCAGCATCATGTGCTGCGACTTCCCGAAGTACTCGATCCTCCTCCCGACCATGGCGATCGGCGGGAACGGGGCCGCGAACATCGGCGGCAACGTCATCCCCGCCGAGATGGCCCTCATGGGCAGGCCCTGGGACTCGATCCAGCGCGTCGAGGAATGCCGCGCCGCGTACTTCAGGTATTACGGCCTCCTCAAGGCCCTCTACTGGTTCTCCAACCCCATCTGCATCAAGGCCGCCCT
>CAYNPQ010000089.1:0-14738 GCA_964399065.1 uncultured Treponemataceae bacterium | reverse complement strand
CCGGGCGCGGGCCCGGCCTGCGTCCTCGGCCTCCTCCTGGCCCCGGCGGGAGCGGGCGCGGAGGCATCCGCCGTGGCCCCTTCCGGAGCCCGCGAGCCGCCACGGCCGGGGACCGACCCGGCCTGCGAGGGTTGCGGCGAGTGCCTGTTTGCCTGTCCGACCGGGGCCCTCGGTCCGGCGGGCTATTCGCGCGAGCTTTGCATCCAGCACTGGTCCACGTTGCCTGGCCCCCTGCCCCCGGAGATCGAGGCCGCCTGGGGCCCGCGGCTCTACGGCTGCGACGCCTGCCTCGAGGCCTGTCCCCGCTTCAGGCCCGATCCCGGCGCCGTTTCCACGCTCGGCCCGCTCGGCCCCGGCCTCCCCGCCGAGTGGCTCCTCGAGGCCTCCGACGAGGAATTGCGCTCGCGGCTGCGCGGGACCGCCCTTGGCCTTGGCTGGATGCCGCTCGAGGCCTTCAGGCGCAACGCCCGCCTGGCCCTGCGGGCCCGAGGCGGGTCCTGAAGGCTCCGACCGCCGGCATTTGACGAAGCGGGGGCGGACGCATAGAATGAGTGCATAAGGAGGGTCCCGCGATGGAGACCTCGAACGCCAACCAGTACCTGACCTTCACCCTCGACGACGAGCAATACGCGATCGGCGTAGCGAAGGTCCGCGAGGTGCTTGAGCATACGAAAATCACCCGGCTGCCTCGCACCGCCGAGTTCATGAAGGGCATCATCAACCTCCGGGGCGCGGGCGTCCCCGTGATCGACCTTCGCCTCAAATTCGGCATGCCCGAGACGCCCATCACGAAGGACACGAGCATCATCGTGATGGAGGTCGAGAGCCAGGACGGCAAGGTCGTGGTCGGCGCCCTGGCCGACGCGGTGCACGAGGTCGTCGAGATCGACGAGAAGTCGGTCGAGAACGCGCCACGCTTCGGCACGAGGCTGGCCGCGGAGTTCATCCGCGGCGTCGGCAAGAAGGACGACAGCTTCATCATCATCCTCGACATCGACCGGATCTTCAACGCCGAGGAGATGAGCGTGCTCTCCCGCGAGGCGACCCCGGCGGAGGCCACCGCCTGAGACCTCGATGCTCCGCGGCAGCGAGATAGCCGTCGGCGCCTGCCTCCTCATCGACGGGAGACCGCGGATCGCGGTCGAACGCGAGGCCGGGGCGGGCGCCTTCAGGATCAGGTTCCGGGACCTCGGGACCGGCAGCCTGGCCTGGCGCGACTTCAAGGCCTCGGAGCGCGTCGAGGAGGCCGGGATCGAGCTCCTCGACTGCGAATTCCAGTACAGCGACGACCGGAGCTTCGTCTTCGCGAGCGGCGCGGGCCTCGATCTGGTCGAGGTGCCCGTCGCGGGGCAGGAGGAAAAGGCCCCTTTCCTCAAGGAAGGGGGGACCTACGCGGTCGTCCTGTGGGAAGGACGTCCCCTCGACATCCGGATCCCCCCGAAGATCGTCCTCGCCGTCGTGGAGTTCGAGAGCTACCTCAGGGGCGACTCGCTCTTCAGCGCGACCAAGCCCGCCAGGACCGAGACCGGCCTCGTGGTCCGCGTGCCCCTCGACATCGAGCGGGGCGAGCGCATCCTCGTCGACACCGCCACGCGGTCCTTCGTCGAGCGCGCTCCCTGAAGCCCGCCCGCTCCCCCCGGAGCACCGGTCCGTCCCGCGCCGCGGGCCAGTGATAGCCGCTTCGGGCGGGCTCCGCTATGATTGAGGCATGATCGACCTCGAGCCCCTCGTCAATAAGACGGTGGCCTTCAAGTTCTCCGGCGCCGAGCTCCGCCTCGACCTTTCCCACGCCCTCTTCTCCTCCTACGACGTGGACCAGGGCACGCGGCTCCTCCTCAAGGCCATCGCACGGGACCCCGTGCTCGCGAAGGCGCGGCGCGTGCTCGACGCGGGCTGCGGCACCGGCGTGATCGGCCTCGCGATCGCGAAGGCCTTCCCCGAGGCCGAGGTGGTCATGCGCGACCGGGACAGCCTCGCGGTGGCCTTCGCGGAGCGCAACAGGATCGCCAACCGGCTCAAGGGCAGGACTGCCTGGACCGATCCGGCCTCGGGCGCGACCCGTACGCCCGTGGCCGCGCCCAGGCCCCTCCTCGGCCTCCTCGCCGACGGGCTCGAGTCCGCCACCCTCGAGGGGCCGGCCCCGCTCGGCTTCGACTTCGTCGCCTCGAACCTGCCGGCCAAGGCGGGGGCCCCGGCGCTCGCCGCCTTTTTCTCCCGCGCTTCGGGCTCGGGGCCTTTCGCAGGCTCGGGAAGACCGGCCTTCCTCGCCCCGGGCGGCAGGCTCGGCGTCGTCATCGTCAACACCCTCGCGGACAAGGCGAGGCGGTGGATCGAGGAGGCGGGACTCGCCCTCGTCTCGTCCGAGCGGGGCACGGGGCACAGCGTGTTCATCGCGGAACGCGCCGCCCCAGGCGCGGCGGCCGCGATCGGGGCCGTCCCGGCCGCGGAATCCGCGGCGTCGCCGGGCGTCATCGCGGCCGCGGGGGCCGCGCTCGACTTGGGAGGCCTCGACCTCGCGGCCTACGCGCGCGGGGAGGCCGCCTTCAAGTACGGCGATGTCGCCTATCGCGCCATGGGCTTCTGGGGCCTGCCCGACTTCGATACCGTGGGCTACGCGCCGGCCCTCGCCGCCGAGGTCGCCGCCCGCGCCCTGCCGGGCTCCCTCGTGCGCGAGGCCCTGGTCATCGATCCGGGCGTCGGGCACTTCCCGGTCTGGCTCGCGCGGAAGCTCGGCCCCGCCCGGATCTCGGCCGCCTCGCGCGACCTGCTCTCGCTCGCCGCGACAGGCGCCAACCTCGCCTCCGCGGGCGGGCGGAAACCGCCGGCCTACCGCCCCCTCGACGCGCTCAGGCTCGACGAGCTCGCGGAGGATCGCGGCATGGATCTCGTCGCGGAATTCCCCGACGTCGTGCCGGGCTACGATTGGACCGCGCCGGCCTGGGAGCTCGCGGGCAGGCTCGTGAAGTCGGGCGGCGCCTATGTCGCGACCAGCACGGCCTCGGAGCTCGGCAGGCTGGAGAAGCGCCGCCCCTCGGGCTGGAGGCTCGCCGCGGAGCGCCGCAAGAAGGGCCTCGCCTCCGCCGCCTACGTCCGCGCCTGAAGTCAGCGGCATCGACCCTGACGCGACCCGGGCGGGGAACGTCGGCTGATCCCGGGATCCGGGGAGCCGCCCGGGGAAGGATGCGTCCGCGTCCCGACCTGAGCGTCTCCCCCCGGGCGAAGACGATTCCCTTCAATCCTCCGTCGGCTCGAGCGAGACCTTGCTGAACTCCCAGTGCTCCGGCGAGCGCCAGAGGCTCGAGAGGGTCAGCTCGCGGATGAAGATGAGCTCCTTCGGCAGGCGGTCGTAGAGCTTCATGAAGAGCTCCTCGTGGGAGAGGAGCTCGCCGAACCACTTCTCGCGGTCGATGGCCATGAGCTCGTTGAACTTGTCCTCGCCGAAGTCCTCGAGGCCCTTCCAGCAGAGGTCCTCGTAGCGGGGCATCCAGCCCAGGGGGCTCTCGACGCCCTTCGCGTGGTTGTTCGAGCGGTCGACGATCCACTTGAGCACGCGGACGTTCTCGCCGAAGCCTGGCCAGAGGAAGTTCCCGTCCTTGTCCTTGCGGAACCAGTTGACGCCGAAGATGCGCGGCGGGTTCTTGATGTTGCGCCCGAAGCGGAACCAGTAGTTGAAGTAGGCCGCCATGTGGTAGCCGCAGAAGGGCAGCATGGCGAAGGGGTCGCGCCTCACCTGGCCCACCGCGGCGGTCGACGCCGCCGTGGTCTCGGAGCCCAACGTCGCGGCGAGGTAGACGCCGTAGGTCCAGTTGAAGGACTGGTAGACGAGGGGATAGAGGGTGCTGCGGCGGCCGCCGAAGATGAAGGCCTTGACGGGCACGCCGGCGGGGTTCTCCCACTCGGGGTCGATGGAGGGGCACTGCCGCGCGGGCGCGGTGAAGCGGGCGTTGGGATGGGCCGCGGGCTTGCCCGAGGACGGATCCCAGCTCTGGCCCTGCCAGTCCGTCAGGCCGGCGGGCGGCGTCTTCGTCATGCCCTCCCACCACACGTCGCCGTCGGGGGTCAGGGCCACGTTGGTGAATATCGTGTTCGAGCGGATGGTCGCCATCGCGTTCGGGTTCGACTTCTCCGAGGTGCCGGGAGCCACGCCGAAGTAGCCGTACTCGGGGTTGATGGCGTGGACCTCGCCGTTCCTGTCCGGCTTGATCCAGGCGATGTCGTCGCCCACCGTGGTGACCTTCCAGCCCTCGAAGGCCCTCGGCGGGATGAGCATCGCGAAGTTGGTCTTGCCGCAGGCGCTCGGGAAGGCCGCCGCGACGTAGGTCTTCTCGCCCTCGGGGGACTCGACGCCGAGGATCAGCATGTGCTCCGCGAGCCAGCCCTGGTCGCGGGCGATCACCGAGGCGATGCGGAGGGCGAAGCACTTCTTGCCGAGGAGGGCGTTGCCGCCGTAGCCGGAGCCGTAGGACCAGATCTCGCGGGTCTCGGGGAAGTGGACGATGTACTTGCGGTCCTTGTCGCAGGGCCAGGGCAGGTCCGCCTCGCCGGGGCGGAGGGGATGGCCGACGGAGTGGACGCAGGGCACGTAATCGCCCTCGGGCCCGAGGGCGTCGAGGACGGCGGCGCCCATCCTCGTCATGATCCTCATGTTGACCACGACGTAGGCCGAGTCCGTGATCTCGACGCCGATGTGCGAGAGGGGGGAGCCGATGGGGCCCATGCAGAAGGGGATGACGTACATCGTCCGTCCCCGCATCGATCCGTCGAAGAGCCCGTCCAGGACGGCCTTCATCTCCTTCGGGTCCTTCCAGTTGTTGGTCGGCCCGGCCTCGACCTTGCGGCGGCTGCAGATGAAGGTGCGGTCCTCGACCCTCGCCACGTCGCCCGCGTCGGACCTCGCGAGGAAGCTGTTCGGCCGCTTGGCGGGATTGAGCCTGATGAAGGTGCCCGACTTCACGAGGGACTCGCAGAGCTCGGCGTTCTCGGCCTCGGAACCGTCGCACCAATGCACGTCGGCCGGCTTGCAGAGCTCGGCTATCTCGGCCACCCAGGCCTTGAGACCCTCGTGCCTCACCCGATCCGGATCGTACATGTTCTCTCCTTTTCGACCTTTCTGGCCCGCTGCGCGTCCGGGCTCGCTCAATGATAAACGGGGATTCGCGTTTCGTGTGGAAAACTTGCGACAGAAGGAAAAGAAGCCTTGTTAATAAAAAATAAATATATATCATAGGATGAATTAGTGACACCGGACTCAGGTGCCCTCACTTCCTCGTACCTGGCGGGGCCGGAGTCGTCGCGGCAGCGGCTTCCGTCGGGCGGGCGTCACGGCAGCCTCTCGACCTCGAAACGTTTTCCGGAGGCGATGGCCGCCCTATCGCCCCGCGGGCCCCCTTCCCGTCGCGGGCCTGCGAAGGCCAAGCCCTCCCTCCACCGCCCGACGCGATGGGCGATCCCGTATTTCGGTCCGGCCGCCGCGATGGGCGTTCCAGTTGGCACGATAGGCGCTCTCCGGATCGGCGCGATGGGCGGAGCAGCTCCCGGCCAGGCCGGCGTGGCCGCGGGAGGGGCGATGGGCGGCGCAGGTAGGGGGGCGATAGGCGGATTCATCACGTTTTTTTCCGCCGATTTATTTGCATTGCCGGATTGACAGGCTTACTATTGAGGTATGACCAAGGCAGAAACCACCATCCTGGAGTCCAGGACTCCGGAGGAGTACATCGACAGGTCCTTGAAGGCCAAGCTCAGCCCCGCGGCGAAGGCTCGGCTCGCGAGGCTGTGGATGGAGTCGACGGGTTATACGAAAGAGGACATCCTCCGCGCGCGCAACCGGCACCCTTACTGGAAGCGCAAGAAGATGGAGGGTTCGGCCGAGCGCACGAGGCGCCGCCTCGCCGCCCACGACTACTCGCGGGGCGGCACGGTCGAGTGGAGCCCCGGCCTCGTGGAGGAGTTCCTGTCGCTCAACGGGCTGGATGCCTCCGGGCGCTACGAGCACAAGGACTGGGAGCTGGCGGAGCGCTTCGGCGCCACCATACCCTCGATCCAGTACATGCGCCGCAAACTCCGGAAGGTCAAGGAGCTCCTCGGCGCCCGCGCGCCCTCTGGCCGCGTGGTCGAGTACCTCCTCAGGGCCGAGTCAGTCCTCTCCCGCGGGAAGGGCGCGGTCGAGGAGCTCGCCGCGACCGAGAAGCAGCGCGACGGCGGGGCCAAGCCCGCGGTCGCCAAGAAGGGCGCGCGCAAGCCGGCCGCGAAGCCTGCGGCCAAGCCGGCCGCCAAGGCCGCCCGCAAGCCCGCGGCCAAGCCCGCGAAAAAGGCTGCCAAACCGGCAAGGAAGAAGGCCTAGGGGCGTTCCACTCCATCGGCGAGTCATCGCCGATCCGGTCGCGCGAGGGCGGGGCGGAGGCCTCGCCCTCGTTGTTTTCCGAGATCCGCGTCGTCATCCGTGGCCCGCGGGCGCCTCCCCGAAGGGATTGGCCCGGCTGAGGACCTCGCGCAGGACGGCGTTCTCCGGGGCGAGGAGGCCGGGATCGGCCTCGACCAAGGCGAAAGCCTCGGCGCGGGCCTCCTCGAGGGCGCGGGCGTCGCGCACCGGATCGGCGATCGCGAGCCGGAGGTAGCCCGACTGCGCGGTGCCGGCGAGCTCGCCCGGGCCGCGTATGCGCAGGTCGGCCTCGGCCAGGGCGAAGCCGTCCGAGGTCTCGAGCATGGCCTTGAGCCGGCCCTTGGCGTCCTCGGTGAGGCCGTCCGAATAGACGAGGAAGCAGTAGGACTGGGCCTCGCCCCGGCCCACGCGGCCGCGGAGCTGGTGCAGGGCGGCGAGGCCGAAGCGCTCGGCGTGCTCGACGACCATGGCCGAGGCGTTGGGCACGTCGACCCCCACCTCGACGACGCTCGTGGCCACGAGGATGTCGAGCTCGCCCTTGGCGAAGGCCTCCATGGTCGCGCGCTTGTCCTCCTCCTTGAGGCGCGAGTGGATGAGGCCGATCCGGCGCTCGGGGAAGACCTCGCGCGACAGGCGCTCGCGCATGGCCTCGGCGTTCTTGAGCTCGAGCCTCTCTGACTCGCCGATCAGCGGGTAGACGAAGTAGGCCTGGCGACCCTCGGCGAGCAATCGGCGCACGTACTCGTAGACCTTGGCCTCGTTGCCCGCCTTCGCGAGGTGGGTGACGATCGGCTTGCGCCCGGGCGGCATCGTCTTGATGGTGGACAGGGCGAGGTCGCCGAAGACCGTCAGGGCGAGGGTCCGGGGGATGGGCGTGGCCGTCATCATGAGGAGGTCGGGCATCGGGCCTTTCCGGCCCAGGGCGAGCCGCTGGAGGACGCCGAAGCGGTGCTGCTCGTCGACCACGGCGAGGCCGAGCCTGCGATAGGCGACCTCGTCCGAGAAGAGCGCCTGGGTCCCCAGGACGAGGTCTACCTCGCCGGCCGCGAGGGCCGCGAGGAGGGGAGGGCGGGCGGCGTCCTCGACGTTGCCCGAGAGGAAGGCGAGGCGGATGCCGAGGGGCTCGAGGAGCCGGGCCGCGGTGGCGGCGTGCTGCCGCGCGAGGAGCTCGGTCGGCGCCATGACGGCCGCCTGCGCGCCCGACTCGATGGCCTCGAGGCAGGCCAGGAAGGCGACGAGGGTCTTGCCCGAGCCGACGTCGCCCTGGAGCAGGCGGGCCATGGGCCGGGGGCTCGCCATGTCGGAGACTATCTCGGCGACGGCCCGCTCCTGGTCGGGGGTGAGGGCGAAGGGCAGGCGCGCGAGGAGCCGCGAGCGGAGGAGCCCCTCGCTGCGGCCGCGCTCGACGCTGACCTGGCGCCTCCGCAGGGCGCGCCTCGCGACGGCGAGCTGGAAGTAGAAGAGCTCCTCGAAGACGAGGTACTCGCGGGCGGCGGCCAGTGCCTCCGCGCTCGGCGGGAAGTGGATGTCGGCGAGGGCCGCGCGCTTGGGCGGCATGCCCCTCCGCTCGCGGAGGGCGGCCGGCAGCTCCTCCTCGACCCTCGACCCGTACTCCGCGAGGGCTGCCTTCATGAGCTTGCGGACGTTGCCCTGCTGCAACCCCTCGGTCAACGCGTAGACGGGCAGGATGCCGGTCTTCGGGGGGGGGCCATCGTCGAGGCGCTCGGCCTCGAAGGCGGAGGACTGGATCTCGCCGTAGCGGTACTGGAACCTGCCGGTGACCAGGATCCGCGCGCCCACGGGGAGGCTCGACTCGAGGAAGGGGCGATTGAAGCAGACGAGGACGGCGGGGCCCGACTCGTCCCGCGCGAGGACCTTGAGGGTACGCATGCGGCCGAAGCCGAACCAGTCGTGGGCGACGACCTCCGCGACGGTGTGGACCCGCCCGCCCTTCGCGAAGGCCGCGAAGGGGACGTACTCCGTCCTGTCGTCGTAGTCGCGGGGATAGCGGAGCAGGAGCTCCGCGACCGTGTATATCCCGAGCCGGGCCAGGCGCTCCCGCACCGCCTTGCCCGCGCCCCGCAGGGCGCCGACCGACTGCCCGAGCTCGCGGAGGAACATGGGCGAAAGATAGCACGGCGGGCCCCGGCGGTGTAGGGGTGCCCCACCTCCTCGCCCTCCGTGCTATGATGGTGAGGATGCGTCCAGCCCTCGGCGCCTTCAGGTCGCGCCGCGTCGATCTAGCCCTCCTCGCCCTCTTCGGCGCCTCCGTCCTCGCGGCGGCCCTGGCCATGGCCCGCTTCCGCATCGACCCGAGCCTCGACTTCTCCCTGCCGGAGGGCCCGGCGACCCGCGAGTACGACGAGGCTTCGGCCCTCTTCCCCTCCGAGCCGAGCCTGATCGCGGCCTTGCCCGCGGCCGGGGGCCCCTTGGGAGCCGCGGGCATCGCGCGCCTCTCCGAGGCCGCGGCCGCCCTGGCCCGCATCGGCGCGCGGCGGGGCTCGTGGACGGTGTTCTCTCCCCTCGACGCGAGCGACGCGCGGCGGGTCGGCGACGAGCTCGCGGAGGAGCCCCTGGTCGCGGGGCCGTCGGACGACCCGGACCGGGTCCGCGCGGTCTTCGACGCCTCGCCCCTCTTCACGCGGGTCTTCCTCTCAGCCGACCGCTCCTCGTGGACCATCTACCTCCGCTCGTCGGTCATCGGCCCCGCCCTCTACGAGGCCTTGGACGAGGCGCGCGCGGCCATCCCCGAGCTGCGCTTCGCCGGCTTTCCCCTGTACCGCTCCTTCAACGAGCGGGCCCTCTCGCGGGAATTCCCCATCCTCCTCGCCGCCGCGACCCTCGTCCTCCTCGCCATCGAGCTCGCGATCACGCGGAGCCTCGCGGCCGCCGCCTTCCTCTGGTTCTTCTCCCTCGCCCCGACCTTCTTCCTGATGGCCCTCTTCGCGGCGACGGGCACCCCCCTGCGGATCCACCTCGTGCTCGCGCCGGCGCTCACCCTCGCCTTGACGAACTCCTACGTGACCCACGTGTACCGGGGCTGGGCGGGGACCGGCTTCGACCCCGAGGCCGCCCTGCGGATCAAGGGCAAGATCGTCCTCCTCGACGCGGCGACCACGGTCCTCGGCTACGGCGGCCTCTTCGCCTCGCCCCTCGCGGAGCTCCGCGCCCTCGGCCTCTACTGCATCGCGGGCTGCGCCTTCTCGCTCGCCATGGCCCTGGTCTTCATGCCCGCCGCCCTGGGCCTCGTGCGCAGGCCCTCGGCGGCGGCCCGCCGCTTCCGCGAGAGGGCGCTCCGCGAGGCCTCCGCGTCCGCGGAGGCCTCGGCGGGCGGCTCCCCGGCGCCCGATGCGCCTCGGGGCGCGACCGGATCCGCAGCCGCGCCTTGGCGGCGCCCGCGCGCCGTCGGCCTCGCGTGGGCGGCGGCGGCGGCCCTCCTCGGCCTCGCCTCGCTCCGCGTCGAGGCGGGCCGCGCGGACGAGGACATGTTCGCGCCCTGGTCCTCCGAGGCGAGGGAGTTCGCGTTCTTCGCCTCCTCCTACGCCGGGCTCTCCG
Organism: uncultured Treponemataceae bacterium; assembly: GCA_964399065.1. GTDB lineage: Bacteria > Spirochaetota > Spirochaetia > Treponematales > Rectinemataceae > JAKLFE01. The sequence continues at coordinate 4,804 of CAYNPQ010000089.1, read as the reverse complement.
AGGTCTCCCTCGTCGTGGAGACCGGCCGCGAGAACGGCATCGTCGACCTCGGCCTGTTCCGCGCGTTGCGCGACGTCGAAGCGGTCCTGGGCCGCCAATCCTGCGTCGGCTCCGTCTACGGCTACGCCGACGTCGTGGCGGAGGGGCTCGCGAGATGGGAGGGCCTGCCCGGCTCCGCCGAGCCCCGGAGCGACCGCGACATCGGCGAGACGCTCGAGCTCCTCTCGGGGACGAGCGGAGCCTCGTTCTCGCGGGACCTCGTCGACGCCGACTGGTCGGCCGCGCGCTTCGCGGTCTCCCTCTCGCCCTCCTTCGACGGGATGCGCGACATCGAGGCCCTCCGCGCCGCGGTCGCCCGCGTGGCGCTGCCGGCCGGGGCGAGGATCCTCTGGGGAGGACGCGAGACGCGTTGCGCGATCGAGGAAAGGGCCTTCCTCGCCGGGCAGGTCTCCGGCACCTTCCTCTTCCTCGCGGCCCTTCTCGCGGGGCTCGTCCTCGTTTTGCGCTCCTTCCGGCGGGCGGCCGCGGTCTCCATCGTGCCGGTCACGGGCTTCCTCGCGTCGCTCGGCCTCATGGGCCTCGCGGGCTGGAAGCTCTCGAGCGTCCACGCGGTCGCGCTCGCGACGATCGCGGGCACGGGGGTGGACAACGCCCTGGTCCTCGTCCTGCACGGCTGGACCCGCGAGGCGCGCGACGCCTCGGTGGACACGACGGTCCTCATCGTCGCCGCGGTCCTGACGCTCTGCTTCAGCGTCTCCTTCCTCATCGCGCAGACCGCCTTGGTCTGCGCCGCGGGCCTCGCGGCCTCCACCGCCGCGGCCGTCCTCGTGCTGCCCGCCCTCGAGGCCCCGCGGCCGGCGTCCGGCCCCGGCAGGCGCGGCCCGCGGCGGCCTTGACCTCGGGGCTCGCGCCGATGGATGCTTGGCCATGATCCTCCGACCGCGCCGTCCCGTCTTCGCGTCTCTCGCCTTCGCGCTGCTCGCCTTCGCGGGCCGCGCGCAAGCCTCGGCCCAGGAAGGCCCCCAGGCGGCCGCCGCGGCGATCCTCGCTGGCTCGCACCTCTTCGGCTCCTCGCCCTGCGAGGTGATCAAGCTCGAGATGGACATACGCTCCGGGGCGGAGGGCAAGAAGCGCGAGGTCGAGCTCTCCATCGACCGCCGCGGGGGCCGCGTCCTCATCCTCGCGCGGATCCTCTCGCCGGCCTTCCTGACGGACATGAAGTTCCTCAAGCGCTCCGAACCCGGCCAGCCCGATTCCCAGTGGGTGAGGACCTCGCGGGGGACGAGGCGCCTCGGCGCGTCGAATCGCTCGGAGGCGGTGTTCGGCTCGCACTTCACGGCCGAGGACTTCGGCAACGTCGACGCCGCGGCCTTCGCGCTCGGCCTCGCGCCCGAGCGCGACGCGGCGGGCGCGCGCGCCGTGTCCGCGCTGCCCAAGGGCCCCGCGGGCTACGCGCGGCGCCTCGTCCTCGTGGACCGGGCGACGGGCCTCGTCACGGCCATGGAGTACCTCGACGCCTCGGGCGCCGCGATCCGGCGCTACCGCGTGACCTCCGTCTCCGGCGAGGGCTCGGCCGCGCGCCCCTCGGAGGCCGTGATGGAGGACCTCGCCGGGGGCGGCTCCACGATCCTGCGGGTGCTGGGCTACTCGACGCCCGCCTCGCTTCCCGAGCGCCTCTTCAACCCGGGGGCGCTGTGAGGCCGAAGGCGCCGCGCGGCTTCCCCATGGCGCCGCGCATCGCGCTGCTTGCGGCGGCGATGGCGTCGCGCATCGCGCCGATCTCCGCCCTCGACCTGTCGATCGGCGGCGAGCTTTCGAGTTCGTACAACGCGCCGGTCTCGCTCCCCGGGGAGGTCCCGGGCGGCGGGGCCTACACGGAAGGCGCCTCCTTCGCCTTCGAGCCCATCCTCGCGGCCTCCGGGGAGCTGGGCGGCGGCCGCGACGGCGAATCGCCGCCGGACGGGCCCCTGTCCTGGGAGCTCGCCGCGAGGGGGAGGCTGGCGGGGCGCACCCGGGGCTCGCTCGCCTCGGCAGGCCTCGACTCGGCCGAGGGCCGGCTGTCCTGGGGGCCCCTCTCCCTGGAGCTCGGCTACGGCCGCGACGATTCCTTCGCGGCCGAGGTCTTCCCCCAGAGCGTCTTCCTCGGGCCCTCGGACCCCTTGGAGCGCGTGGACTCCGGCCCCGCGGGGCCGCGGCGGGCGTCCGAGCCCTACGCGCGGCTCGGGGCCGCCGCGGGGGCCTTCCGCGCCTCGATCCTCGCCGCGCCCTTCGCCCCGCCCCTCGTCCTGCCCGACCTCGGCTCGCCCTGGATCCCGCGGACGACCCTGCCCGGCACGGTCACCGTGGCCGGCGTCACCTACAGCCTGGATACGAGTTATGCGGAACAGGATTCCGCGGCATGGGAGCCGGATCCCTCCTGGCTCGCGGAGATCGGCGCGGTCCTCGGGCCGGTCGACCTGGACCTCCGGCTCTTCTCGGGACGCGAGCGGCAGGCCGCCCTCCACGGCATCCTCTCCACACTGCAGTCCCCCTCGGCGCCCTGGCACTTCCCCCTGGAGCTCGTCGCCGACCGCGCCCGCGTCGAGGCCCTCGCCCTCTCGGCGGCGGGCGCGGCGGGCCCGCTCCGGCTCTGGTTCGAGGGAGGATGGACCCGCGGCGCCTCCCTCGCCACGGGGAGCTACGAGATCGAGGGCAGCGGCGGCGCGTACTACCGCATCGACGCCGGCGTCCCTTCGTCCACGGATGTGCCGCCCATCGTGTCGCGCGACCGCCTGGCCGCCACCGCTGGAGCCTCCTGGACGCCCGAGCTCGGCGGCCTCAGCCTCACGGCCTTCACCGAGGGCTGCTGGACCTCCTTCATCGATCCTCCGGCGGGAGCCGATGCCCCGGCGCTCTCCCGCGCCCTGGCCCTCGGCCTGAGCCTCGCCGACGCGCGGGATCGCTACGGGCTCTCCCTGCAGGGAATCCTGTCCCTGCGCGACGGATCTTCGCTCCTCAGACCGTCGCTCTCGGCGGCCTTCGGGTCGGAAGGCAGGATCGGCCTCGACCTCTCGCTCTTCGACGGCGGGCCCGGCACCGAGCTCGGCCAGTACGCTGAACGTCGCTTCATTTCTTTCTCCGTGACGCAGCGCCTCTAAAGGGTTTATATATACATCGCCAATAAACGATCGACGCTTCGAGCCCCCCTACCCGAGTGATATACTCTAGTCGAATAGTTGCGAGTCCTCTCCACGACGGATAAAGGGGGAATAGGAATGAAGCGTACGTCGATCGCCTTGCTCTGCCTGCTCGCCGCCCTAGCCTTGCCGCTGGGCGGTTGCAGCCAGATCATGAATCTCATCACCGGAGGGTCGGGCGACACCACGACCCAGTCGACCCTCGCCGAGAAGGTCGTCACGGAATTCATGCAGGAGCTGCGCGCGAGCGCGACCTCTTCGCGGGCCATCGCCCGGGCGGTGAGCGTCCAGCTCAGCGCCGCCCAGATCTCGCTCATCGAGACAAGGGCGACCTCGGCCGTCCAGAGCTTCGTCACCAGCAAGTCGACCAAGCTCGACCTGATCATCCCCGCCATGCTCAACGGCGTCCAGCAGGCCGTCACCACCATCGGCACGAGCGGCGGCGCCGCGGTCATGGCCGTGGCCGCGAGGAGCGTCGTCGTCTCCGTCGGCCAGCCGGACCGGACCGCCTACTTCTCGGCCGGCGAGAGCGTCGAGAAGGTCATCGCCGACTCCACCGCCAAGGCCCTCGACGCCGTCGCGGCCGTCGTCACCGACGTCACCGTGGTGGCCGCGATCAAGGCCGAGGTCGTCGCCGAGGCCGTGGGCGCCATCGCCTTCTCCGAGACCGTGAAGCCCAAGGTCGACGCCGTCGTGAAGGCCATGGCCGCGGCCGTGGCCGAGACGGAGGCGGCGACGCCCGAGACCTTCGAGGCCGTCATCACCGAGATGTCGAAGGCGGCGGTTTCGCTCAACGTGACTACCAAGACCTCCCTCCCCGCCTACATCGCCGAGGAGGCGACCAAGAAGGTGGCCGCCGTCGTCGCGGCCTCCGACGCGGGCGACCTCTACATCAGGATCGCCGCCTCCGTGACCACGGGCGCCGGCACGATCGGGACCGCCAACCTCGGCACCGTCATCATCAGCGCCGCCACGGCGGGCGGCGGCGACGCCTCGAGCGTCGAGGTCGAGATCACCAAGACCCTGACCGAGACCAAGCCGGTCGCGGTCGCCACCGCCAAGATCGGCACCGCCGCCGCGGCCGACAGCGTGACCGTCAGCACGATCGGGACCAAGGTGTACCTCGTCACCGAGGGCAGCACGGTCGACAACCAGGCCCAGAGCGTCGACGTGGATTACAGCTGGAAGTGCGTGCTCGGCGACGGCCCCGTGCCGACGAGCGATACGAGCGGCACCTACGTGAGCATCGCGACAGCCGGCACCTACATCTACGAGCTCAAGGTCTCGAACGTCGGCGGCAGCAAGTACGCCACGGACCTCGCCACCATCGTGTCGACGATCACCGCGGCCAGCGGGCCCGCGACCGTCTCGCGCGGCATACAGTACCTCGAGTCCCAGAACTTCGACCTCGCCCGCGCGGAGTTCACCAATGTCCTCCTCGCCGACGGGACGAACGCCGACGCCAAGCTCTACAAGGCCCTCCTCGACCTGGCTTCGGTCTCCGTCGACACGAACGTCGTGACGATGATGAAGGACAGGATCGGCTTCGCCGGCTATCCCTCGACCATGAACAGCCTCTTCTCCAAGGCCTGGTTCACGGACCAGTGGTACAAGTCCAAGGACGGCCT
>CAYNPQ010000088.1:0-15128 GCA_964399065.1 uncultured Treponemataceae bacterium | reverse complement strand
GCCTCGCTGATCTCGGGGTATTGACCCTGCGAGGAAGGTCCGCGGGCGGGGGGCGGGCGACGCCCCCGCCCGCGCCCCCCGCCCGCTTGTGTCGCGGATACGACAGATGGATACCGATTATACCCCTATCATCTCCCCGGGAAGGCCGCGGCGACGCGCGGCCGCGTGAACGCCAGTCTCGCACAAGGGGGTACCATGCAGGGAGGCAATCCAGCGCAGGCCAGGAAAATGAGCCTCGCATCGAGCACGTTGATGGGTATCGGCTCCATCATCGGCGCGAGCATCTTCGCCACCACGCCGATCGCGATCAAGATCGTCGGCGGCAACGGCATCGTCGTCGGCTTCATCCTGGCCGCCTTCTTCGTCTTCTTCAAGACCTTGCCGGAGATGGTCCTCTCCTCGGCCCTGCCCGCGAACGGCGGCGCCTACATGACCCTCACCCGCCTGGTCCATCCCTCGGTCGGCATCCTCCACTCGATCAACTACCTCGTCATCGGCCCGATGAAGATCGCGACGATGGCCTGGACCTTCGCCGAGTACTTCAAGATGCTCGTGCCCTCGATCCCGCCCCTCTGGGTGGCCGTCGGGGTCACGCTCGTCTTCACCGTCGTCACCCTCTACGGGATCAACTTCGCGGCCTGGGTCCAGAACGTCCTCGTCGGCGTCCTCCTCCTCGCCCTCTTCCTCTACGTCTTCCTCGGCTGGGGAGCGACCCAGGTCACCCTCGGCGCGGTCCTCGCGACGACCTGGAAGCTCGGGCCGATGTGGGCCGCCATGGGCATCATGCACGGCTCGCTGATCGGCGCCAACGCCCTCATGTACGTCGCGGACGAGATCGAGGATCCGGGCAGGAACATCCCGATCGCCTTCATCATCGGCACCATCCTGACCGCCGTCCTCTACGCCGCCATGGCCTACGTCACCGTCGGCGTCGAGCCCAAGTTCTTCCAGATCAACAACCTCGCCGCGGTCGCCAAGAAATTCATGAGCCCCGCGATGCTCGCCTTCTTCATCTCCGGCGGCGCCCTCCTCGCGGTCGTCACCTCGATCAACGCGGCCATCCTGATGTTCTCGCGCTCCCACTTCGCCGGCGCCCGCGACGGCCTCTACCCCGCGATCATCATGAAGACGAACAAGCACGGGACCCCGGCCAACGCGATCTGGCTGAACACGATCATCGCCCTCGTCTTCATGGTCGGCGGCTTCAACCTCACCGACGTCATCAACATCACCACGATCCCCGGCCTCCTCCTGAGCCCGGTGGTCTTCATCGGCATCTTCTGGCTGCCCTCGAAGTTCCCCAAGTCCTACAAGACGGCCTGGCTCAACTTCCCCCACTGGTTCAACGTCGCGACCGTGATCGTCGCCTCGGTGCTGTCGGTGGTCATGGGCGCCTACGTGCTCAAGCAGATGAAGCCCAAGAACTACATCGCGATGGTCGTCTTCTACGCCGCCGCCTTCGTCTACGTCCTCCTGAGGGCCCGCTACCTCAAGAGGAAGAAGGGCGTCGACATGCTCGAGACGATGCGCACGCCCTACGCGCCCTGGGTCGAGCGCGAGAAGGCCGCGGCCGAGAAGCTCGCCGCGCGCGCGAAGGCCTGAGCCCTCCCCGACTCCACTCCCGGCCGCCGCGCGGGTCGCCCTCGGGCCCTCGCGGCGGCCCTCGCGTCTGTCGCAACCGCGACAAATGAAGCCGCCGCCCCATGCTTTACTGACGCGCGACGGGGCCCCGCGGGAGCTCGCGGTTCCACCGCGCCCGCGGCCGCGGCCCGGCGGCCGCAGCCCCCAAACGACAAGCTGGGAGGCTATCATGCCTACCGAAGACCTCCTCTCGAAGTCCGGCCTGACGCGGCTGCCGCGCTACTGGGACCGGCGCTACGTCAAGAACCTCGACAGACTCTCCAAGCCGCTCCACAAGGTCCGCGTCGACCGCGACGTGCCGATGACGCTCCGCGACGGCACGCGGATCCGCTGCGACGTCTTCCGCCCCGAGGCCGCGGGGAAGTTCCCCGCCCTCGTCTCCTGGTCCCCCTACGGCAAGGCCATCCAGTCCATGAAGCGCGGCTCCCAGCCGCCCGAGTCCCTCGTCTTCGACCACAGCCTCGAGGCCGGCGACATCGACTTCTTCGTCAGCCGCGGCTACGTCTTCCTCATACCCGACCCGCGGGGCGTCGGCCAGTCGGAGGGCGAGTTCTACGGCATCTACAACCCCCAGGAGCACGAAGACGCCTACGACTTCATCGAGTGGGCCGCGGCGCAGGCCTGGTGCGACGGCGGGGTCGGCATGGTCGGCTACTCCTACTTCGGCATCGTCCAGATGCTTGCCGCGGCGAAACAGCCTCCCCACCTCAAGTGCATCATGCCCCTGTCCTTCACGGACGAGTACTACCAGCACGGCTACTACGGCGGCGTCGGCAACACCTACATGTCGATGTACTGGGAGCTCTGCCCCGCCAACAAGCCCGTGCCCTGGTCGGTCAAGATGTACGGCGAGGAGGAGGTGAGGCGGCGCATGGCCGAGCGGGCGGCCGACCCCGACATCGCCCTCAACTCCTACTTCATGAAGATCCTCACGACCTGGCCGCCCCACTACCACACCTTCTACCTCGACTACCTCCTCCATCCCCTCGAGGGCGAGTTCTGGGCCGCGCGCTCGATGAAGAACTTCTACGACAAGGTGAAGGTCCCCGTCTTCCTCAACTCGGCCTGGTCGCCGAGCGGGCGCTGGGTCACGCCCCTCATGCGCGCCTTCAACTCCCCGAAGCTCGCGGTGCCGAAGCGCGCCAACCTCGAGGACTACGGCGAGCTCGAGCTCCCCTACCGCTCCATGAACGAGGAGTGCCTCCGCTGGTACGACCTCTGGCTCAAGGGCGTCGACACCGGCATGATGGAGGAGCCACCGATCAAGATGAACATCCTCGGCTCCGGCTACCGCTACGAGAGCGAGTGGCCCCTCGCGAGGACCGTCTGGAGGAAGCTCTACCTCCGCAGCTTCGGCCGCCTGCGATGGGAGCCGGACGTCGAGGAGGAGATCGCGCCGGACGGCTTCGTGCACAACCCGCCGAACATCAGCTCAGAGGTCCAGTCCCTCACCTACACGAGCGAGTACCTCGAGCGCCCGATGGAGTTCACCGGCCCCGTCGCGCTCCACCTCTACGCCTCCATCGACGCCGAGGACGCGAACTTCATCGTCAAGGTGCACGACCTCTACCCAGACGGGAGCAGGCATTACATGCCCTGCTTCGGCGCGTTGCGCGCCTCCCATGCCCTCGTCCCCGCGGAGTCGGAGCCCTGGATGCCCGTGCACGACCACTCGAGGGAGGTCAAGGTCAGGCCCGGCGAAGTCCGCGAGTACGTCATCGAGGTGAACCCGAGCGGCAAGGTCTTCATGCCCGGCCACCGCATCCAGCTCGAGATCAAGGCGATGGACCCCTCGCCGGCCCACAAGCAGTCGTGGACCGGCAAGGTCGGGGCCATGGGCCCGCACCCGAGCGCCAGGTCGATCTGCTACCGGATCTACCGGGACGCGAAGCGTCGGTCGCACCTGGTCATGCCCTACATCCCCGACACCCCGGCCGCCAACTGGGTCCAGTCCTTCGAGTGACGCGTTGGGCGAATAAGGACTAGAGGCGGGGAGAGAGACCTTCCCCGGGAAGGTCTCTCCCCCCGCCGACCCCCCTCGTCCAAGCGCGGCGCGGTGCGCGCGGCCCCCGCGGGGTTCCCGGGCTTGCCCGGCCAGGACCTGGAGTTATATACTTATAGTGTTAATTATCCATAATGTCACGGCGCTCTCCGCGAAAACCGCCCACGTGTGAAAGACGGCGGCACTTTTTTATAGCCTTCGTACATCCGGCGCGCTATACTCAATTAACAATCAATGAAAGGCGGTGCGCGGCCCACCACTCCGCCTCGACTGCCATGCCCGGGCCGTCCGACCCCGCCATCGGGAGGATCCATGTCCAGCGTCCGCTTCCGGAACCGGGCCATCTTCGTCCTCGTCCTGCTCGTCGCGCTCCTCAGCCTCGGCGGTTGCGACTTCGTCAACAAGATCTTCGGGGCCGCCCTCGGCGAGGCGAGCCTCACCGTGGGGCAATCCGCGGTCGCCGTCTCGGTGGGCAAGACCAAGACGGTCAGCGTGGTGGCGCTCAACGCGAGCGGCACCGCCGAGACATTCACGGCCAACGTCGACGACTCGAGCATCGCCCAGGTGACGACCTCGATGAACTCCGTGACCCTGACCGGCGTCTACCAAGGCACCGCCCTCGTGACCATCGTGAGCGTCTCCGGGCAGATGAAGACGATCTCCGTCACGGTGACGCCGGCAGGCTCGGGGGGCAGCTCGACCACGCCCGAGGCCGATTCCTCCCTCGCCACCCTGACCTGCAACGGCACCGCGGTCACGCTCTCCGCGGGAGTATTCACCTACCCGATCACCGTGGCGGCAGGCGTCGCGAACGCGGCCATCGTCGCCACTCCCACGCAGGCGAGCCTCGCCCACGTCCAGGTCAACCAGACCGCGGGAACCACGGGCTCCATGACGCTCTACGAGGGCCTCAACACGGCGATAATCGTCGTGACCTCGAAGGACTCGAGCTCCACCTCCGTCTACCAGCTGCAGATCACCAAGCTCGCCGCCACGAACAAGGACGCCACCCTGTCCTCGCTCTCACTGTCCGGGCTCTCGCTCGCGGACTTCGCCCCGGGGACCGAGGCCTACACGATAGCCGCCCCCGCGGGCACGGCCTCCACCGTCGTGACGGCGACGCCGAACGCCAGCGGAGCCACGGTCGCCTTCAACGGCACCGCGGGCAGCCTCGCGGGCGGGACTTACACGAGCTCCGCGATCCCGCTCGCCGCCGGGGCCACGACGACCATATTCGTCTCCGTCGCCTCGCAGGACGGCAGCTCCAGCAAGACCTACCAAGTGTCCGTGGCCGTGGCCGCGGCGGCGTCCAGCGACACGACGCTCAAGCGGCTCGCCGGCACCGACCTGCCCTTCACCTTCTCGGCCTCGACCTACAACTACAACGTCAGCGTGCCGAACACCGCGGCCTCCACGACCATCACGGCCATCGCCAACCAGGCGAACGCGACCGTCCTCATCGCCGGCCCCTCGGGGAGCGCCGCGACGCAAGCGCTGACGGTCGGGCTCAACTCGGTGACCGTCCGCGTGACGGCGCCCGACGGCACGATCGGGCAGGCCTACACCCTCAAGATCACGCGCGCGGCCGCGGCCTCGAGCGACGCATCCCTGAGCAGCCTGTCGGCGAGCGGCCTCACCTTCGGCTTCGCCTCGGGAGTCTTCGCCTACACGGCCGCCGTCCCCAACACGACCGCGTCGACGACGATATCCGCCATCGCCTCGCAGGCGACCGCCGTCGTGTCGATCAACGGTCCCTCCGGCGCCGCCGCCACGCAGTCGCTGTACGAGGGCTCCAACGTGATCACCGTCAGCGTCACGGCCCCCGACGGCACGGCGGGCACGCCCTACGTCCTCACCGTCGTGCGCGCGGCCACCGCCTCGACGGACGCCTCGCTGAGCGGCCTCGCCGCCTCGGGCATCCCGCTGGACTTCTCGCCCGCGGTCGATCGCTACGACGTCGCCGTCCCCAACGCGACCGCGTCGACCACGATATCGCCCATCGCGGCCCAGCCGACGGCGACGATCGCCGTCAGCGGCCCCTCGGGGAGCTCGAAGACGCAGGCCCTCGCGGTCGGGCCCAACACCATCGAGATCATCGTCACGGCGCCCGACGGCGCGACCAGGAAGACCTACACGATCGCCGTGACCAGGGCCGCCCCGGCCTCCAACGACACCTCGCTCAGCAGCCTGTCGGGGACCAACCTGAATTTCGGCTTCAACTCCGGCACCCGCGGCTATTCGATGACGGTGGCCAACGCGGTGGCTTCCACGACGATATCGGCGGTGGCGAGCCAGCCCACGGCGACGGTCGCGATCTCGGGCCCCTCAGGCGCGACCGCGACCCAGGCCCTCGCGGTGGGATCGAACACGATCACCGTGACGGTGACCGCCCCCGATTCGACCGTCGGTACGCCCTACACCCTCACCATCACGAGGCAATCGCCGGCCCCCTACGTCTCCGCGTTCTACCCGCCCAACGGCTCGGTGAACATCTCTCCCGTCTACCCGAGCATACAGGCCCAATTCAGCGCCGCGATGGACGCGACATCCATCAACCTGGGCAACTTCTACCTCACGCCCTCGGCCGCGGGGAGCGTCACCTACAACGCGACCTCCAAGGTCGCCACCTTCACGCCCTCCGCGTCCTTGCTTCCCGCCAAGGCCTATACGGTCACGATAACGACCGGCGCCAAGGATACCGCGGGAGTGGCGATGGCCGAGAACAAGGTCTGGTCCTTCACGACGGCGGCCGCGCCCGTGCTGACCTCGCATACTCCGGCCAACGGGGCCACGGATGTCTCCATCAGCGATCCCAACATCTCGGCGACCTTCTCGAAGGAGATGAACAGCGCCACCTTCGCCAGCTCCTTCACGGTGACGAAGGGCGGCGTCGCGGTCGCCGGCAGCTACTACTTCAATCCGCCCACGGGGATGCTGACCTTCACCCCCAATTCCTACCTCGATCCCGCGACCGCCTACACGGTGACCGTGACGACCGGCATGAAGGACTATCAGGACATCGCGCTCGCCTCCGGCGCCACCTGGAGCTTCACGACCGCGGGCAACACCTCGTTCACCTCGCCGGGCGGCCCGAACATCCGCAAGGGCAAGCTCCTCGTCAACCGGGACAACCCGGCCAAGATGTCCTACCTGTACATCACCACCGACAACAAGCTGTATTCCAAGGAGAGTTCGGACAAGGGCTTCAACTGGAGCGCGCCGCTCGCGATACAGGAGACGGGCACGGTCGTCGACATGGTCGCCGACATCGACAGCGCCGGGACGACGGTGGCGGTCTGGATCAGCGCGGCCAACGCCAACGCCTTCGGCACGAACGGGACGGCGATGTGGTCCAAGAAGGCGAGCGGCGCCGCGGCCTGGGAAGCCATCCCGACTTACCCGGCGGTCAACATCTACGGTCCCGCCGGCATCATGGCCTCGCCGAGCGTCTACCGCGCGACCCCCACCGACCTCCTCTTCTCCGTGGGCTGGGACAGCGGCCTCAATACGAGCGACTACGGCCAGTCGGTCGGACTGCATTGGGACGGAGCCGCGGGAATGGCGAATTACTCGGATCCGCCCATCCCGTCCGCGACCGACAATCCCTGGGGCCAGCAGGTCTTCGGCTGGAAGCAGTCGGGCGTCTGCGTGCGCGCGCTGCTCTTCCCCGACAACAACCCGACCGATCCGACGGCTTACAACAATTGGAACGGGAAGCTGCTCGTGACGACCGGCTCCGCCTCCTCCTTCACCGCGTCGCAGAACTACGATTCGACCTACGCGATAGTCGACGTGACCACAGGCTACCCGGACCAGCCCTACCTCGTGCAGACGGGCGGCCAGTACCTGCTTTTCTACACGGTGGCCGAGAATCTGCGGTGCAAGCGCATGGTCTCCAGCAACCAGCTCAACGGCCTGTGGTACTCCGCGGAGAGCTATCCGTCGGTATCCGCGGTGAAGCTGACGGACTACGGCAGCTACCGCTCGCGTACCTTATACGCGGTGAGCGACGATAGCCGATATGTCTACCTGGTCTGGCAGGACACGAACGACGTGATCTGGCGCATAACCTACGATGCGATGTACACGAGCTCGCCCTTCGGTCTGTCGCGGGTCGCAGACAACCTGAATCTCGACGGAGTGTCCATCAACTACGAGGATTCCTCGAGCGTGCTCTACGTCTCGGGGCACGACGCGAGCGGAGGCCAGACCATTCGGATCCCGAATCCATGACCTGAGAGTGCGTCGACGAGAACGCGGCCGCCGGGAAGCCATTCCCGGCGGCCGTTTTCATGAGGTCGCCTGACGATGGGATGACGCGCCTACTCCAACGCGAAGCGTTCGATGCCCGCCATCGAGCGCGAGACCCAGAGCGCGGCGCCCGAGACCGAGAGGCCGGGCAGCCACCAGGCCTCGCCCGAGGTGTAGGCGAGGGTCTTCGTCGACTCGAAGCCGCTCGCCGAGGGGCGGCACACGAGGGCGCCTCGGGTGCCGGCGGCGACCAGGGCCGGCGCGCCCGCGGAATCGAGGCCATCGGCGAGGAGGCCCGACCAGCCGGCGAGGGATCCGACGGACAGGAGGACCGGCGCGCCGGACTCCGCCGTCACTGAAACGAGGTTGGTGCCTCCCGATCCCCTCGCGACCGCGCGGCGCGTTGCCCGCAACCACATGGAGCCGGAGGAGGCCGTGGCGGTCGCGGGCATGACCTCGTCGTAGTACCAATACCGCAATCCCGGACCCGCGAGGAGGGCGAGCCCCTCGCCGAAGGCGGCGCTCGCCGAGACCCTGCCCTCGAGCTCGGTCTCCCCGAGGAGGACGGCCGGGCCTTCTCCGAGCCGCACCGCGAGGATGCGCGATTCCTCGAGCCAGGAGGCCGGCTCGTAGGCGCCGATCCAGGTTCCGCCCTTCGTGCGCCCGAGGGGGACGCCGGGGAAGCTCGAGGGGCCCGAGAGCTTGGCCGGGGCCGCCCCGGAGACATCCCAGATCGAGGCATCGACGAGTCCGTAGCCCTCGCGCTGAGAATCCGTCCAGGTGAAGAGCGCCACCTCGTCGCCGTAGGCAAAGGCCGTCATGCCGTTTATCGCGGAAATCTCCGCGGCGGCCGGCCAGGCGGCCGGGTCGATGACGGAGACGCCTCCGTGGAAGAGGATGACCTTGCCGCCCGCGAGGCCCGCGAAGCGCGCCCCCGAGTCGCAGGGCGGAGGGCCCCAGACCGCGGAGGAGGAGACCTCGACCGTCCCGTGGTCGAAGGCGAGAGAGGAATCGGCCCCGACGGCGATCGAGAGGACGATCGCCTTCTCGGCCCTCGCCTCGCTCCAGCCGCGGCCGAGCACGAGGAGGCGACGCGAGTCGGGCAGGGGGAGAATCGCGCCCGCGTCGAGCTCGTACCGGAGGGAGGTCCCTGAGTCGTCGAGGCTCGGGAGCTCGAGCCTCGCGATCGAGGCCGTGGAGGCGAAGTCGACGGGATCGAAGCTCCGCGCGGAGACCTTGTCGCCGCTCCGGACGAGCTTGACCCCGACGCCGCCGATCTCCCCCGCCCAGGCGACGTCCTCGACGATCGGGACCTCGGCCGTGAGCGTGGGGGGATCCGTGCCGACCCTCCAGGCCTGGAGCCTGTCGGCGGCGTAGGCATAGACGAGGTCGGGGCCGGCGGCTATGGTTCGCTCGGTGTCGCCCGAGTCGGGGAGCTCGCAGAGGAGGCTCGCGCCCGAGGCCCCCGCCGACACGAGAGCGACCTTGAAGCCGCCTCCGCCCGCCCGGTAATCGTACTCGTAGTAGGGAACGGCGAAGGCTCCGAGCCCCGCGAGCCTGTTGACGCGCTTCCAATCCCCGTTGGCGGAGGACCAGCTCCAGGAGTCCCCGAGGGCGAGCGTCCCTTTTTGCAGGGGCGATGAGGGATCGCTCACGTCGAAGACGGCGACCTTGCTCTGTCCCCCCTCCACGCCCACGGCGAAGAGGAGGCGCTCGCCGCCCGCGCCGGCGAAGGGCTCGAGGTGGGTGGAGTAGCCCGGGATCACGAGCTCGCCGAGCTTCGCGGGCTTGGCGGGATCGGCGAAGGAGACGACGAAGAGCGGGTCTTTCTGGAGGAAGGTCACGACGTAGGCAAAGTTCCCGTCGAAGCGGCTCGCGTAGAGGCTCTCGCCGGAGGCGAGCACGAGGCCGCCGTCGCGATGCGACACCGGTGCCGCGGGATCGCGCCAGTCGACGGCGAAGGCCGCCGTCGACTGGTCGGACCAGTTGCGGTACTCGTGCGTGACGAGGCGGAGCCAGCCCTCCTTCCAGTCCATCTTGAAGCGATCGGAGACATAGCCCGGCACCTCGACGCTTCCCGCCCGCTTGAGGGAGCCGTCCGCCGCGAAGTCGAAGCGCAGGACGGTCGAGCGGTCCGAGCCCCAGTCGCCGGAGCGGAGCGCGACGAAGACGGCGTCCGAGGCGACATGTATCGCCGTGCAGTCCCCCTCGACCTGATACGTGGAGACCGAGGGGGACGCTGCGGAGAGATCGACGATGTGGAGGGCGGCGCGCCACGAGCCGATGGCCGACGAGGCGGTCCCGGCCAGGGCGTCCGCCGTTCCCGACGAGCCGGAGGCGCTTCCGGAGCCCGCGCCCAAGGCGGCGTACCAACCTTCGCTGGTCGCCACGACGAGCGAGTCGCCGACGAGCCTCGAGTCCACGATGGAGCCGCCGATCTCCGCGCGGAAGGGCTCTGCGCGGTCCAGGTCGGCACCCGCGCCGAAGGCTGACCTCGGCATGACCGTCACCGCGCTCTTGGCCGCCGAGAGGGCCGAAGCCGCGCTGCCGGCCGCGCCAGCCATCTCGACGGAGTAGATCGGCCCCGAGTATCCGGAGGGATCGGTGAGGAGGACGATGTCGCCGTCGTGGGCGTAGAGCTCTTTCGGGCGCCCGATGACCGCTTGCCGGGCGAGAAGGGTCGGGGTCGCGCGCGTGGAAATGTCGAAGGCGAGGAGGCCGCGCCAGGAGTTCGCGGTGTAGAGCCGGTTCCCCTCCTCGTCGAGCCAGTAGACGTCGGGCTCCACCGGACTCGATGACGAACCGTCGCCGGCGGCCCCGTTCGCGCCCTCCTCGCCGGACGCGGCGAAAGTCATCTCCTCGAGGGAACCGCTCTTGTAGAGGCCGGAGCCGTTCGGCGTAAAGAAGACGCCGTCCGTCTCATCGAGGTAGACCGGCGTCTGTGATGGTCCCCAGAAGCCGCAGGATGCGAAGAGGGCGAGCGTCAGGAAGCAGGCGACGGTTTTTTTCATCTCTCACCTCCGGCAGGCCCCGCGGGTCGCTGAATCCACGACAATTCTAGCCTAAAGTTATTTTTTTTTCAGGCCCGTCCGATGCGGTCGCAACCCTGCCGGAAATTCGCCGGCTGGAGCATGCGTTCCCCTCGCCATGGGCATTCAAAAGGAAGTCCCGGACGTTGACGCCCGGGCGCGACCGCGTAGAATAGGATGAGTGGTCCAGCGGATCGAGGGAGATGGCGATGACCGAGAAAGGGTATTCCTGGGTCTCGGACGAGGGGATCGAGATCAAGGCCGCGGAGTGGAGGCCGGAAGGCGCGCCGAGCCGCGTCATCGTCCTCGTGCACGGGATCGGCGAGCATTTCGGGCGCTATCGCCATGTCGGCGAGCGCCTCGCCAAGGCCGGCACCGCATTCCTCGTATTCGACCTGCCCGGCCACGGAACGAGCGGAGGCAAGCGCGGCTGCGCCTCCTTCGCCGCGGTGCACCGCCTCATCGACCGCCAGCTCGAGGAGGCGGGGCGCCGGTTCCCGGGCCTGCCCGTCTTCCTCTACGGGCACAGCCTCGGCGGCGCCGTCGCGCTCAGCTACCTCATCGAGAGAAGGCCCGCCATTGCGGGCGCAGTCGTGACGAGCCCCGCGATCGAGCTCGGGCAGAAAGTGCCGGCCGCCAAGGTCGCGCTGGCCAAGCTGCTCGCGGGCATCCTGCCCTCGCTCACGATGCCGAGCGGGCTCGACTGCTCGGTCCTGTCCAGCGATCCCGCGGTGGTGAAGGCCTACGTCGAGGATCCCCTCGTGCACCCCATGGTGTCGACGCGGCTCGGCCTCGACCTCATGTCCGCCGGAGAGGGCATCCTCGCGGGCAAGGCTTCGATCACCCTTCCCCTCTTCCTCGCGCAGGGAAGCAAGGACGGCAACGTCAGCCCGCGCGGGGCCGAGCGTTTCGCCGAGGGCGCGGGCCCGAACCTGGCCTTCCATAGGTACGAGGGTTGGTTCCACGAGCTCCACAACGAGCCGGGCAAGGAGCGCTTCTTCCAGGACCTGCTTTCGTGGCTCGAGGGGACGAAGGGCGCATGAGGAGGACCCGTAGCCGGTCGCGGGCACTCCGTTGATGAGGGAGAGCGTCGTCGAGGGAGTCCGGCCAGTTCTCCTTGAAGGCCCTCGCGCGTACGACGGTCCCGTCGTAGCTCTTCCCGACCGTCGCTCCCGCGGCGCAGGAGGGACTCGTCGCGCCGGGCTCCGTGCCGTCGAGCGTGTAGCGCGGCGCGGAATGCGCGTAGGCCCCGTGATCACGAATCCCTCGCCGTCCGCCGGCACCTTGACGACGGGCTCCCTCGCCTTGAGTTCGTACAACGCGCTGTTTACGATCGGCGAGGAGACGCTCCCCCCGAAGACCTTCACCTTGAGCGCGAGGCTCGCGGCCACGGCGATCTTCGATCCGCTCGAGTAGAGACTGCTTGACGCGGTCGGTGCGCTGCCGTCGAGGGTGTAGCGGACCTGCCCGCCCGTCGAGCTCGCCAGCGATACTTGCAGGGGCTGGTCGTAGGTTCCCGCGGGGGGATCGAACCTGATCTCCTCGGCCGCCGAGATGGAGTAGGCCTGGAAGAAGTCCAGGTCCCCGGGCCCGAGGTAGCCGGTCTTGGATTGCGCCTTCAACAGCTGCACCGGGCTCGCCTCGTCGTCGTTCGGCTCGGCCTTGACCGGCACCGAGATCGCGGCCTTCCGGCCTATGGTCCTGAAGGGGATGGAGCGACGCTCGGGGGTCATGACGACGCCCTGGACCTCGGAGGAGGCGGAGCGGAGCGCGAGGACGAGCTCCTCCCGGTAGGCCTTGAGCTGTATCGCGTCCTCCCAGGTCGCGGAGCCGTCGACCGCCGAAATGCGGATCGGTATCTCATAGACGCGCTTGAGCTCGTCGATCGAGGCGAGGCGGAGGGAGAACTTCAGTCGCTTCTCCCCGCCGCCGGCCCGCGATTTGCCCTTTCGCCTAACGCTTGCCCCCGTCGACGGCCCTTGACCGGGCGAACCGGTACCCTCGCCCACCAAGGGGACCGCAGGCGACTCGCGACGCCGGTTCCTTCCACTCGGCTTGCCAACATTGAGCAGTTTTTTGAGCAATAATTACTACCGACAAGAACGCATGTCGGCGTCCTTCTGGCTGGTTGTCCGGAGGCAATCGTCATGCCAAAACCTGCCCCTACCCCGCGGATCGCGCCCAGAGCGGTCTGCGCCCTCTTCTGTGCCATCCTGACGGCCTCCTGCCCCAACACCCTGCTCGAAAAGGCGAAGCGCACGCAGGAGGTAGCCTCGTCGCCCCGCATCGCCGTCACGCGAGAGGGGATCGAGGTGGAAAGCGGCGGCGCCGTGGATCTCGGCGATTTCACCCCTGGCGGCGCCGCCGCCAGCCTTACCCTCACCCTGCGAAACGCGGGCGCCGCCGAGCTCCTCATCGATATCGCCGGCCTCGCCATCACGCCGGATCCCGGCGCTGGGGAGGAGCTCTTCTCCCTCGCCGCCGCGCCCGCGGATCGCCTGGCGGCCGGGGACAGCACGACGCTGACGATCCGTTTCTCGACCCTCAGCCTCGGCGCCAAGACCGCCACCCTCGCGATCCCGACGAACGACGTCACCCTCCCCCGTTTCACCGCCCTGCTGAAGGCCAACGGCAAGAATCAAGGAAAGGTGGCCACGCCGGGCTTCACCCCAGCCGAGGGCGTCTTCGGCTCGGACATCGAGATCTCCATCTCGTGCGCCACCGAAGGCGCGGCGATCCGCTACGCGATGAGCACGGGCGGCACGCCGGACGACCCCGGAACGACCTCGCCGCTCTTCGACGCCGCCCATCCCCTCGCCGTGGCGGGCAACGGCAGCAACGCGTCGGTGAAAGCCTACGCGACGAAGCTCGGCATGGACCCCTCCGAGGTGGCGACCGCGTCCTACTCGATCAATTACAGCGCCGCGAGCCAGCCCTATTTCGAACCCCCGGCCGGGACCTATGCGAGCGACCAATCGGTGGGCATCCGATGCGCCACCGCGGGGGCGGTCATCCACTACACGACGGACGGAAGCACGCCGACGACCTCCTCGCCGGCCTTCTCATCCGCCTCTCCCATCGCGGTGTCGGGCAACCTGACCAACCTCACGATACGCGCCATCGCCGTGAAGGCGGGCATGGCGGACTCGAGCCCGGGCTCGGCGAGCTACACCATCAACTACCCCCGGGTCGCGACGCCCGAGATATCGCCCAACGGCGGCAGCTTCCTGTCGCCCCAATCCGTCACCCTCTCCTGCGCGACGTCGGAAGCCGCCATCCGCTACACCCTCAACGGCGATCCCCCCGGCCCCGCGACCGGATTCGCCTACAACGGGCAATTCACCCTGTCGACCAACCTGACCCTCAGGGCGGCGGCCTTCAAGACGGGAACACTCGATTCGAGCGTCGCCTCGGCGACCTTCTCCTTCGTGCCGCCGTCGGCGCCCCTCGCCTCGGACGCGGTCGGGGGCGTCAGGCAGGCCCTCGTCTCCTGGGAGCCCGCCGCGGGAGCCTCCTCGTATACGGTCTACTGGAAGCAGGGCAACGTGGTGACCACCGCCCTGTACGAGGGAACGAAATCCGTCGGATCCTCGCCCGCGACGATCACCGGCCTCGCAGACGACAGGAACTACGCCTTCATCGTGACCGCGACGGGAACCTACGGCGAAGGCGCCGCGAGCTCCAAGCTGACCGCGACCACCGCCGCCCAGGTCGCCACGCCGCAACTCGGCTACGTCGGCGGCAGCTATGCCTCGGCCCTCGACCTGCCGATCAGCTGCGCCACCCCTGACGCCTCCATCCGCTACACGCTCAACGGCGACGACCCGTCGGAGACCACCGGCTTCGCGTACGGCGGGTCCGTCCATCTCGCCTCGAACCTCACCCTCAAGGCCGCGGCCTTCAAGACCGGCATGGCGCCTTCCGCCGTAGCCTCGGCGACATACGGATTCGTCGCACCCGACGCGCCGACGATCTCCGGCGCGGTGCCCGGGAGCTGCAAGGTCACCGTGAGCTGGGGCTCGGTCAACGGAGCGACGTCGTATAACCTGTACCGCAAGGCGGGCGCCACGGTCACGACCTCGAGCTACGACCAGAGGATCACGGGAGCCGCGTCGCCCCAGACCGTATCGTCGCTGCCCGACGGCGCGCAGCAGGCCTTCATCGTAACCGCGGCGAATGCCTTCGGCGAGAGCGCGGCGAGCGGC
>CAYNPQ010000087.1:12563-15280 GCA_964399065.1 uncultured Treponemataceae bacterium | reverse complement strand
GGCCCGAGCAGCCCGAGGAGCTCCGCGTGGGCCGCCTCGTAGGCCGCGTCGTCGAGCGAGAAGCGCCGCGGCGAGAGGATGAGACCCTCGGCCGAAAGGAGCCGCCGCGCCGCCTCCGGCGTCTCGCCGGCCGCCTCGCAGCGGTCGCGGAGCATCGCGAGGAGGTCATAGTCCTCGAAGGCGTCGCGCATGAGATGGGCGCGGATGGAGGGATAGGGCGGCTCGGAGCTCTCCTTCGCCGGGTAGAAGAGCATGCCGTCGCCGTTCGTCCAGGGGAAGGTCGCGGCGTCGGCCCAGGGATCCTCCCTCCACAGGTCGACCGCCCAGTAGAGGTAGCCGTCGACCCCGTACTTCCAGAGCCACCAGCCGAGGGCGCGATGCGCGACGCCGTACCAGTCCGTGCGGAAGTTGTCCGGGTAGGGCCGGAGGGAGTTGCCGACGCAGGCGTAGGCCCAGACCTCCTCGCCGCGGGCGCGCCTCGAGGCGGCGAAGCGGGGATCGAGCTGGTGGAGGTTCGGGACCCAGATGTCGACCAAACCGTCGAGGGCCCGCTGCGAGGCCTTCGTGACGCCGTAGGTGAGGAGAAGCGGGACGCGGGGCGCGAAGGCCTTGATGGCCTCGAGCCGGGCGCGGAGGGCGGGCATCTCGCGGGCCGAGGGCTCGTCGTAGGGATAGAGGTAGCAGAGCCGCGACCAGCCCCTCGACTCGAGGTGGGCCTCGAGGGCGGCGAGCCTCGGGCCGTAGGCCTCGCTGATGCGCTCGGGCGAATCAGTCCAGCGGATGCCCAGGTCGAGCTCGAAGGCGGTGATCCCGAGGTCGCGCCATCGCTCGAAGGCTGCGTCGAAAGATCGCCAATCCGCTTCGAGGCTCCCGTCGGCGCCATTCCGGAAGACCGCCGCCAAGGGCAGTCGCGGGTCGCTCGAGAATCGGTACTTGAGGCCGAGGAGGGGGAGCGCGGCTGCCCGATCCTCGTTCCATGCCTCTCCGTACCAGCGCGGGTCGCGGAAATTCTCCTGCCGGAAGTTGACCCGGGTCCTGAGCCTGCTCGTCGCCGGGAGCTCGACGTCGTGGACGATGAGCTCGACCTCGATCGAGAAGGACGGGCCCTCCGGAACCGCGGCCCCGACCCTGCCGCGATACGCGCCGGCGGGGGCACCGCGGGGCACGGAGACGGTATACCACAGCGAACGCCGGCCCCGGGCCTCGAGGTCGAAGGGCGCGGCCGGGAGGATCGGATCGGGGTAGAGGCCCTTCCTGCGGAAGCCGACGAGGCTCGGCCGCGTGACGGGCACGTAGCCGACGATGCCGGTCTCCGCCTCGATCCGGAAACCGCCCGGACCGACCAAGGCAGGGGCGCGGTACTCGACGGCGCGCAGGGGGCCTTCACCCGCGGCGAGGAGGAGCTGTGCCGACTCGGACTCCCCGCGGGCTGCGTGCAGGACAAGGACCGTCTCGCCGCGGGGCGCGGGGCCTCCCGGGAGTAGCTTGAGGGTGGCGGGCAGCGCCGTCAGCCCCGGGATACGCGGCTCGCCGCGCGAGGCGGCGGACCGGGCGCCAGGGCTCGCGCAGGAGGCGAGGCCGGCGGCGAGGGCGAGGACGGGGGCGGCCGAAGACTTCCGCATCCCCCCAGCATACCACTATACTCCCCCCATGAACCTCATCGACCTGCGTTCCGACACCGTCACCTGGCCCACGCCCAAAATGCGCGAGGCCATGGCCGCCGCCCCCGTGGGCGACGACGTCTACGGCGACGACCCCACCGTCAATGAGCTCGAGGCCCGGGCCGCCGCCCGCGTCGGAAAGGAAGCCGCCCTCCTCGTGCCCTCGGGCACCTTCGGCAACCAGCTCGCCCTCTTCGCCTGGTGCCCCCGCGGGAGCGAGGTCATCCTCGGCGAGCAATGCCACATCGTCCAGCACGAGGCGGGCGCCGCCTCGGTGATCGCGGGAGTGCAGATCCGCCCGGCGGACGCGCCCGACGGCGTCCTCGACCCGGAGGCGGTCCGCGCCCGCATCCGCTCGGACGACATCCACCACCCCGTCACCTCCCTCGTCTGCCTGGAGAACGCCCACGGCTCGGGACGCGTCGTGCCCCTCGCGGCCATGGACGCGATTCGCGACCTGGCCGCGTCGCGGGACCTGCCGGTGCACCTCGACGGCGCGCGGCTCTTCAACGCGGCGACGGCCCTCGGCGTCGAGGCGGCCGAGGTCGCGGCCCGCGCCGACTCGGTCATGTTCTGCCTCTCGAAGGGTCTCTGCGCCCCGGTCGGCTCGATCCTCGCCGGACCGCGATCCTTCATCGACGCGGCGCGCCGCAAGCGCAAGATCATGGGCGGCGGCATGCGGCAGGCGGGCGTCCTCGCCGCCGCGGGGCTTCTCGCCCTCGACGAGATGACGAAGCGCCTCGGCGAGGACCACGAGAACGCGCGGCGACTCGCGGGCCTCCTCGCGGAGCTGCCCGGCGTGGAGCTCGACCCCGCCTCGGTCCAGATCAACATGGTCTTCTTCAAGGCCTGTTTCAAGGGCGAGGGGACGGCCTACGCGGGGCGGGTCGTCGCCGCCATGAAGCGGCAGGGCGTCCTCGTCAACCCGCCCGACATCGTCGCCCCCGGCAAGGCCGAGTTCCGCTTCGTGACCCACTACTGGATCGACCGCACCCGCGTCGAGGCCGCGGCCCGCGCCTTCGCGGAGGCCAACGCCGAGGCGGGCCGCTAGTGTCC